>CAZUBF010000001.1:0-141787 GCA_964618555.1 uncultured Azohydromonas sp.
CCACCAGCGCCTCGGCGATGCCCGGCGCGACGGTGGCCAGCGTCACCTGCTGCAGGTTCGCCAGCCCGACGAACGCGTGCATGATGCCCCACACGGTGCCGAACAGCCCGACGTACGGGCTCACCGAACCCACCGAGCCGAGGAAGCTCAGGTGGCTCTCGATCATGTCCAGCTCGCGCTGGAAGCTGGCGCGCATCGCGCGGCGCGCGCCGTCGAGCTGCGCCGCGGCGTCGAGGCGCTTCTCGCGCAGCTTCAGGAACTCGCGCATGCCGCTGGCGAAGATGCGCTCCATCGGCGCGCCGTCGCCGGCGGCGCGCGCCACCGCCGCCTGGTGCAGTTCGTTCAGGTTGCGCCCCGACCAGAAGTCGCGCTCGAAGCCGTCGTTGCGCGCGCGCACGCGCTTCAGGCCGAACAGCTTGCCGAAGATCACCGTCCAGCTCGCCAGCGAGACGGCGAGCAGGCCGGCCATCACGATCTGCACCACGACGCTGGCCTGCAGCACCAGCGAGACGATCGACATGTCCTGGTTCATCGGGGAAGGGCGTGCAAGGTCGCCGCGTCGGCGATCGGCGGGGGGATGCGCCGCGGCGCGAAGGTGGTGGCGTCGACGCAGCCGATGCGGATCTCGCCCTCGGCCAGCAGCGTGTCGCCGCGCCAGGCCTGCTGCGCGATGTCCAGCGTGGCGCGGCCTGCGGCGGTGACGGCCACCGTCACGTCGAGCTCGTCGTCGAGCCGCGCCGGGCGCAGGTAGCGCACCGCGGTGGCGGCGACGACGAACATCAGTGCGTGCCGGTCTTTCAGCGCCTGCTGCCCGAAGCCCAGCGCGCGCAGCCACTCGGTGCGCGCGCGCTCGAAGAACCTCAGGTAGTTGGCGTAGAACACCACGCCGCCGGCGTCGGTGTCTTCCCAGTACACGCGCAGGCGGTGGCGGAAGGCGGTGGGCGAGGGGACGGAGACGGTCATCGGTCGGGGCGCATTATCGGCGCCCCGTCGCCCGACGACTTCTTGCCGCGCTCGAACCAGCCTTCGGTGCGCCGCTTCCACGACTTGCGCAGCAGGTGCGGCAGCAGCAGGTGCGGCGGCATGCGCAGCCAGTGGCTGCGCACGTAGAGCACGAACTCGGCCAGCCCCGACAGCGGCAGGCGCATGCTGGGGTGCGCGGTGGCGAACGCGGCGGCGAACAGCCGGTCCATCAGCGCGCGCACCGGCGCCGACGGCGCCGCCGGGCAGCGCGCCAGCACGTCGGCGGGCACCGGCGCGCCGAGGATGCGCTGAGCCTGCCGCAGCGCGTGGTACAGCGGCCGTCCGAGGTTCAGCGCGGCGGCGCGCTGCAGCAGCGCGTCCCAGAAGCCCGGCTCGACGGCGTAGGCGCGCAGCAGCGCGTCGAGGTCGACGAGGTCGCGCAGCCCGTGCTGCCACTCGCCTTCGTGGAACAGGTGCGTCGCGCTGTGCAGCACCTGGTCCGTGCGCGACGGGATCGAGAAGCGGGGGAATGCCGCCAGCGGCGTCGCCGCCGCCAGGATCAGGTCGGGCCGCGTGCGGAGGCGTGCCGTCTCGGGCAGCAGGTTGTGGTGCAGGTCGATCACCGTCTGGCGGCGGATGTGCACCATCGGCGGCAGCTCGTGCATCCACTGCCGGTAGTAGCGCTGGTCGTAGGCGTCGTGGTGGCTCGCGTGCCAGCCGCCGAGCATCAGCGCCGGCTCGGCGGCGCCGAGCTGGTCCTTCGGCACCATCAGGTCGATGTCCGAGAACTGCCGCCCGGCGGCCGGCGGCAGGTCGGCCGCCGCGTACGCCGCACCCTTGAGCAGCAGCACCGGCCCGGGCAGCTCTTCGAGCGCCTTCGACAGGTGGACGAGCTCCCAGCGCACCGCGCGCTGCTGCTGTTCGGCGATCGTGCGGTGCGCGCTCAGGTGGCGCCGCACCGGCACCGGGATCGCGCTCTCGACGCCCGCCTGCCGCGCCAGCGCCGCCAGCCGGCCGAGCAACCCGGCCGCCGCGGCCTGGCGCACGACGAGGTCCCAGTCGTCGTCCGAGAAAGCCGCCATCGCCGCCGGGTCGCGCAGCGCGTGCAGCAGCCTTCCGGCGCCGGGGATCATGCGACGAGCTCCTCGAACACGCGCAGCGCGTCGTCGAGGTCGGAGTACTCGAAGTCCCAGCAGTCGCAGGCGTCGATCAGCGCCGCGTTCAGCTCGAAGCCCAGGCGGCCGAGCAGGCTGTAGTTGAAGGCGTGGGTGGCGTTGTGCATGAAGGCGTCGGCCTTCGGGCGCGGGCCCAGCCGGGTCGCGGCGCCGGCACGCCAGCGCGGGAAGACGACGTGGGCCGCGCGCGCCTTCTCGTCCATGCGCGCCACGCTCTGCGCGCTTGGGCGCAGGTGCGTCACCGTGCCCTTGTGCGTGTCGGCGGCGACGTCGCCGAGCACCGCCGCGGGGTCGCGGGCGCGGATCACGTCGATCGACCGGTTTTTCAGGCTCACCGGCCGTGCCAGCGGCACCAACAGGCCGTCGTCGCGGTCGACCATGGTGATCTCGTCGGACAGCAGTCGCCACCCCGCCAGCATCAGCGCGGCGGTCAGCGTGCTCTTGCCGGCGCCGGGGTCGCCGGGCAGCACGACCGCTCGCCCGTTGTGTTCGAGCACCGCGGCGTGAAGCAGCAGGTAGTGGTGTGCACGCGCGGCGACGCACCAGTTCATGCCCCACTCGAGCATGGCGAAGGCCTGTGCCGCGGGCAGGGGCTTGAACGGCGAGTGGCCGTCGACGCGGAACTCGACCTGCGGCCGCATCCAGCGCCGCAGGCCGCGCCCCGGCAGCAGCTGGACATGGAAGTCGTGGAAGCCGGCGTCGGGCAACACGGTCGACGCCGCATAGAGCCGATGCAGCCCGCGCGCCACGCTGCGCAGCGGCGACTGCACCCGAAACCGCAGCGGCCCGGTCGCGAGTGAGAGGCCGTCGCGCAGGCGCCGCGACAGCGTGTGCGCGTCGACCTGCTCCAGCGTCAGCACCGTGTGACGAGCCCGAGGTCGGCGAGCGCCAGCAGGCAGGCCGCGTCGCGCGCATCGACCGGGCCACCGTCGAGGGGGCCGCCGGCCGCCATCAGTGCCGTCAGCACGTCACCGGCCTGCGGCGTCAGCCGGTAGGTGTCGTTCGACAGGGCATGGTGCACCACGACCTCGCCGCCCCAGCGACGCACGACGGGGTTCGCGTCGGCGGCGACGCACCATCGGACGGCGCCAGCAGCGCCGACCTGGGCCACGTGCAGCCGGTCGGAAACGGTGGGGGGATGCGTCGCACTCGCCGGGCCGGCCGCCTCGCTTGGCGCCGGGCCGGTCCTCGGCCGCTCGGTCATGCGGCCGAGTCTATGCCAGCGGGTACAGGCTCTCGAGGTACTCGATCACGCGGTCGCGGTCCCACGACTTGCTCGCGGTCACCGGGTACGAGCCACCGTTGTAAGTGGCGTTGTACATCGCGATGATCGTGTGCGGCGAGACCGGGTAGGTCAGCGACGTGTTGAAGGCCAGTTGCGCGTTCAGCAGCGACGTGACGACGGCGCGTGCCAGGCGGTACAGATCGGTCGCGTTGGTGCTGGCCAGCACCTGCAGCATCGTCGCGGGGTTGCTGCTGGTCGTCGTGCTCAGCGTGCACACGGGCGGCGAACCCACGGTGCCGTTGTAGAACGTCGCCGCCAGCGCCGGCACGCCGCCGCCAGGGGTGTAGCCATTGAAGTTGGTGCCACGCAGGCGACCGCCGCCCGAGAAGCTGCAGTTGGTCGACTGCGGTTGCGTGCCCTTCACGAACGGGAGGGGCCACGCTGTCGTGGGGTTGAGCCAGTGGGACGTCGGTTCGCCGACCAGGCAGTCCTCGGCCAGGCCCTGGCGCGACAGGTTGCCCGACACCTGCCCGGATACCGTGCAGTGCGTGAGCGACGCGCCGAGCACCGGCTTGCTCGACAAGGCTCCGAGCACCACCGGCACCGCGGTGCCGGCGCGGGCGAAGCGCCGCCGGCCCAGGTCGGGCGTGTCGGCGGGTGGCTTCGCGTTGTCGTGCATGGGGTTGTCCAGAAAGTCAATCCAGAAGGAAGCAATTATCGGACCTTCACCCCAAGTGCTTGATCTGCTTGGGATTCGGGGTTCATACGTTCATGACTGTCAAGTATTCCGACGGTTCGCTGGGGAGTCCTTCGACATGACATCCCGCGACGATCCCGGCCTGCCACGCATCCACCATGGCCTCGGCGCGGCCCGCCACTGCGCCCGAGCATACGCCTGCCGAACCCGCAACGGGCCTCTCGCGCCGCGAACTGCGTCATGCCACCTGACTCCGCGGACGCTCGCCGCGGCCGTGCCGTCGGTCGTGCAACCGCTTTGCCGCAGGGTGCCGGCAAACCCGGTCGCCGGCAATCCCGCGAATGGGCGCCGATGCGAGGCCCGGTCACGTGACGAATCGCCGGGGCGGCGGCACCGTGCTGCCGATAATCGGCTCGCGGCTTCCGCAGGCGGTTTCCGCAGTCGGAGACACTGCCCGTCATCACGCACCAGGTCGGCCACGCGAATGAAATACCTGCTCACCGGCGCCGCCGGCTTCATCGGCATGCACACCGCACTGCGCCTGCTGGCGCGCGGCGACGAGGTGGTCGGGCTCGACAACCTGAACGACTACTACGACGTCGCGCTGAAGCGCGCGCGGCTGGCCCGGCTCGAGGCGCGGCCGGGGTTCCGCTTCGCCAAGCTCGACGTCGCCGACCGCGCCGGCATGGATGCGCTGTTCGAGCGCGAGAAGTTCGACCGCGTGATCCACCTCGCCGCGCAGGCCGGCGTGCGCTACTCGCTGACTAACCCGCACGCCTACATCGAGAGCAACGTCGTCGGCTTCACGCACGTGCTCGAAGGCTGCCGCCACCACGGCGTGCGGCACCTGGTGTACGCGTCCAGTTCCAGCGTGTACGGCGGCAACACGCGGCTGCCGTTTTCCGAGCACGACAGCGTCGACCACCCGGTCAGCCTGTACGCTGCCACGAAGAAGGCCAACGAGCTGATGGCGCACACCTACAGCCACCTCTACGGCCTGCCGACCACCGGGCTGCGCTTCTTCACCGTCTACGGGCCCTGGGGGCGGCCCGACATGGCGCTGTTCCTGTTCACCAAGGCCATCCTCGAAGGCCGGCCGATCGACGTGTTCAATCACGGCCGCATGCAGCGCGACTTCACCTACGTCGACGACATCGTCGAGGGCGTGGTGCGCGTGAGCGACCGCGCCGCCGAGGCGAACCCGGCGTTCGTGTCCGACACGCCCGACCCCGGCACCAGCAACGTGCCGTACCGCGTGTTCAACATCGGCAACCACCAGCCGGTACCGCTGCTCGACTACATCGCCAGCCTCGAGCGCGCGCTGGGCATGACTGCCGAGAAGCGCCTGTTGCCGATGCAGGACGGCGACGTGCCCGCCACCTACGCCGACACCGACGCGCTGCGCGAGTGGGTCGGGTTCCAGCCCGCCACGTCGATCGACGTCGGCATCGAACGCTTCGTGCGCTGGTACCGCGACTACCATCGGGTATGAGCGCGCCAATCGCACGGCGGCGATGCCCTCCCTCCTGCTGACGCGCCGCTGCGCGGCGCTGGCACTGGCCGCGCCGCTGCTGCTCGCGGCCATGCCGGCCTGCGCCGACTTGCCCGACGTCGTCGCCCGGGTCAAGCCGTCGGTCGTCATCGTCGGCACGTTCAACCCCCTCGCCACGCCCCGCTTCGCACTGAAAGGCACCGGCTTCGTCGTCGGCGACGGCAACCTGGTGGTGACCAACGCGCACGTGCTGAACGACGATGCCAACGCGAAGCCCGGCGAGCCCGGGACGCGCCAGGTCGTGCAGGTCTGGCGCGGGCCGCGCGACTGGAGCATGCGCGGCGCCACCGTCGTCGCGTCGGACCGCGCGCGCGACCTGGCGCTGCTGCGCATCGACGGCGCCGCCGCGCCGGCGCTTCCGCTGGCCGAGCCGGCGGGCATCCGCGAAGGGCAGTCGGTGGCCTTCATCGGATTTCCCATCGGCGGGCTGCTGGGCTACTCGCACGTCACCCACCGCGGCATCATCTCGTCGATCACGTCGGTGGCGCTGCCGACGCCGCAGGCCGGCCAGCTCAGCGAGCGCGCGGTGCGGCGCCTGTCGGAAGGCAACTTCGAGGTGTACCAACTCGATGCGGTGGCCTACCCGGGCAACAGCGGCGGGCCGGTGTTCAACGCCGACACCGGCGAGGTCGTCGGCGTCATCAACATGGTGATGATCAAGGGCACGCGCGAGTCGGCGCTGTCGACGCCGTCCGGGCTCACCTACTCGATCCCGGTGCGCTTCGTGCGCGAGCTGCTCGAAAGGCGCTGAGGCTCGCGGCCGAGGGACCCGACCCGCCGCAAGACGATGCCGAAGCTCGCCCGGTCCGCACCTGCGCAGGCGTGGCGGGCGGGCGCGCTCGCGCGTGCAGAGCCGCCGGGATCGATCGGTACGGGTCTGGACGGGCTGAACTCGGCAAGCCAGCGGCCCGCGATTGTTTCAATCAGTGTAAGTCCACCCCTCATTCGCGGGGGTTGTCGGGTTGCGCTCGCCGTTGACGGGCGACAGGGCGACGGTGTTCCTGGCCTCGCCGGCGGCGGAACTGGCGGGTGTTTCCCGCCCACATTCGCGCCGGCGCGGGTTCCGTGCCCATGTCGGCTGCACCGGCAGCGCGCGTGCACCGCCGCGCGACGTGCCGCGCCGCCGCTCAACCTCGACGGCGCCAAGCCGCCTGCGGACGCTTTTTGTAACCAGCCCCCCGCCTTTGGGGGGATGGGGCCGGGCACAATTCACGCGAGTTCGGTAGTGTCTTCGGTCGTGGAGGGGGGAAACCCATGAACAGTGTGTCGGTCGTCGAACCGCAGCGTGGGCTCGCCCCTGTCGGGCCGCTGTCCATGGCCCCGCAGATCCACGTGCCGCGCACTGCGCAGCCGGCCGCCGGCGGGCACGCCGACTCGCTGGCGCTGCTGAGCATCGACCACGGCCGCGCCGACGGCACGCAGACCTTCCGCATTCGCGCTGCCCAGGCCGCGACGCAGCGCCAGGCTGCGCGGCAACTGGTGCGCCGCATGTACTCGCACCGCGGCTACCTGACGCCCGAGGCCGACGAGCCGGTCAACCCGCACACCGTGACGCTGGTGGTGGCGCGTGCCGACGAGGCCGTCGGCACGCTGACCGTGGGCTTCGATTCGCCGGCCGGCCTGCTGTGCGACGAGTTGTTCGGCCCCGAGGTCGACGCGCTGCGCCGCAGCGGGCGCCGCGTGTGCGAGTTCACCAAGCTCGCGCTCGACATCGACGGCCAGTCGCAGCAGGTGCTCGCCAGCCTGTTCCACATGGCCTACCTGCACGCGCACCGCATCCGCGGCTGCGACGACGTGCTGATCGAGGTCAACCCTCGCCACGTCGGCTATTACAAGCGCATGCTCGACTTCCGCGTCGTCGGCGACGAGAAGCTGTGCCCGCGCGTCAACGCGCCCGCGGTGCTGATGGCGCTGGACCTGTCGCACACGCGGCGGCAGATCGAGCTGTACGCCGGGCGCTTCGACATCCTCGCCACCGAGCGGTCGCTGTATCCCTACGCCTTCGGCGCGAAACAGGAGCAGGAGGTCCTGCACGCCCTGTTCCGTACGGCAGCGCCTCATCCGGAAATCGCCGCCTGCTGAGCGTGACGCGCGAGTTCGTCGCGTCGAGGCGACTCGACGGGTCCGTTCAGTCCTGCGGCGGCGTGATCACGGATTCGGGCAACGCCAGAGCATCGACCGGCCTGCCGTTCAGCAGGTGTTCGTCGATGACGCGGTCCATCGCTGCACCATCCAGCCGACCGTAGTAGATGCCTTCGGGGAACACCTGCGCCACCGGCGCGAAGTAACAGGCCCCGAGACACGTCGTCTTCGCCAGCTGAAGCTGCACCCCGCGGTCACGCTCGGCGAGTCCGCGCTGCTCGGCACGCATGCGTCGCCACACCGCCGGAGCACCACGTCCCCTGCAGTTGTCGCCGTGGCAGACCAGCACGCGCCGCGTCACCGCTGCTCGCGGCAACGTGGCCGGCGGCGCTGTCACCGCATCGCGTGTGTCGCGGCGCCTGGAGTCGCTTGACCCGGAGGCCGGCTTTCGGCCGCGCCTGCGAGGGCGCACTGGCCTCGGGTAATTCACCAGCACGAGCAGCGCGGGAAGCAGCATCTCGAAGGCCAACCCCGCCAGCAGCCCGACAGCCGTCATCAGGCCGAAGTTGGCGGTGGGAATGAAGTCCGACGTCGTCAGCAGCGCAAACTGCGAGATCAGCACCACCGACGTGGCCAGCACCGCCCGCCCGGCCGACTCGTAGCTGCGCGCGATGGCCCACAGCGGCGACACGCCGGCCAGCATGCGCCTGCGGTACCCGTGGTACAGGTGGATCGTGTCGTCGACCGTGATGCCCAGCACCACGCTGGCGATCATCACCGTGGCCAGGTCCAGGGGGATCCCCGTCGCACCCATCAGCACGAAGATGAAGAACAGCGGCGCCAGGTTCGGCACCATGCACAAGGCGGCGGCCTTCGGCGAGCGCCACAGCAGCGTCATCAGCAGGAAGATCTGCCCGAAGGCGCCGACGAAGCTGTGAATCTGCCCGTCGACCAGCAAATCGACTTGATCCGACAGCATTCGTCCGTGCCCGCCGATGTCGACCTTCACAAGGGGTATCGGCGACTTCGCCAACCGGTCGCGGATCTGTCCGATCGTGCGGCTGATCGCCTGCGTGCCGTGCACGTTCAGGTTGACGACGATGCGCGCATGGTCGAAGTCGCGGTTGACCAGCTCGTACAGGTCGTCGCCGTCGTAGATCAGGAGGTACTGCCGCAGCAGCCGGTCGTTGGCGGGCAGCGTGCGGAAAGCCGGGCGCTCGCGGTTCATCGCCCAGTGCATCTCCTCGACCAGGTCGGCCATCGACACCGCGCGGTCGACCTCGGGCAGCGACTCGAGCCACTGCTGCAACTGCTTCACCTCGCGCAGGGTCGCCACGCGCTGGAACGTGTCGGGCGCCTCGCCGCGCAGCGAGATCTCGAGCGTCGTCACCCCCATCAGCGACTGCTCGATGCGTCGGGTGTCGACGTTGATCGCGTGCTGCGGCGAGAAGAAGGCCAGCAGGTCGGTCTCGACCTGCACCTTCAAGGCCAATGGGGCCAGCGCGACCATCGCCACGACCAGCGCGGCAACGACCGTCTTCGGCCAGCGCATGCTCACCACTGCCATGCGCCGCGCCAGCGTGCCGAGCCGGCCCAGGTTCGACCCCTGCTGCGGCCAGGGGCGACGGTCCCAGTGGCGCAGGAACGGTGGCACCAGCACGAACACCGTCAGGAACACCATCGCCGTGCCGATCGCGCCGGCGACGCCGAAGGTCTGGATCGGCGGGATCGGCACCAGCACCAGGCTGACCAGGCCGGCCGCCGTGGTCACCACGTTGAACAGGCTCGGGTACCGCGTCTCGTCGAGCGCATGGTCGATGGCCTGCGACCGGTCGGCCGTCGCGCGCTGGCCTCGCTGCACGCCGGCGTAAAGGTGCATCAGCGTGACGACCGTGTACGCGGCGAACAGGCTGGGCAGGATCGCCGTGGCCATCGTGTACGGCTGGCCCGCGAGCACGACGCCGGCGATCATCGGCGCCACCACGGTCGACATCGCCAGCCCGCCGATCACCACCGGGCGCAGCCGCCCGACGACCCACAGCAGCAGCGCCAGGCCGATGGCCACCGTCAACGGCACCAGCCACTGCGTGTCGCGCAGAATCGATGCCAATTGCGCCACGTCGAGCGACACCGGCCCCGCGTCGCCCGCGTAGTACGGGCGCAGGCCGGCGTCGTTGATCGCCGCGGCCACGGCCACCTTCAGCTGCAGGCGCTGCGCGCTCTCGTCGAGCAGCTTGGGGCGCACCGCCATCGCCAGCGCGCGGCCGTCGCGCGACGCCAGCGCGCCGGGGGCGAAGCGGTCAGCCAGCACGCGCGCACGCAACGCGGCGGGGTTCGTGCGGTCGAGACGATCGGTGTCGACCAGGCGCTCGACGGCGAAGCCGTCGCTGCGCCCGGCGATGCGCTCGAACGTGGTCACGGTCAGCACGCGGTCGACGAGCGGGTGCTGTGCGAGCCGGTCGGCCAACCCCTGCAGGCGCCGCAGGAAGTCGGCGCCGTACAGGTCGTCGCCGACGAACAGCACGGTCAGCGCCTCGTCGACCGGGAAGTCGCGGCGCAACTCCTCGCGCAACACCGACGCCGGCGAGCCGGGCGAGAAATACACCTCGGGCGCGTTGTTGAACGTCAGGCCGGTGAACAGCACCCACGCCGAACCCGCGTGCAGCGCCACGACGACCAGCAGCGCCAGCGGCCACGACAGCATGCGGTGGCGCATGCCGCCGGTGCGGCCGAACACCCACCTGGCGAACAATGCGTTCACGCCGGCGGGGTCAGAACCGGGTGCGCACGCCCAGCGTGATCAGGTCGTGGTCGCGGTGGAAGCCGCCCAGCGTGCGCGCCTCGCCGGCGAAGAAGTGGCCGGCCAGGTAGAACTCGTGCGGCTCCCAGCCGACGAAGCTCAGCCGCGGGCCGACGTAGGTGTCGTGCACATTGAGCCCGCGCGAGAAGCGCAGCGCCGCCTTCCAGCGCCCCTGCGCGAAGCTGGTCTCGACCTCGCCGTTGACGCCCGCGTAGTGCTTCAGTTCGAGGATGGGGCTGCCCGTACGCAGCGAGCGCGCCGCCAGCTGCAGGTTCACCCGCGTGTCGCCGCCGCCGGGGAAGAACTCGACCGCGCCGACCCATTCGACCGCGTCGGTGTCGGCCATCGTGGCGTCGGGCCGCGTCACCGGCACCCCCGACGAGTAGCCGAACTCGCTGCGCAGCGTCAGCGTGTCGCCGGCCCACTCGGCATCGACGCCGGCGAAGTTGACGAACGGGTGCACGGTGCGCAGCGACATCGCCGCGGCGTCGACGCGGTAATAGGGCAGCGACTGCCGCGTGCGCGCCAACGTCAGCCCCAGGTCGAACGGCGCGGCGGTGCGCGTCAGGCGCATCGCCGCGCCGCCCGAGCCGCCGCCGTCGTCGTTGTCGATCGTGCCGTGGCGCGCCAGCGTGGCCAGTTGCGGCGACGGTGCGATGCCGATGACTCCGCCGGTGGTGCGGTTCACAGGGCTCCACACACTGCGCTCGTGCGGCAGGCGCGCGCCGCGGAACGCGGGCAGCGCCACAGCGTCGAGCTTGACGTCGTCCCAGGTCTGCTCCCAGCGCAGCGCCAGCTGCGCGCGCCGGCGCTCGGGCAGCTTGTCGAGGACGAAGCGCGTCAGGTCCACGCGGCCGACACGGTCGATCAGCGGCACCTCGTCGACCCGTCCCCACACGAGGGTCTGCGCGCCCAGCGTCAGCCGCGTGTCACCGCTGCGCCAGCGCAGGTAGGTGTCGCTGATGTCGCCGCGCCACTGCGTGAAGTCGGCGGCGCCACCCGTCTGCGTCGCCGCGTCGACACGTGCGCCGGCGCGCAGCTCCCAGGCGGCGTCGGGGCGCCACAGCACGTAGCCGCTGGCGCGCAGTGAGCCCGTGGTGTCGGCCTCGGGGGCGTCATCGGTGAGCGCGCCGGCCTCGACCAGCACGTCGTCGAGCCCGGCGCGCCACGCCGGGCGCGGCGCCGCGCGCGCCGGCGCGGCGCCAGCCTGCGCCACGAGCGTATATGCCGGCGGCGCGCCCGCAGATTGCGCCGGCGCGACGCCGGCCCAGGCGGCGGCCACGGCCGCCACGCACAGTCTGATGTTCAAGGTCGGAACTCCGCTTCGAGGTTTTCGTCGGCCAGCGCCTGCGACGTGAACAGCCGCGCCGGCAGCTTGCGATCGTACTTGGCCACCTCCACCACCAGCCGCGTCTCGCGGCCGCTGGCCAGGTCGACCATGCGGCTGTCGGTGACCGTCCAGAAGCCCTGCACCTGCCGGCGTGCGGTGGCCAGCCAGCGCTTGCTCGGCTCGGCATCGCTCTTCTCGAAGTAGTCGACGCGCAGCACCAGCGCCGTGCGCGGGTCGACGCAGCTCACGCGCTTGCGGTACACCGAGCTCGATGTGTCGACGGGCACGCTCTCGAGCAGCTCGCACGCCGTGCCGTCGACCGTGTCCTTGCCGACCAGCCGGTGGCGGTCGAGCGACGGCTTGCGTTCCTGCAGGTCCTCGTAATACAGCTCCGAGCCGACGAAGCGCCCGCCCTTGCGGTCGCTGGCCACGCGGCGCACGCGGTCGAGCTCGGGCAGGTACAGCCACTGGTCGGTGCCGCCGTCGGCCTTGTTGACACTCAGCAGCCCGGTGCCGGCGATGTCGTCGGGCTTCAGGAAACGCACCAGGTTGACCGACTCGCCGCCGCCGCGGTCGAGCCGGTAGGTGACCAGTTCGCGCACGCGCGGCGCGCGACCCTTGTCGGCCAGCTCCATGCGGCTGAGCGTGGTCAGGTCGCGGCCCGCCGGGCGCTCATGCACGGCGCGCGCCAGCTGCAGCGCATCGTCGGCAAGCACCGACGAGGCGAACATGAGCCAGCCGGTCACCAGGCAAGTCAAATGTCGACGCAACATCCGCTCCTTCCGCCCGCCCGGAGGGGCTCGTCCACGATTGTGAATGACGTCAGGGCTTGCGATAGCCTTTGGTGGGGCCGAGTTGCCGTCGATCTCCTTTCCCGGGGCACGCCGGCAGGCCAGGGTGATTCGTGTCGAGGAAATTTACAGGACGCCCGGGGCACTCGTCCCCCGCTGGGATCGCCGGGACGAAAATATTATAAGAATCAGCAGCTTATGCGTGAATCTCGGCGGCTGGCACGGAGCATGCATCTGTCTATGCAGATGGCGGGTTCGTAAGGCCCAGTGGCTCGATAAGCCCGAACGAACCGGTTCCCATCCGCCCGTGTTGTTTCATCGGCTTACCGACAAGGAGTTCAATGTGAAGAAGTCAATCGTGAGTACGGCGGTTGCGGCACTCGGGCTGGGCCTTGCGCTGGCCAGTGTGCCGGCCACCGCGGCGGTCACCTGGTACAACCCGATCACGTCGTTCGAGGACGACAACATCGACAGTTTCATCGACAATGACGGCGACGGTCAGTTGAGCATCGGCGACCGACTCGTGTCGGTGTTAGAGTTCGGTTCGACTTCCGGGATCTTCGCGGGGCAGGGGCCGAGCGCCATCGGCCCGGCCGAACTGACCGGCGTTTCCGACATCACCGTGACCGGCCGGGTCGCGACCGGGAACTTCATCGCCGGCTTGCCCGAGTATCGGTTCACCTTCGGTGCAACGACGAACGGCCTGCTGACCGGTGGGGCGGGTGCGGTGGCCAACATCGCCGGCGCGATGGCGGTGTTGTGGCTCGACGACACGCCCGACCTGAACGTCATCAACGCGGCCTGCGGAACGCTGGCGAACTGCCTGCTCCAGGCCAGCGACGGCCTGCCGAACCCGTGGCTGGCAGTCGGCCTGGGCAGCGACCCGGACGCCTTCTGGACGGGCGTTGGTGCGGCCAGCATCGCCGGGATCTCCGGTCTCGCCGCCAACTCGAAGGTGGCAACGATCAACTTCCAGCTGGACATCCTGGTGAACAACACCGGCCAGACCTTCGCCCCGCAGCCTTGCTCGCCGTTGGACCAGCCGAACCCGGCGGACTCGGTGTGCGGCACCGGTGACGGTCAGGTGCTGCTGATCGGCTCGGGCGACATCCTGGGTGGGCAGGGTCTCGGAAATGGCTGGCACGCCCGCAGCGACACCGACGCCCAGGTCGCCCCGGTGCCGGAACCCGGCACGCTGGCACTGCTGGCCGGCGCGCTGCTGGCCGGTGGTGTGGCCTCGCGCAAGCGTCTGAGCAAGTAACGCGCGAGCGGTATTCGAGCCCGCGAAACGCCCCCGGCACGCCGGGGGCTTTTTTCGTCTGCCGAAGGCTTGCCGGCACCGTGCGGCGCGAACCTGCACGCACCCGAGAGTTGCGGAACGGGCTACGGAGTCTTTTTCGTGTCCTGGCTTGTGCTGGCACCGCGATACATCAGCGCCGCCAGCCGCAGCCGCACCGAGCGTGCCGTCGGCGGCGGTGCATGCCCTAAGCGCCCCATGAACAGGCCGTGCGACACCGCCTGCGCTCCGGCCAGCGCCGTCAGCCGCCGGGCCACGTCGGCGGCGGCCTCCAGCGTGCCGGGCACCCCCGAGAACGTGCGCCGCTGCGCCGCGTAGCGCGCGAACACCAGTGGCGTCAGCTCGGGCTGCAGCATAAGCCCCAACTGCGTGGCCGTCAGCCACAGGCGCTGCACCGCGCGCCCGCCGGCGACGTGGTCGTCGATGGTCGCGGGCGCCTCGCGTGCCTCCAGCACGAAGTGCGCGGCGCAGGCCAGCCCGGGCAGCAGGTCCATCTGCAGCCGCGGCAGCCACGTGCCGGCCAGGAAGCGGTTGAAGAAGCGCACGCGTTCCCAGCTGTGCATCGCGAAGCGCATGGTGGCCAGCATCGGCCGGCCCACGCCGAGCGCGGCGTCGGGCACCTTGGTCTCGCTGAACTTCGCGTGCCACTCGATCACGTCGCGGTGCACCCGGTAGGCCTCGGGCGTGACCAGGCGCAGCCGCGCCGACCTGAACAGCAGCACCGCGGCGCGCCGGCACCCCGCGCCGCCCTCCACCCAGCGCAGGCGGTGCGCCGGGCCCACCGCGGCCTCCAGCGCCTGCTTGTGTTCGGCCGACAACGGCCGCGTGGCGAACGGCCGGCGCTGCACGCTGCGCCGGGCGACCACGTCGACCAGCGGGTCGCGCACGACGGCGGCGTCGGGGTGCAGGCGCACGTCGAAGGTCGGCGTGGTGTCGGGCGCGTCGGTGCGGCGCTGCACCAGCGCCGCCAGCCCGTGGGCCGATGCGGCGATGGCCAGGGTCTCGAGCAGCGCACCCAGCGACAGCTGGCTGGCCTGGCCGTCGATGTCGTACAGGCAGTGCTCGCGCGTGTCGAAGCCGTGCACGACGACATGCGTGTCGTCGACGACCTCGAAGCGCCAGGGCTGCGTGTTGTCGCCGCTGGGCGCCCAGCGCGCGAGGTCGAGGATCTGTTCGATGGTCCGGGTCATGGCCAGCGCCGGCGACGCTCCAGGCGGCGAGTATCGACTACATTGCGGGCCACGGGCAGGGCGGCGCAGGCCGCAGGCTGCCGGCATACAAACGTCGTGGGCCGCCGGGCGGTGTCGTCGTGGCATTCGAGTATTCCAGCGCCTTCGCGCGCAACATCGGCTGGGTCACCGCGGCCGAGCAGCAGCGCCTGCGCCGCGCGCGGGTGGCCGTCGCCGGCATGGGCGGCGTCGGCGGCGTGCACCTGCTGACGCTGGCGCGCCTGGGCATCGGCGCTTTCCGCATCGCCGACCTCGACCGCTTCGACTTCGCCAACTTCAACCGGCAGGCCGGCGCGTTCGTGTCCACCGTCGGTCACCCCAAGGTCGACGTGATGGCGCGCATGGCCCGTGACGTCAACCCGACGGCCGAGGTCGACGGGTTCCCGGTCGGCGTGCAGCCCGACAACGTCGACGCCTTCCTCGACGGCGTCGACGTCTACGTCGACGGCATCGACTTCTTCGCGATGGACGCGCGGCGCATGCTGTTCGCGGCCTGCCACGCCAGGGGCATCCCTGCGCTCACCGCGGCGCCGCTGGGCATGGGGGTGGCGCTGCTGTACTTCGCGCCGGGCGGGATGTCGTTCGAGCAGTACTTCCGGCTCGACGGCGTGCCGCGGCAGGAGCAGTTCGCGCGCTTCATCGCCGGGCTGTCGCCGGCGATGCTGCAGCGCCACTACCTGGCCGCGCCCGAGGCGGTCGACTTCGCCGCGCAGCGCGGGCCGTCCACCGCGATGGCCTGCGAACTGTGCGCCGGGGTGATGGGCACCGCGGTGCTGAAGGTGCTGCTCGGCCGCGGGCCGCTGCGCGCGGCGCCGTGGGCGATGCAGTTCGACGCCTACCGCCAGCAGCTGCGCTTCACGTGGCGGCCGTTCGGCAACGCGAATCCGCTGCAGCGGCTGCTGCTGCGGCTGATCCGCCCGCGCCTGGGCATGGCGGCGGGCGGCTGACACGCGGCGCCCTGGAAACGTACCCGGCCGCTGCCCTCGGGCGGGCGCGCGGTGGGTTCAGGCGACCGGGCGCCGCCGGGCAGGGCGCCGGGGCGGGTCAACCCCTTGTCCAAGGGGCGTGAATTGTTGCCCGGGCGCGGCGAATGCGTGTTCCGCGGCGTCGACCCGCCACCGGGCTGTGACATCATGCAAAACGTGATCGGGACCCCCTGGGGCGCATGGCCGGCGAGCGGTGGCCGCGCCCCGCGGTCGCGGTCGGGCCACGATCCGGAACATCGAAAGGGACGCGCCGTGAAGAGCACACCGAGTTTCGTCGAGCGGCTGCGGGCCGCGCTGTCGGCACTGGCCGTCGCAGGCCTGCTGGGCGCCTGCTCGAGCACGCCCGACCACCCCCCGGCGCCGCCCAGCGCCGCCACGCCCGACTACCGCTACATCATCGGCGCCGGCGACAGCATCACCGTGTTCGTGTGGCGCAACCCCGAGGTGACGACCACGGTGCCGGTGCGCCCCGACGGGCGCATCGCCGCGCCGCTGATCGACGAGATCCTGGCGCAGGGCAAGACGCCGAAGGACCTGGCGCGCGACGTCGAGGCCGAGCTGAAGAAGTACATCGTCGACCCGCAGGTCACGATCCTGGTCAACGGGTTCGTCGGGCCGTACAGCGAGCAGATCCGCGTGGTCGGCGAGGCGGCGCGCCCGCAGTTCCTGCCGTACAAGCAGAACATGACGCTGCTCGACCTGATGATCGCGGTGGGCGGCCTCACCGACTTCGCCGACGGCAACAAGGCGACGATCCTGCGCACGTCGGAGGGCAACAAGCAGTACTCGGTGCGCCTGCGCGACCTGATCCGCCGCGGCGACGTGTCGGCCAACGTCGACATGAAGCCGGGCGACATCCTGATCATCCCGCAGAGCTTCTTCTGACCCGCGGCCGCCTGCGGCCGCCGTCCGACGACGACCGGCAGCAGCGCTGTCGAACACGAGGCATTCATGGAAGAACTTCTCAGGCAGGCAACGACCGTCGCCCGCGGCATGTGGAAGTACCGCTGGCCGGCGCTGGTGGTGGCATGGGTGGTCGCCGCGATCGGGGTGGTGATCCTGTTCAAGATCCCCGACCGCTACGAGGCGAGCGCACGCATCTACGTCGACACACGCTCGATCCTCAAGCCGCTGATGTCCGGGCTGGCCGTGCAGCCCAACGTCGAGCAGCAGGTCGCGATGCTCAGCCGCACGCTGATCAGCCGGCCCAACGTCGAGAAGCTGGTGCGCATGGCCGACCTCGACCTGGGCGCCAAGACCAAGGCCGAGCAGGAGACCCTCGTGACGGGGCTGATGCGCGAGCTCAAGATCGCGGCCGGCCGCGGCGACAACCTGTACACGCTGTCCTACCAGAGCCCCGACCGGGAGAGGGCGCAGCGCGTGATCCAATCGCTCGTGTCGATCTTCGTCGAGTCGAGCCTGGGCAGCAGCCGCCGCGACACCGAGCAGGCCAAGACCTTCCTCGACGAGCAGATCCGCCAGTACGAGCAACGGCTCGACGAGGCGCAGGCGAGGATCAAGGAGTTCCGGCTGCGCAACATCGACCGCCAGCTCGAGTCCGGCGGCACCGGGTCGCTGGATCGGGTGAGTGCGCTTGCCGCACAGCTCGACCAGGCCCGGCTGCAGCTGCGCGAAGCCGAGAACGCGCGCGACGCCGCCAGGGCGCAGCTCGAGGCGCTGAAGTCGGGCGGGGCCGCCGCGCCGCGCGCGCTGCAGGACCCGTCGGCGAACATCGCCACGCCCGAGATCGACGCGCGCATCGACGCGACCAAGCGCAACCTCGACGGACTGCTGCTGCGATTCACCGAGCAGCATCCCGACGTCGTCTCGGCGCGCCGCCTGATCAGGGACCTCGAGGAGCAGAAGGCCAGGGAGATCGCAGCGCTGCGCGAGCGCGCCCTGGCTGCCGCCGCGTCGTCGCCGGGCGCGGCCGACGGGGGGGCGAACACGTACATGGCGCAGCAGCTCGGGCAGATGGTCGCCTCGGCCGAAGTCCAGGTCGCGACGATGCGTGCCCGCGTGGCGGAAGTCGGTGCCCGGCACCAGTCGGCCATCCAGCAGCTGCGCACGTCGCCCGCGCTCGAGGCCGAGCTGGCGCAGCTGAATCGCGAGTTCGCGATCCAGAAGAGCAACTACGACGCGCTCGTCTCGCGGCGCGAGTCGGCGGCGATGTCCGGCGAGCTCGAGACGGCCGGGTTGGCCGAGTTCCGCTTGATCGACCCGCCGCGCGTCGGCAACAAACCGGCCGCCCCGGACCGTCTGCTGCTGCTGCCGCTGCCGCTGCTGGCCGGCCTGGCGGCCGGGCTGTTCCTGGCGTTCGCCGCCAGTCAGCTGCGCCCGGTGTTCCACGACGCGGGCGAGCTGCGCACGAAGACGCAGCTGCCGCTGCTGGGCGTGGTGTCGGCGGTGGTCAGCGACGTCGGGCGCCGACGGCGCAAGCTGGAGTTGGTCAAATTCTGGTCCGCCTCGGGCAGCCTGGTGTTGCTGTTCATGGCGGGGATGGTGCTGATGGCGCTGATGGCGCAGCGCGGAGGGTGACAACGCCATGAGCAGCCTGATCGAGCAAGCGGCGCAGCGGCTGGAACAGCTGCGGCAGGCGGGTGTCGAGGTGCCCTTCGTCGCGCCGGCCGCGCCGTCGGCGGCGCCTGCGACCGCGCCGGCAACTGCGGTGCCGGTGGTGACGTCGCGCCGCGTCGACATCGACATGCAGCGCCTGGCCGCCAACGGCGTGGTCACGCCCGACTCGCCGCGTTCGCGCACCGCCGACCAGTTCCGCGTGGTGAAGCGGCCGCTGCTGGCCAACGCGGCCGGCAAGGGGGCGTCGACGATCAACCACGCCAACCTGATCATGATCACCAGCGCCCTGCCCGGCGAAGGCAAAACCTTCACCGCGGTCAACCTGGCGATGAGCATCGCGGCCGAACTCGACCACACGGTGATGCTGGTCGATGCCGACGTCGCGCGCCCCGCGGTGCTGCGCAACCTCGGTATCCCCGAAGGACCGGGCCTGCTCGACCTGCTCGACGGATCGGTGCAGATGCACGAGGTGCTGTTGCGCACCAACGTCGACAAGCTCACGGTGCTGCCCAGCGGCACGCCGCACCAGCGCGCCACCGAGATGCTGGCCAGCGATGCCATGCGGCGTCTGCTCGACGACATGGCCAGCCGCTACCCCGACCGCATCATCATCTTCGACTCGCCGCCGCTGCTGCTGACCACCGAGGCGCGCGAGCTGGCGACGCACATGGGGCAGATCGTCGTGGTCGTGCAGGCGGGCCGCACGAAGCAGAGCGACGTGCAGAGCGCGCTGCACACGATCGAGGCCTGCCCGGTGCGGCTGATGCTGCTGAACCAGGTGCGCGAGGCCACCGAGCCCGGCTATGGGTACGGGTATGGCTACGGCTACGGCTACGGCTACGGCCCGCGCCCCGAGGCCGACCCGAAGCCGGCGTCGTGATGGTCCGGCGCGCCGACTCTGCCGGCGGTCGCCTTCGTCGACGCGGTCGACCCTGCCGCGCCGTCGGTGCCGCCCGGGCGACGGCGATCGCGCTGGCGGCGGGGTTGGCCGGTCTGCCGGCAGCGGCGCAGTCCACGCGCACCTACTACGTGCAGCCCAGCCTGACCCTGACGCAGACGCTCACCGACAACGGCAGGCTCGACGGCGGCGAACGCGGCTCGGAGCTGATCACCAAGGTGAGGCCGAGCGTGCGCATCAGCGCGCGCGGGCCGCGCGTGCAGGGCACGCTGGCGTACGCGGTCGAGGGCACCGTCCACGCGCGCGACAGCGACTCCAACGACGTGCGGCAGTCGCTGAACCTGAGCAGCAGCGGCGGGCTCGAGCTGATCGAGGATCGCCTCTTTCTCGACGGCGGCGCGCGCATCTCGCAGCAGCTGATCACGCCGTTCGGCGACCAGCCGTCCGACGATTCGCGCTCCAGCGACAACCTCAGGCAGGTCACCAGCTACCGCCTGTCGCCGTACCTGGTGGGCAACCTGGGCAGCACGGCCCGCTACCGGCTCGGGCTGAGCCACTCGGCCACGATCGCCGCCGACGAGTCGCGTTTCGACGGCACCACGTCGTCGGCGCAGCTCGATGTCACCAGCGGCCCGGCGTTCGGCCCGCTGGGTTGGGGCGTCACGGCGGCGCGCGTGGTCAGCGACTTCGACGCCGGCCGGCGCACCGAGGCCGACACGCTGCTCGGCACGGTGTCGTACGTCGTCGATCACAACCTCGTCGTGCGCGCCAACGCGGGTGTCGACTGGAACGACTACCGCACCGTCGACAAGGAGCGCTACCGCCGCTACGGCGTCGGCGCCGAGTGGCGCCCGACCGAGCGCACGCTGCTGTCGGCGCAGGTCGACGACCGTTTCTTCGGCACCGGCCACAACGTGGTGTTCCAGCACCGCACGCCGCGCACCGTGTGGAGCTTCAGCGACAGCCGCGACGTGACCGACGTCAGCGGGCGAACGACCGCGGCGGTCGGCACCGCGTTCGACCTGTTCTACGCGCAGTTCGCGTCGATCCAGCCCGATCCGCTGCTGCGCGAGCAGCTGGTGCTCGACTTCCTGCGGCTCAACGGCATACCGCCCGACACGCTGCTGCTGTCGGACTTCCTGTTCTCGTCGGGCACCGTGCAGCGGCGCCAGCGGCTGTCGTTCGCGCTGCTGGGCAAGCGCAGCACGCTGACCGTCGCCGCCACGCAGTCGCGCAACAGCCGCGCCGACACGCTGACCAATGTCGGCGACGTGTTCGCCGACACCGCCTTCGTGCGCCAGCGCGGGCTCAGCGTCGATGTCGCGCACCGGCTCACCCCCGAGTCGTCGGTCAACCTGCTGCTGGCCGAGCAGCGCAGCAGCGGCGAACTCGACACCCAGTCGACGCGCCGCCGCCAGGCGTCGCTGACGTGGTCGGTGCGCGTGGGCTGGCGCACGAACTTCTCGCTGGCGGCGCGTCGCACCGAGTTCGAGCGGCCCGCCGGGGGCTACGACGAGAACGCGCTGATCGCCTCGCTCACCATGCAGTTCAACTGAAGGCCATGTACGAAGCGTTCTACGGGCTGACGAGCAAGCCGTTCCAGCTCAACCCCGACCCCGCCTTCTACTTCGGCAGCAAGCAGCACAGCCGCGCCAAGGCGTACCTCGAGTACGGCATCTCGCGCAACGAAGGCTTCATCGTCGTCACCGGCGAGATCGGCGCCGGCAAGACCACGCTGCTGCGCACGCTGATCGAGAGCCTGCACGGCACCAACGTGACCATCGGCCACCTGGTGACGACGCAGCTCGGCGCCGAGGACACGCTGCGCATGGTCGGCGCGGCGTTCGGCTTCAAGGTCAAGGACGTGCCCAAGAGCGAGCTGCTGATCACGCTCGAGGCCTTCCTGCTCAGCCAGACCAGCCAGGGCAAGCGCTGCCTGCTGATCGTCGACGAGGCGCAGAACCTCACGCCCAAGGCGGTCGAGGAGCTGCGCATGCTGTCGAACTTCCAGTTCGGCAACCAGGCGCTGCTGCAGAGCTTCCTCGTCGGCCAGCCCGAGTTCCGCGAGATCCTGCAGCGCCCCGAGATGGAGCAGTTCCGCCAGCGCGTGGCGGCGAGCTGCCACATCGGCCCGCTCGAGCGCGACGAGACGCAGCGCTACATCGAGCACCGGCTGAAGAAGGCCGGCTCCAGCGGCAAGCCGATCTTCGACGCCGCCGCCTACGACGCGATCCACGCGGCCAGCGGTGGCATCCCGCGGCGCATCAACTCGGTGTGCGATCGCCTGCTGCTGCTGGGCTTCCTGGCCAACAAGGCGACGCTGACCGCCGACGACGTGGCCGAGGTGGTCAAGGAGTTCGAGCAGGAGGCGCACGTGCCGGCCAAGCGCCCGGCGGCATCGGCGGGTGCCGGCGGCGGCGCGGCGACGGTGCTGGCGCTCGATGCCGAACTCGACCTCGACCTGTCGCAGCTCAAGCTCGACCCGGCGCTGGCCGAGAGCATGACGCAGCAGCTCGAGCAGCTCAGCGCCGAGCAGCGGCTGGACCAGCTGCAGCGGCTCGAGCGCAGCCTGCTGCGCCTGGAGCGCCTGCAGGTGCAGACGCTGTCGCTGCTGAAGAAGCTGGTCGAGGCGTCGACCCGCCCGGGCGACGGGGACAAGCCATGACGGCCGCCGCCGGCGCCACCGGGATCGCCCCGGTGCTGTGCGTCGTCGGCGCGCGGCCGAACTTCATGAAGATGGCGCCGATCCTGCGCGCGCTGGCCGCGCACCGCCCGCCGCTGCCGGCGGTGCTGGTGCACACCGGCCAGCACTACGACGCCGAGATGAACGACCGCCTGTTCGACGACCTGCGCCTGCCGCGGCCCGACGTCAACCTCGAGGTCGGCTCGGGCAGCCACGCGGTGCAGACCGCCGAGGTGATGAAACGTTTCGAGCCGGTGCTCGACGCGCAGCGGCCGTCGTGCGTGGTCGTCGTCGGCGACGTCAACTCGACGCTGGCGTGCTCGCTGGTGGCGGTGAAGAAGCAGGTGGCGGTGGTGCACGTCGAGGCCGGGCTGCGCAGCGGCGACCGCGGCATGCCCGAGGAGATCAACCGCCTGCTCACCGACCAGGTGGCCGAGCGGCTGTACACGACCGAACCCGGCGCGCTGGACAACCTGCGCCGCGAGGGCGTGCCCGACGACCGCGTGGCCTTCGTCGGCAACGTGATGATCGACTCGCTGCGCCACCACCGCGAGCTCGCGCGTGCGCCGGCCGACACGCTGCGCGCGCACGGCGTCGACCCGGCGCTGCTCGACCACCGCCACGGCTGGGGCGTGGTCACGCTGCACCGCCCGTCGAACGTCGACGACGCGGCCGTGCTGGCCGACGTGCTGGGCACGCTGGCCGAGGTGGCCGCGCGCCTGCCTCTGGTGTTCGCAATGCACCCGCGCACGCGCGCCCAGGTCGAGCGCTTCGGGCTGCAGCACCTGATCGACCCGCGGCGCATCGCAGTGCTGCCGCCGCAGGGCTACCTGGAGATGCTCGGCCTCGTGGCCGGCGCCGCGGTCGTGCTCACCGACTCCGGCGGGCTGCAGGAGGAGACCACCGCGCTGGGCGTGCCTTGCCTGACGATGCGCGAGAACACCGAGCGGCCGATCACCGTCGGGCAGGGCACGAACACGCTGGTCGGCCGCGACCGCGGCGCGATCCTCGCCGCGGTGGCCGACATCGTCGCCGGGCGCGGCAAGCGCGGTCGCGTGCCCGAGCTGTGGGACGGCCGCGCTGCCGAGCGCATCGCCGACGACCTGTGGCGCTGGCTGCGTTCGCGCGCGGAGGCGGTGGCATGAGCCCGCACGGCCGCCCGAAGGGCGAATTCCCCCACGGGGGGACGGCGCGCGGCGCCGAGGGGGCAGCATGACCGCCCCGCCGATCACCAACGCGCTGACGATCGACGTCGAGGACTACTTTCAGGTCTCGGCGTTCGCGCCGTACGTCGCGCGCCACGAGTGGGACGCGCGAGAATGCCGCGTCGAGCGCAACGTCGAGCGCATCCTGCAGCTGCTCGCCGACCACGACACGCGCGCCACCTTCTTCACCCTCGGCTGGGTCGCCGAGCGCTACCCGCAGCTGGTGCGGCGCATCGTCGACGGCGGCCACGAGCTGGCCAGCCACGGCTACGGCCACCAGCGCGCCGGAGAGCTCGACCGCGGCGCCTTCGTCGACGACATCACGCGCGCCAAGGGGCTGCTCGAGGACGTCTCGGGCCGGGTGGTGCAAGGCTACCGCGCGCCGAGCTTCTCGATCGACGCGCGCAACCTGTGGGCCTTCGACTGCCTGGCGCGCGCCGGACACCGCTACAGCTCGAGCATCTACCCGATCCGCCACGACCACTACGGCATGCCCGACGCGCCGCGCTTCGCGCACCGCGTGCACGCCGACCTGCTCGAAGTGCCGGCCACCACGCTGCGGCTGTTCGAACGCAACTGGCCGTCGAGCGGCGGCGGCTTCTTCCGCCTGCTGCCGTACCCGGTGTCGCGCTGGATGATCCGCCGCGTCAACGCCGCCGACCGCGAGGCCGCGGTGTTCTATTTCCATCCGTGGGAGATCGACCCGCTGCAGCCGCGCATCGCCGGCATCGACGCGAAGACGCGGTTCCGCCACTACGTGAACATCGGCCGCACCGAACGCCGGCTGGCGCGGCTGCTGCGCGACTTCCGCTGGGACCGCATGGACCGCATCTTCCTGCAGCGCCCGGCGCCCGCCGGCGCCCCCGCGCCCGCCCCGGCGCTGCCGAAGGCCGCCTGAGCCGGGAGGCCGCCGCACGATGCCGACGATCCACCGCCTCGACCCCCGCGACCGCGACACGGCGCAGCGCTGGGACACGTTCGTCTTCGGCTGCCCGAAGGCGACGTTCTTCCACCGCAGCGCGTGGCAGGGGCTGCTCGCGGGCGTGTTCCGTCACCCGACCTTCTTCCTGTTCAGCGAGTCCGGCGGTCGCATCGACGGCGTGCTGCCGCTGGCGCGCGTCAAGAGCCTGCTGTTCGGCGACGCGCTGGTGAGCCTGCCGTTCGCGGTGTACGGCGGCGTGGCTGCCGACCACGA
The DNA here is from genome assembly GCA_964618555.1 of uncultured Azohydromonas sp. Taxonomy (GTDB): domain Bacteria; phylum Pseudomonadota; class Gammaproteobacteria; order Burkholderiales; family Burkholderiaceae_C; genus Calidifontimicrobium. Next base: position 24,686 of record CAZUBF010000001.1, read on the forward strand.
GCCGGCGGCGCAGGCGCTCGAGCTCGAGGCGCAGCGCCTGGCGCAGCAACTCGGCGTGCAGCACCTCGAGCTGCGCCAGCTCGAGGCGCGCCACCCCGACTGGCCGCGGCAGGACCTGTACGTGACGTTCCGCAAGCCGATCGCGCCCGACGAGCAGGCCAACCTGCTCGCGATCCCGCGCAAGCAACGCGCGATGGTGCGCAAGGGCATGCAGCGCGGGCTGCAGGACCACCTCGACGACGGCGTCGAGCGCTTCTTCGCGCTGTACGCCGGCAACGTGCACCGCCACGGCACGCCGGCGATGCCCAGGCGCTGGTTCCAGGCGCTGCGCGACACCTTCGGCGAGGACTGCGACGTGCTGACGGTGACCACCGCCGAAGGCCAGCCGGTGAGCAGCGTGCTGAGCTTCTACTTCCGCGACGAGGTGCTGCCGTATTACGCCGGCGACGCCGAGGCGGCGCGCGACCTGGCGGCCAACGACTTCAAGTACTGGGCGCTGATGCGCCGCGCCTGCGCGAAGGGCCTGAAGACCTTCGACTACGGACGCAGCAAGCAGGGCACCGGCAGCTTCGCGTTCAAGAAGAACTGGGGCTTCGAGCCGCAGCCGCTGCACTACGAGTACCGGCTGTACAAGCGCGACGCGGTGCCGCAGAACAACCCGGCCAACGCGAAGTTCAGGCTGATGATCGAGGCGTGGCGGCGGCTGCCGATCGGCGTGGCGAACTGGCTCGGGCCGTACGTGGTGCGCAACCTCGGGTGACGCGATGAACGTCCTGTACCTCGTGCACCGCATGCCGTACCCGCCGAACAAGGGCGACAAGGTGCGCTCGTACCACCTGCTGCGCCACCTGGCCGCGCGCCACCGCGTGTGGCTGGGCAGCTTCGTCGACGACCCCGACGACGAGGCCCACGTCGACACGCTGCGGCAGTGGTGCGCCGACCTGCACCTGGCGCGCCTGCACCCGCGCAGCGCGCGGCTGCACAGCCTGCCCGCGCTACTGCGCGACGAGCCGCTGACGCTGCGCTACTACCGCGACGGGGGGCTCGCCGACTGGGTGCGGCGCACCGCGGCGCGGCAGCCGCTGGACGCGGTGGTCGTGTTCTCGTCGTCGATGGTGCAGTACGCCGACCTGCTCGGCGACGTGCCGGTGCTCGTGGACTTCGTCGACGTCGACTCGGCGAAGTGGACGCAGTACGCCGACCACCACCGCTGGCCGATGTCGTGGGTCTACCGGCGCGAGGGCGAGCGGCTGCTGGCCTACGAGCGCGCGGTGGCCGCACGCGTCGCGCACTCGTTCTTCGCCACCGAGCAGGAGGCCGAGTTGTTCCGGCGGCTGGCGCCCGAGTGCGCCGGCCGCGTCGGCTGGTTCGGCAACGGCGTCGACGCCGACCAGTTCTCGCCCGACCCTTCGCGCGCGTCGCCGTTCGCCGCGGGCGAGCCTGCGGTGGTGTTCACCGGCGCGATGGACTACTGGCCCAACGTCGACGCGGTGACCTGGTTCGCGCGCGAGATGCTGCCGCGCCTGCGCGAACGCTGGCCGGCGCTGCGCTTCCACGTCGTCGGCCGCAATCCGACGCCGGCGGTGCAGGCGCTGGCGTGCGATGCGGTGCGCGTCACCGGCACCGTGCCCGACGTGCGGCCGTACCTGCAGCACGCGGCGGTGGTGGTCGCGCCGCTGCGGCTGGCGCGCGGCATCCAGAACAAGGTGCTCGAGGCGATGGCGATGGGGCGGCCGGTGGTCGCGACGGCCGGCTGCGCGCAACCGATCGCGGCGCGGCCCGGCGCCGAGCTGGTGCCCGCTGCCGAAGCCGCCGACTTCGTGCGCGAGGTCGATGCGCTCCTTGCCGACCCGGCGCGCGCCGACGCCGTCGGCGCCGCCGGCCGCGCGCACGTGCTGCGCGCGCACAGCTGGCCGGCACAACTCGCTCCGGTCGACCGCCATCTGCAGGCGCTGCGCGCCGGCCAGCGTCTGGCCGCCTGAACGTCCACCCCGCCGAGCCCCCCGATGAGCGCCATTCCCGCCGACCTCCGCCTGACCTCGCCGTGGCGCAGCGCGCTGACGGCACTGCTGGTGCTGGTCGGCGCGATCGTGCTGCTGTACCGCGACACGCTGATGGCGATGGTCGACGTGTGGAACCGTTCGGAGACGTTCGCCCACGGCTGGGTGGTCGCCCCGATCACCCTGTGGCTGATCTGGCGCCAGCGCCGCCGCCTGGCCACGCTGACGCCGCAGCCCGCCCCCTGGGTGCTGCTGCCGATGGCTGCGCTCGCGCTGGCCTGGTTCGCCGCCGACCTCGTCGTCGTCAACGCGCCGGCGCAGTTCGCCTTCGTCGGCCTGCTGATCCTCGCGGTGCCCGCGGTGCTGGGCTTCGAGGTGATGCGCGCGATCCTGTTCCCGCTGCTGTTCCTGTTGTTCGCCGTGCCGTTCGGCGAGTTCACCGTGCAGCCGATGATGGAGTGGACCGCCGACTTCGTCGTGCTCGCGCTGCAGTGGACCGGCGTGCCGGTGTTCCGCGAGGGGCTGCGCTTCGTGATCCCGACCGGAAGCTGGTCGGTGATCGACGAGTGCAGCGGCGTGCGCTACCTGATGGCGTCGTTCATGGTCGGTTCGCTGTTCGCCTACCTGAACTACCGCTCGTACCGCAAGCGCGCGGTGTTCATGGCGTTCTCGCTGGTGGTGCCGATCCTCGCCAACTGGCTGCGCGCCTACATCATCGTGATGCTCGGGCACCTGTCGGACAACAAGATCGCCACCGGCGTCGACCACATCCTGTACGGCTGGGTGTTCTTCGGCGCCGTGATCTTCGTGATGTTCGTCGTCGGCATGCGCTGGGCCGACGCCGACGAGCCGGCGCCGGGCCGCGCCGCCGCCGGCCTGTCGGCTGCGGCGTCGCAGGCGGCGACGCAGCGCGCTGTCGTCGCGCTCGCCGGCGCGGCCCTCGTGGTGCTGCTGCCGCACGTCGCGCTGTGGGGCCTGCAGGCCTCCGAGCGCGCACAGGCCGAGCCGCAACTGCACCTGCCCGACCAACTGGGCGCCTGGCGGGCCGCCGACGCAGCGCCTGCCGACTGGACGCCGCACTTCGTGAACCCGTCCGCGGCGCTGCGGCGAAGCTACGCCGGGCCCGCGGGCACGGTGACGGTGGATGTCTTCTACTACCGTGCGCAGCACGCCGAACGCAAGCTCGTGAACTCGCTCAACGGACTGATCAGCCACAACGAGCGGCAGTGGAGCCAGCGCGGCGGCGGCACGGCGACCGTCGATGGGGGCGGCCAGCCGGTCACGCTGCGCGCCGCCGAAGTCATCGGGCCCGACCGCCGCAGCGGCGTGCCGAGGCAGCGCCTGGTCGTCTGGCACGGCTACTGGGTCGACGGTCGATTCGTCACCGGCGACCTGCAGGCCAAGCTGGCCGGCGCCGCATCGCGGCTGCGCGGCCACGGGGACGACGGCGCGGTGCTGGTGCTGCACGCCGGCGAAGCCGATCCGGCGGCGTCGAAGGCCGCGCTGCAGGCCTTCGCAGGCGAGCACCTCGGCGCGCTGGCGCAGTCGCTGCAGCGCACCCACGACACGCGATGACGCCGCGCGGCAACGCATCGACATCCAATGGGAAGGGATACAGCATGACCACCGTCGCCGTCATCGGCCTGGGCTACGTCGGCCTGCCGCTCGTCGTCGAGTTCGGCAAGCACCTGCGCACGATCGGCTTCGACATCGCGCAGCACAAGGTCGACGCGTGCCTGCGCGGCACCGACCCGTCGCGCGAGCTCGACGACGCGCAGATGGCGCAGGCCCGCCACGCCCTGTACACCAGTGACCCGGCGCTGCTCGGCGAGGCCGACATCATCGTCGTCGCCGTGCCCACGCCGGTCGACGAGGCGAAGATCCCCGACTTCGCGCCGCTGGTCGGCGCCAGCACCAGCGCCGGGCGCCACATGAAGAAGGGCGCGATCGTCGTCTACGAGAGCACGGTGTATCCGGGCGCGACCGAGGAGGTGTGCATTCCGGTGCTCGAGCGCGAGAGCGGTATGCAGTGGAAGCGCGACTTCTTCGTCGGCTACAGCCCCGAGCGCATCAACCCCGGCGACAAGGACCACACGCTGACGAAGATCCTGAAGATCGTCAGCGGCGACACGCCCGAGACGCTCGAGAAGGTCGCGAAGCTGTACGAGACGATCGTCGAGCCCGGCGTGCACCGTGCCAGCAGCATCAAGGTGGCCGAGGCGGCCAAGGTCATCGAGAACACGCAGCGCGACCTGAACATCGCGCTGATGAACGAGCTGGCGATCATCTTCGACAAGCTCGGCATCGACACCAGCGAGGTGCTCGAGGCGGCCGGCACGAAGTGGAACTTCCTCAAGTTCAAGCCCGGGCTGGTCGGCGGCCACTGCATCGGCGTCGACCCGTACTACCTGACGCACAAGGCCGACATGATCGGCTACCACCCGCAGGTGATCCTGGCCGGGCGGCGCATCAACGACGGCATGGGCAAGTTCGTCGCCGAGCAGACCGTCAAGCACATGATCGCCGCGGGCAGCTACATCAAGGGCGCCAAGGTCAACGTGCTGGGGCTGACGTTCAAGGAGAACTGCGGCGACCTGCGCAACAGCAAGGTCATCGACATCATCCGCGAGCTGCGCAGCTACGGCGTCGACGTGCACGTGACCGACCCGCTGGCCGAGCCCGACGAGGCGATGCACGAGTACGGCGTGCAGCTCGAGCGCTTCGACGACCTGCCGCGGGCCGATGCGATCGTCGCCGCGGTGGCGCACCGCGATTACATGGAGCTGGGCCTCGAGGACTTCGGCCGCAAGATGGTCAAGGGCGGGGCCTTCATCGACGTGAAGGCGGCGTTCGACCCGAGGGGGTTCGAGGCGGCGGGGTACAGGGTCTGGCGGTTGTGAGCGGGCGGTCCGGCCGCGCCGGACCGACTGCACCCGCTGCGTGACGGTTCGGCCGTGCTGTTCACGACCTCGACCTTCATCGTCCTGTTCCTGCCGGCGGCCCTGCTCGGCTACTTCGTGCTGGGGCGGCGGTCGCCGGGCGCGGCCGCTGCATGGCTGTTCGCGGCGTCGCTGTTCTTCTACGGCTACTGGATGCCGGAGTTCACGCTGTTGCTGCTGGCGTCGATCGCGGCGAACTTCGGGTTCGGCATGCGCATCGGCGCGGCGCATCGCGCCGCGACGCGGGTCGGGCCGTACCGTGCGTCGACGCTGTGGCTCGCCGCCGGCGTGACCTTCGACCTGGCGCTGCTCGGCTACTTCAAGTACGCCAACTTCTTCGTCGACAACGTCAGCGCGCTGCTCGGCACCGAGTGGCGCATCGGCCAGGTGATCCTGCCGATCGGCATCTCCTTCTACACGTTCACGCAGATTGCGTTCCTGGTCGACACCTGGTACGGCAAGGTCAACGAGTACCGGCCGGTGCACTACGGCCTGTTCGTCACCTACTTCCCGCATCTGGTCGCGGGGCCGGTGCTGCACCACGCGCAGATGATGCCGCAGTTCGCGAACCCCGCCGTCTACCGCTTCGACGCCGCCAACTTTTTCGGCGGCGTCGTCATCTTCGGCATCGGGCTGTTCAAGAAGGTGGTGCTGGCCGACGGCGTGGCGCCGTACGCCGACGCGGTGTTCGCACCTGCCGACGCGGGCCACCTGCCCGGCACCGGGGAAGCGTGGCTCGCCGCACTGGCGTACACGCTGCAGCTTTACTTCGACTTCTCGGGCTACTCCGACATGGCGATCGGACTGTCGTGGATGTTCAACATCCGGCTGCCGTACAACTTCGACTCACCCTACAAGGCCGCCAGCATCAGCGACTTCTGGCGTCGCTGGCACATCTCGCTGTCGAGGTTCCTGCGCGACTACCTGTACATCGCGCTGGGCGGCAACCGCAAGGGCCCGGTGCGCCGCTACCTGAACCTGGCCGCCACCATGGTGCTCGGCGGCCTGTGGCACGGCGCGAGCTGGTCGTTCGTGCTGTGGGGCGCGCTGCATGGGGCGTACCTGATGGTCAACCACGCGTTCCGCGCGGCCGTCGAGCGGCTCGGCTGGCACGCCACGCTCGACCGCAGCCGGGCATTCCATGCGCTGGCCTGGGCGTCGACGATGCTCGCGGTGGTCGTGGCCTGGGTGTTCTTCCGCGCCGAGACCCTGCCGGGCGCGCTGCGCGTGCTCGAGGCCATGCTCGGCCAGGGTGCCGCAGTCGCCGACGCCGGGCGGCTGCTTTGGAACGCCGGGCTGGCGGCCTCGGTCGGCTGGGGATGGGTCGCGGTGCTCGGGGCGGCGGCGGTGTGGGCGCCGAACAGCAACCGCATCGGTGAACGCGTGCTCGCGGCGTTCGCGCAAAGCGACCAGCGATGGGCGTTCTGGGGTACGGCGGGCCTCGTGGGCACGCTGTTCGTCGCCCTCGTCAACAACGCGCGCGACTCGGTGAGCGCCTTCATCTACTTCAACTTCTAGCATGCGCAGGGTGATTGCATCGTGCGTCGCCGGCGTCCTGGCGTGTGTGCTGGCGCTGGAGGTCGTGCTGCGTCTGCTGCCGGTGTCCACGGCCACGGCGACCGGCTACCCCTTCGACCCCGACATCCTCGCGTACCCCGCGCACCACCGCTGGACGGTGTCGACCGGCTGGGATCTTCGCAACCCGCAGCACCTGCGCAGCAACAACCTCGGGTTCGTCGGCGATGCGGACTTCGTCCCCGACGCCGGCGCCTTGGCCCTGATCGGCGACAGCTACGTCGAAGCCTCGATGCTCGACGCCCGGCATCGGCCCGCGGCGCAACTGCAGGCCAGGCTGGGGCCGCGACGTGCGGTGTACGGCATGGGCACCCCCGGCACCGCGCTGCTCGACTACGCGCAGCGCGTGCGCTTCGCGAGCGAGCGGCTGTCGGTGCGCGACTTCGTCGTCTGGCTCGAGGGCGGCGATGCGCGGCAGGCGCTGTGCGGGTCCGGCAACGTGGTCAGCCGTTGCCTCGACCCGCAGACGCTGGCGCCGACGATCCAGCGCCGCCCGCCGCCGCCGGCGCTGCAGCGCTGGCTGCGCCACAGCGCGCTGGCGCAGTACGTGTTTTCGCAGCTGAAGGTCGACTGGCGGCGGCTCGCCGTGGCCGCCATCACGCGCACGACGCCCGAGGTCGAGGCGTCGACGGCGTCGCCGCGTGCCGCGCCGGTGAGCGAGCGCGCCATCGAGCGGGCCCGCGCCGTCGCCGACGCGGCCGTCGACCAGTTCTTTCGCGACGTCGCACCCTATCTCGACGGGCAGTTGCTGTTCGTCGTCGACGGCCGGCGCGACGGCCCGCCGGCCCAGCCGACGCTGGCCGACGCCGAGCGCCGATTCATGATCGAGCGCCTGCGCTGGCACGGCGCCGACGTGGTGGACATGGAACCGGTCTATGCGCAACACGCCGCGCGTTCGGGCTGGTCGCTCGAAGTCGGCCCCTACGACCGGCACCTGAACGCCCGGGGCGTCGCGCTGGTGATGGACCGCGTTACCGAACGCCTTCGGCCATGACCGTTCGCGCCCGCCCGCTGATCGCCCACGTCGTCTTCCGTTTCGACGTCGGCGGGCTCGAGAACGGCGTCGTCAACCTGATCAACCACCTGCCTGAGGATGCGTATCGGCACGTCGTGATCTCGCTGACCGAGGTCACCGACTTCGCCCGGCGCATCCGCCGCCCCGACGTGCGCTGCATCGCGCTGCACAAGCGCCCCGGGCAGACGTGGTGGCTGTACCCGAAGCTGGTCCGGCTGTTTCGCGAACTGCGCCCGGCGATCGTGCACACGCGCAACCTCGCCGCGCTGGAGGTGCAGCCTGCCGCGTGGCTGGCGGGCGTGCCGGTGCGCATCCACGGCGAACACGGGCGCGACGTCGGCGACTACGACGGCAGCAACCGCACCTATCAGCGCGTTCGGCGGCTGTACCGGCCGTTCGTGCAGCACTACGTGGCGCTGTCGCGCGACCTGCAGCAGTACCTGGTCGACAAGGTGCACGTGTCCGCCGCGCGCGTCACGCAGGTCTACAACGGCGTCGACATGCTGCGCTTCCACCCCGCACCCGGCGGGCCGGCGCCTGTCGACGGCTGCCCGTTCGACCCGGCGCGCCACTGGCTCGCCGGCACCGTCGGGCGCATGCAGACGGTCAAGGACCAGCCGACCCTGGCGCGCGCCTTCGTGCGCGCGCTCGAACTGCTGCCGGCGCTGCGCGAGCGATTGCGGCTCGTGCTGGTGGGCGACGGCCCGCTGAAGGCGCAGTGCGAGGCCGTGCTGGCCGACGCCGGCGTGCGCGACCTCGCCTGGTTGCCCGGCGAGCGCGCCGACGTGCCTGCCGTGATGCGCGGGCTGCACGCCTTCGCGCTGCCCTCGCTGGCCGAGGGCATTTCGAACACCATCCTCGAGGCGATGGCCAGCGGCCTGCCGGTGCTGGCCACGTCGGTGGGCGGCAATGCCGACCTGGTCGAGGAAGGTGTCACCGGGCTGCTGGTGCCGCAGGCCGACGCCGAGGCGATGGCCCAGGCACTGGCTTGCCTGGCGCAAGACCCGGCACGCGCCGCGGTGATGGGCGAGGCCGGCAGGACTGCAGCCGAGGCTCGCTTCAGCCTGCAGGCAATGGTCACGGCCTACCAGCGCGTCTACGCCGATGGCCTGGCTGCCGCCGGCATCCCGGTGCCACCGCTGTCGGGTTCCGATGCCGCCATGGCGTCGCCGCGGGCCAAGCTCGTCGTCGGGCGCCGTCTCGACCGCGACGAGCACAACGGGCGATAGCGCCGTCGCCGCTGCGCCGGCGCGCCGATCGTGGCGCCTCGTCACACCCCGCAGTCGACACACCGCAGCCCGAGGTGCCGCTCGAACGGCTCGAAATCGCGGTCGTCGTGCAGCAAGTCGTAGCCACTGACGATGCAGCGCGTCGCGATGACGGTGTCGATCGTCTTGCGTGGCGTGACGCCGAGCGCGCGCAGCCGCCTGAAGTTGCGCGCCGCCTCGATCTTCACGTCGTCTGCACACAGGTTCACCTGCTGGAAATCCTGCAGCAGGCGCGCGACCTCGTCGAACTCGCGATCGGAGGTGCAGCCCTGTAGCACCTCGACGACGATCAGGTCGCCTATGGCCAGCGGCACCGTGCCGAGCAGGGCGTCGAGCTTGCGTACCTGCGGCGTGTCGGCGCCGCGCAAGTAGTCGATCCAGACACTCGAGTCGACCAGGATCACCGGTCGCGCCTCATGGCGTCGAGGTCGCCCACCCAGCGTACCTGGCCCTTGAGGCGTTTGAACTCGGCTTGGCGACGCATCTGAAGCAACGCCTTCAGGCCGAGCTCGATCGCCTCGCGTTTCGTGCGGGCGCCGCTGGCCTTCATGGCCTCGGCCACGAGCTCGTCATCGAGTACGACGTTGGTGCGCATGATGTGTATGCGTGAGAGAAGCATACACATCATAGCGGCCATGCGGATGCCCCCGCGGGTGACGGCGGAGGGGCCGAGAGGGCCCCGCAATCCCTCGTTCGAGGGGCCCGTGCCGTGTGTCGGAAATCATGACACTCGCCGCTGCCGCGCGGCCGCAGGCCCGGCCGCTGCACGCCTCGCCTACCATTGACCTTCGTCCATCGCCGGCCGGCGCCCCGTGCGGGAGCACGGGCCGGCCGCGAACAACCACCCCCATGTGCGGCATCACCGGCATCTTCGACACCCGCGGCACGCGCGACATCGACCGCGCGGTGCTGCTGCGCATGAACGACTCGCAGTTCCACCGCGGCCCCGACGAGGGCAGCGTGCACGTCGAGCCGGGGCTGGGCTTCGGGCACCGGCGGCTGTCGATCATCGACATCGCCACCGGCCAGCAGCCGTTGTTCAACGAGGACGGCTCGGTGGTCGTCGTCTTCAACGGCGAGATCTACAACTACCAGCAGCTGATCCCCGAACTGCAGGCGGCCGGCCACGTGTTCCGCACGAAGAGCGACACCGAGGTGATCGTGCATGCCTGGGAGCAGTGGGGCGAGGCCTGCGTCGAGCGGTTCCGCGGCATGTTCGCCTTCGCGCTGTGGGACCGCCACCGCCGCACGCTGTTCCTCGCGCGCGACCGCCTGGGCGTCAAGCCGCTGCACTACGCACTGCTCGACGACGGCACGCTGCTGTTCGGCAGCGAGCTGAAGAGCCTGCTCGCGTACACCGACGGCCGCGGCGGCCTGAGGCGCGAGCTGGACCCGCTGGCGATCGAGGAGTACTTCGCGCTGGGCTACGTCGCCGAGCCGCGCACGGTGTTCAGGCAGGCGCTGAAGCTGCCGCCGGGGCACACGCTGGCGGTGCGCCGCGGCGAGCCGCTGCCGGCGCCGAAGGCCTACTGGGACGTGCGCTTCACGCTGGACAACCCGATCGGGCTCGACGACGCCTGTGCCGAGCTGCAGCGCAGGCTGGCCGAGTCGGTGCGGCTGCGCATGATCTCGGAAGTGCCGCTGGGCGCGTTCCTGTCGGGCGGCGTCGACTCGAGTGCCGTCGTGGCCACGATGGCCGGTCTGTCGCGCGACCCGGTCAACACCTGCAGCATCGCCTTCGACGACCCCACCTACAACGAAAGCGAGTTCGCGCAGATGGTCGCGAGCCGCTACCGCACCCGCCACCGCGTCGAGACGGTGAAGTCCGACGACTTCGACCTCATCGACACGCTGGCCACGCTGTACGACGAACCCTACGCCGACAGTTCGGCCATGCCGACCTACCGCGTGTGCCAGCTGGCGCGCAAGCACGTCACGGTGGCGCTGTCGGGCGACGGCGGCGACGAGAGCTTCGCCGGCTACCGCCGCTACCGCCTGCACCTGATGGAAGAGCGCATGCGCGCCGCGCTGCCGCTGGCGATCCGCCAGCCGGTGTTCGGGCTGCTCGGGCGCGTGTACCCGAAGGCCGACTGGGCGCCGCGCGTCCTGCGCGCCAAGACCACGTTCGAAGGCATGGCGCGCACGTCGGTCGAGGCCTATTTCCACTCGGTGTCGATCCTGCGCGGGCCGATGCGCGAGCGGCTGTTCAGCCCGCGGTTCAAGGCGCTGCTCGGCGGCTACGACGCGCTGCAGGTGTTCGAGCGGCACGCCGCCCGGCACGCCGAACTCTCCGGCACCGACGACCCGCTGGCGCTGGTGCAGTACCTCGACCTGAAGACCTACCTCGTCGGCGACATCAACACCAAGGTCGACCGCGCCAGCATGGCGCACAGCCTGGAGGTGCGCGAGCCGTTGATGGACCACCCGCTGGTCGAGTGGCTGGCCACGCTGCCGACGCCGCTGAAGGTGCGCGGCAGCGAAGGCAAGCTGCTGCTGAAGAAGGCGATGGAGCCGCTGCTGCCGGCCGAGGTGCTGTACCGCCCGAAGATGGGCTTCGCGGTGCCGCTGGAGCGCTGGTTCCGCGGGCCGCTGAGGCAGCGCGTGAAGGACGCCGTGCTCGGTGAGCGCCTGGCCGCCACCGGCTGGTTCGACCGCAAGTACCTCGAGCATCTGGTGAGTGCGCACCAGAACGGCACGCGCGACTACAGCTCGCCGCTGTGGGCGCTGCTGATGTTCGAGGCATTCCTGCGGCAGGTGGTCGACGGCCCCGCGTCGGTGGCCTCGGCCAGGCGCGAACCCGCGGAGACGGTGGCGTGAACGCCTGCTCGACGCTCAGTAGTGGTAGCGCAGCTGCGCGATCAGCAGTTCGCCGTCGGCCACCTTGTAGACCATCCGGTGCTCGCTGGAGATGCGTCGCGACCAGTAGCCGGCGAGTGCGTGCTTCAGCGGCTCGGGCTTGCCGATGCCCGCGAACGGCTCGCGCGTCACGTCTCGGATCAGCTCGTGGATGCGCTCGACGGTCTTGCGGTCGTGCTTGTGCCAGTACAGGTAGTCTTCCCAGGCCTGCTCGGCAAAGACGAGCTTCACGGGAGCAGTTCACGCCGCGTGCCGCGGCCGGCTTCGAGCTCGGCGACGGACGCCAGCAGTCTGCGCGCGTTCGCGGGACTGCGCAGAAGGTAGGCCGTCTCCTCGAGCGCCCTGTAGTCGTCGAGCGAAAGCATGACCACCGACGGCTCGCCGTTGCGCGTGATGATCAGCGGCTCGTGTTCGCTGGTCACCCGGTCCATCAGCGACGCCAGGTTGGCCCGTGCGGCCGAATAGGTGATCGCATCCATCCGATCGGCTCCTCAGTATGTACAAATAATTGTACAAGAGCGACCCGGGCTTCGAGCGGCGCCCCGCTGGCGTGAGCACGCCAACCGACCATGCGCATCCTCCACGTCCTCGACCACTCGATCCCGCTGCACAGCGGCTACACGTTCCGCACGCTGGCCATCCTGCGCGAGCAGCGCAAGCTCGGGTGGCAGACCTTCCACGTCACCAGCCCCAAGCACACCGCCACGCGCGACAGCGAGGAGACGGTCGACGGCTGGCACTTCTACCGCACGCTGGTGCCCGGCGGCGGGCGCAAGCTGCCGGGCCTCGGCGAGTTCGAGCTGATGCGCCAGTTCGAGCGCCGGCTGCGCGCGGTGGCGCAGATGGTCGAGCCGCACGTCATCCATGCGCATTCGCCGGTGCTCAACGCCATCCCGGCGCTGCGCGTGGGCAGGGAACTGGGCATCCCGGTGACCTACGAGGTGCGCGCGTTCTGGGAGGATGCCGCCGTCGATCACGGCACGACGAGCGAAGGCAGCCTGCGCTACCGCCTGACGCGCCGGATGGAGACGCACGCGCTGCGCCGCGCGGCGCACGTGTTCACGATCTGCGAGGGGCTGCGCGGCGACATCGTCGCGCGCGGCATTCCGGCCGGGAAGGTCACGGTGATCCCGAACGCCGTGGACATCGAGAAGTTCGAGCCCGGCGGCGCGCCCGACCAGGCGCTGAAGGCGCGGCTCGGCCTGGCCGGCTGCACGGTGATCGGCTTCATCGGCTCGTTCTACGCCTACGAGGGGCTCGACCTGCTGCTGGCGGCGCTGCCCGCGCTGCTCGCGCGCAGCCCCGACCTGCGCGTGCTGCTGGTCGGCGGCGGCCCGCAGGACGAGGCGCTGAAGGCGCAGGCGGCCGCGCTCGGCGTGGCCGACAAGGTGGTGTTCACCGGCCGCGTGCCGCACGAGCAGGTGCAGCGCTACTACGACCTGGTCGACGTGCTGGCGTATCCGCGGCACTCGTTGCGGCTGACCGAACTGGTCACGCCGCTCAAGCCGCTCGAGGCGATGGCCCAGGGGCGGCTGCTGGTGGCCAGCGACGTCGGCGGGCACCGCGAGCTGATCCGCCACGGCGAGACCGGCTGGCTGTTCGACGCCGACAGCACCGAAGCGCTGGCGCGAGCCATCGTCGACCTGCTGGCGCAGCGCGAGCGGTGGCCGGCGCTGCGCGCCGCGGGGCGCGCCTTCGTCGAGCGCGAGCGCAACTGGGCGCGGTCGGTGGCACGCTACCGGCCCGTGTACGAGGCCCTCGCGGTCGGCGCCGAAGCGTGAGCGTGCTCGGCAGTCTGCGCCTGACCGTCGTCGGCCCGCTGCCCCCGCCGGCCGGCGGCATGGCCAACCAGACGCGGCAGCTGGTCGAACTGCTGGGCCGCTGCGGCGCCGACGTGCACCTGGTGCAGACCAATGCGCCGTATCGTCCGGCGTGGGTGTCGCGGCTGCCGGTGGTGCGCGCGGGATTCCGCCTGCTGCCGTACCTGCTGCGGCTATGGCGCGCGGCCGGGCGCAGCGACCTGTTCCACGTGATGGCGAACTCGGGATGGTCGTGGCACCTCTTCGCCGCGCCGGCGGTGCGCGTGGCCGCCGCGCGGGGCGTGCCGGTGGTCGTGAACTACCGCGGTGGCGAGGCCGAGGCGTTCCTCGCGCGGTCGCACCGCAGCGTGCGCCGCACGATGTCGCTGGCGAAGGTCGTCGCCGTGCCCTCGGGGTTCCTGCGCGAGGTGTTCGCCAGGTACGGCATCGCGGCCGAGGTGGTGCCCAACGTCGTCGATCTCGAGCGGTTCCATCCGCCGGCGGCCGCGCGTGCGCGCGCGGCGCACCTGGTCGTCACGCGCAACCTGGAACCCATCTACGACAACGCCACCGCGATCCGGGCGTTCGCGATCGTGCGCAATCGCGTGCCCGGCGCGCGGCTGACGATCGCCGGCACCGGGCCCGACCTGGTGTCGCTTCAGGCGCTGGCGGTCGAACTCGGCGTCGGCGACGCGGTCGAGTTCGTCGGCCGGCTCGACCGCGACGCGGTCGCGGCGCTGTACCGCGGCGCCGACATCGCGCTGAACCCGAGCACCGTCGACAACACGCCGAATTCGGTGCTCGAGGCGCTGGCCAGCGGCGTGCCGGTGGTCAGCACCGACGTCGGCGGCATCCCGCACATCGTGCAGGATGGCACGACCGCCCTGCTCGTGCCACCGCGCGACCCCGCCGCGATGGCCCGCGCGGCGCTGCGCCTGCTGGACAATCCCCGCGAGGCGGAACAGCTCGCCGCGGCCGGTCTCGCGTCGGTGGGCCGGTACGCCTGGCCCCGGGTCCTGCCCGTGCTCGCCGACGCGTACGCGCGTGCGGCAGGCCAACCCTGAACCGCGACCCGGCACCCGCCCATGCGTGACCTGCTCGTAGCCTTCATCGTCTTCGGTTCGCTGCCGTTCATCCTGAAGCGGCCGTTCTGGGGCATCGTCCTGCTGGCCGGGCTCGGCTACATGAACCCGCACCGGCTGTGCTACGGCTTCATGTTCAGCATGCCGGTGGTGCAGATCGTCGCGCTGGCCACGCTGATCGGCATGCTCGCCTCGAAGGAGGCCAAGCGCATGGTGTGGAGCCGCGAGATCTGGGTGCTGCTGATCTTCGTGTTCTGGATGGGGCTCACGACCACGCAGGCCTTCTACTTTGCCCCGGCCATCGAGCAGTACGAGAAGATCGTGAAGATCCAGATCCTGACCTTCATGACGCTGCTGATGCTGACCACGCGCGAGCGCGTGCACGTCTTCGTCTGGGCGATCGTGCTGTCGCTCGGCTTCTACGGCGTCAAGGGCGGGCTGTTCACGCTGGCCACCGGCGGCGCGCACCGCGTGCAGGGGCCGCTGGGCACCTTCATCGGCGGCAACAACGAGATGGCGCTGGCGCTGGTGATGACCATCCCGTTGATGCGCTACCTGCAGTTGCACGAACACGACCGACGCATCCGTCTCGGCCTGACGATCGCAATCGTGCTCACGGTGATCGCCGCGATCGGCAGCCAGTCGCGCGGGGCGCTGGTGGGCCTGCTGGTGACCGGCGCGGTGTTCTGGTGGAAGAGCCGCAGCAAGTTCTACACCGGCATCCTTATCGTCGTCGCGGCGATGGTCGCCGTCGCCGTGATGCCGCCCGAGTGGTACGAGCGCATGGGCACCATCAAGACGTACGACGAGGACGCCTCGGCGATGGGCCGCCTCTACGCTTGGCAGACCGCCATCGGCATCGCCAACAACCGCTTCTTCGGCGGCGGTTTCGAGACCTGGGGCCCGCGCGTGTTCTTCCTCTACGGGCCCGGGGGCGCCTTCGCGCGCGACGTCCACAGCATCTACTTCGAGGTGCTCGGCGAGCACGGCTGGGTGGGCCTGACCCTGTTCCTGTCGCTGCTGGGCTTCACCTGGTTCAAGTGCGGCAGCATCGTGCGCATCGCCAAGTCGCAACCCGACCTGCTGTGGGCGCGCGACCTGGCCGCGATGATCCAGGTGAGCCTGGTCGGCTACATGACGGCAGGCGCGTTCCTCGGCCTCGCGTACTTCGACTTCGTCTACCACCTGGTGGCCGTCGTCGTCGTCGTCCACCACCTCGTCACCGCGGATCGCCAGAAGGTCGCGCCGGCGCCGTTGTCGCTGTTCGGTGCCGTCCGCCAGGCGTGGATGCCGACCACCGGCCGGGCGTGACGGTGGCCCCGAAGATCGGCATGCCATCAACCGCAGTGCTGTCCAGGCCGACGGCCGTGCGGAGGCGTCGGTGAAGCTGCCGCCGGCGCTGGCCGGGCGATGGGTCTATCCGATGCAGGAACGGCTGGTCGGCCGTCCCACGTTCGCCTACCTCGAGTCGCTCGAGCGCAGCCAGTGGCTCGATCGCGCGGGGGTCGAGGCGCTGCAGTGCCGCAAGCTGCGCGAACTGCTCGCGATCGCGCGCGACCACTCGCCCTGGCACCGCCGGCGCCTCGACGCGGCGGGCCTGCGGCCCGACGACGTGACCGACCTCGCGGACCTGCGGCGCCTTGCGCCGATGAACAAAGGCGACGCCGCCGCGCACGTCGCCGAGATCGTCTGGCGCGGCGTGCCCGGCGGCGCACACAGGTACACCACCGGCGGCTCGAGCGGCGAGCCGCTGATCTTCCACTTCGGCCGCGGGCGCCAGGCCTCGGACGCGGCCGGGCGCATGCGCGCGCGGCGCTGGTGGGGCGTCGACCCGGGCGACCCCGAGGTCTACCTGTGGGGCGCACCGGTCGAGCTGAGCAAGACCGATCGCGTGAAGACGCTGCGCGACCGCCTGATCAACCAGCTGGTGCTCAACGCGTTCGCCATGTCGCCGGCGCGCATGGACGCCTACCTCGACGCGCTCGAGGGGTTCGAGCCGCGCTGCCTCTACGGTTACGCCAGCTCGGTGTCGCTGCTCGCGGCGCACGCGCAGGCGCGCGGGCGACGGCTGCGGCTGCCGAAGCTGAAGGTCGTGTGCACCACCGGCGAGCCGCTGTACGACCACCAGCGCGCGCTGATCGGTGCGGTGTTCGGCGCCCCGGTGGCCAACGAGTTCGGCAGCCGCGACATCGGTTTCACCGCGCACGAGGCGCCGGGCGGGCAGATGCTGCTGATGAGCGAGAGCATCGTGCTCGAGGTGCTCGACGCCGCCGGCGAACCGGTCACCCCCGGCGAGCTGGGCGAGGCGGTGATGACCGGGCTGTGCTCGCAGGCCCAGCCGTTCATCCGCTACCGCACCGGCGACATGGTGCGCATGGGCACGCAGCCCGACCGCGGCGGCCGGGGCCTGCACGTCGTCGCCGAGGTCGTCGGCCGCCACACCGACTTCCTCGTGCGTTCCGACGGCACCATCATGCACGCGCTGGCCGGCATCTACGTGCTGCGTGCCACCGAAGGCGTGGCCGAGTTCAAGCTGATCCAGCACACGCCGCGCGACCTCGAGGTGCTCGTCGTGGCCGGGGCCCACTGGGTGCCGGACCGCGCCCGGTCCATCGAGGCGGGGCTGCACGAGCGCTTCGGTGCCGACACGCGCATCGTCGTGCGCGTCGTCGACGCCATCGCGCCGGAGGCGTCGGGCAAGCACCGCTACGTCGTCAGCCATGTGCCGCTGGCGGGCGAGCTCGCCCGCGCGGCACCCATCCACTGATTCCGGACACGGCCGGGCCATGAACCTTCTCGACATCGCGCGACTGCCGTTGCGCTACAAGCCCTGGCGGCCGAGGCATCTCGGGCTGGTGTGGGACAGCGTGCGCGGCGCTGCGACCGCGCAGCAGCCGCACGAGACGCACTTGGCGGCCACCGTCGACTGGCTGTGCCGCGCCCAGGACGTGCGCGACGCGAAGCCCGACGCCGGCGGCGTGTCCGCAGGCTGGAGCTTCGAGGACGGCTGGCTGCCCAGCTACCCCGAGA
The DNA here is from genome assembly GCA_964618555.1 of uncultured Azohydromonas sp. Lineage (GTDB taxonomy): Bacteria > Pseudomonadota > Gammaproteobacteria > Burkholderiales > Burkholderiaceae_C > Calidifontimicrobium. The sequence goes on from CAZUBF010000001.1 coordinate 42,250, forward strand.
CCACCGGCTACATCGTCGAGACGATGTTGGCTGCGGCCGAGGTGTTGCAGCGGCCCGAGCTGCGCAGTCGTGCGCAGCGCATGATCGACTGGGAGCTGTCGATCCAGCTGCCCGACGGCGCGTTCCCGGGCCACTTCGGCGAGCCCGGCAGCCGCCCGGTGATCTTCAACACCGGACAGATCATGCACGGCATGATCGCCGGGCACACGCAACTGGGGCGCGCGGAGTGCCTGGCCGCCGCGGTGCGCGCCGGCCACTGGCTGGTCGACCAGCAGGACGACGACGGCTGCTGGCGCCGCTACGAGCACCACGACACGCCCCACGTCTACAACACCCGTGCGACCTGGGCGCTGCTCGCCACCGGCCTGATCGCCGACGAGCCGCGCCTGGTGCGCGCCGCGCGCAGGAACCTCGACTGGGCGCTGACGCAGCAGACCGCCAGTGGCTGGTTCGCCACCAACGCCTTCGTGCCGTGGCGCTCGCCGTTCACGCACACCATCGCGTACGCGATCCGCGGCCTGCTCGAGTCCGGCGTGCTGCTCGGCGAGGCGCGCGACCTCGACGCCGCGCTGAAGGCCGCGCGCGGCGTCGCCGCGGTGCAGCGCGCCGATGGCTGGCTGGCCGGCACGTATCGCGACGCGTGGGTGGCCGACGCGTCGTACGCCTGCCTGACCGGCGTCGCGCAGATGAGCCTGAACTGGACGCGCCTGGCGCAGGCGGCGGGCGCCGACGAACTCCGCGTCCACGCCCGTGCGGCGCTGGACTACCTGAAGACCGTGCAGCGGCTCGACCACCCCGACCCGGCGGTGCGAGGCGGCATCGCCGGGTCGGCGCCGATCTGGGGCGACTACTCGCGTTTCGAGTACCCGAACTGGGCCGCCAAGTTCTTCGCCGACGCGCTGATGATGGACCTGCGCGACATCGCGGTGCCGCCGGTGCCCGCCGTCGCCGCGCACGCCGCCGGAGCGCCCCGTGGCTGACGCCACGACGCCGCTGCGCGTGATGGTGCTGTGCGGGCGCAGCCCGCGCCACCTGTACGTGGCCAACACGCTGTGCCGGGCCGCCGACGTGCTGGCGATCGTGCAGGAGACCGGCTCCGACGTCTCGTGGCGTTCGCTGGCGAAGAAGCTGCGCCCGGACCGACTGGCGCGCAAGGCTTGGCGATGGCTGCGCGACCGACGGCGCTACACCGGGCAGGGCGAGGCGCGCTTTTTCTTCGGCGACGGCGCGCCACGGCTCGATCGCGCCGACCTGGTGCGCGAAGTGCCGCACATCAACCACGCCGACGTCGTCGCGCTGGCACGCGAGCTCCAACCCGATCTGCTCGCGGTGTTCGGCACGTCGCTGATCCGCGGCGAACTGTTGAAGCAGGGGCGCCTGGGCATCGCCAACCTGCACGGCGGCCTGTCGCCCGAGTACCGCGGCGCCGACTGCACGTTCTGGGCGCTGTACAACGGCGAGCCGCACAAGGTCGGCTGCACGCTGCACTGGATCGACGCCGGCATCGACACCGGAGGGCTGATCGCGCACGTCAGCCCCGAGGTCCGCGACGACGACGACGAACTGACGCTGTTCTGGCGCGCCGTGCGCACGAGCGCCGACGTCTACGCGCAACTGCTGCGCCGGCTGGCCGCCGGCGAACGCTTCGGGCAGGTGCAGCCGCACAAGGGCCGGCTGTACCAGGTCAAGCAGCGCGGGTGGCGGCACGAACGCCGGCTCGAGCGGCTGCTGCACGGCGGCATGCTGCACGGGCTCGGCCTGGCCACGCGCGTGACCTGGTTTCCGGCGCCGGCCGGTGCGCAGCGCGCCGACGCGCGCACGACCGCGCCGGTCGTGGCAGGGTGAAGGCAGCGACGTGCCTGCCGAGTCGATCTCGTGGGCGAACGCCGTCGGCATGCTGCTGGCGCTGTGGCTGGCGGGCCTGGCCGTGGTGGTCGGCGTGCACCGGCGCGACCTGGCGCGCGTGCGGCGCGAACCGGTGTTTCGCCATCCGGTGCTCGTGCTCGACAGCGACGACTGGGGCGCCGGGCCGCTGTCGCAGGCACCGGCGCTGCGCGCGCTGGCCGACGTGCTGGCCGCGCACCGCGACGCGTGCGGGCGCACGCCGGTGCTCAACCTCGCGCTGGTGCTCGCCGTGCCCGACGGGCCGGCGATCCGCGCCGAAGGCGGTTACCGGCGCCTGGGCCTCGACGATGCCCGCTTCGCGCCCGTCGTCGACGCGCTCGTGGCCGGCCGCGAGCGAGGCGTGTTCACGCTGCAGCTGCACGGCCTCGAGCACTACTGGCCGCCGACACTGATGTCGTGCGGCGACCCCGCGGTGGCCGGCTGGCTGCGCCAGGAGGCGCCGGCCGCGACCGAGCAGCTGCCGTCGCACCTGCAGAGCCGCTGGGTCGACACGAGCCGCCTGCCGTCGACGCCGCTGCCGCAACCCGTGGTGAACGACGCCGCCGGCCAGGAGGTGCGCGCCTTCGAGCGCATCGTCGGCGCCCCGCCAACCGTCGTCGTGCCGCCGACCTTCGTCTGGACCCGCGTCACCGAAGCGGCCTGGGCGCGGCACGGCGTGCGTTGCGTCGTCACGCCCGGCTGGCGCTACACGTGCCGCGGCACCGACGGGCTGCCCGGCGGCGACGAGGGCCCGATCGTCAACGGCGACCGCGACGGCGACCTGGTGTACCTGGCACGCACCGACTACTTCGAACCGCTGCGGGGCCGCGGAGCCGACCACGCGCTGCAGGTGCTCGACGCGGCCGTGGCCGAGGGCCGCGCGTGCGTGCTCGAGAACCACCGCGACAACTTCGTCGGCGACGCCGCCGCCTGCCGGCGCAGCCTCGACGAACTCGACCGCCTGTGCCGCGAGGCGCTGCGGCGCCACCACGGGCTGCGCTTCCTGTCGTCGCCGGACCTGGCGCGCATCGTGCGCGAGCGCGATGCGCAGTGGCTGGTTGGCGGCTGGCGCCAGCGGCTGCCGTTCCTCTGGCGGCGCCTGCACCGCACGGGCCGGCTGTGGAAACTGCTGGTGCTCAGCGGCGCCGCGGCGTTCGGGGCACTGACGGTGCGCCTGCTCGCCGCCCCGTCGGATTCGGCCACGGCGCACCATGCGGCCTGACGCCGACGCCCGCGTGACGCCGCCGCCGGCTGCCGCCGGGACGCCGCCGTCGCAGGCCTTCGCCTCCGCCCACGCGGCGTCCGGCATTGCGACGTCGCTGTCCCTGCTGATGCTCACCGAGCTGTTCCTGCCCACCAAGGGCGGCACCGCGGTGTCGTTCGACGACGACTTCCGGCGCCTGGGCGGCAAGTCGGTGCACGTCGTCACCGCGGAGGTGCCGGGCGACAAGGCGTTCGACCGCGACCATCCCAACACCGTGCACCGGCTGGTGCTCGAGCGCCGCGAGTGGCTGCGCCCGGAGTCGCTGCTCATCTACGGCCGGCTGTTCTGGACTTCGCTGAAGCTCGCGTGGCGCCATCGCTTCGCCGCCGTCTTCGCCGGGCGCGCCTTGCCCGAAGGCATCGTCGCCTGGGTCATCGGCCGCCTGCGCGGCTGCAAGGTGCTGATCTACGCGCACGGCGAGGAGCTCACCGGCTGGGGCCGCGGGCGCAAGTTCCAGGCCATGTGCTTCGCGCTGCGCCGCGCCGACCACGTGCTGGCCAACAGCGACTTCACGCGCGACACGCTGGTGTCGCTGATCGGCGTGCGCCCCGAGCGCATCGTGATGACGTATCCGACGGTCGACGTCGAGAAGTTCCGCCCCGGCCTGCCGTTCGACGACCTGCGCGCCGGCATCGGACTGACGCCCGGCCAGTCGCTGGTGCTGTCGGTCGGTCGTCTGCAGCGCCGCAAGGGCTTCGACCAGGTCGTGCGCGCGTTGCCCGGGCTCGTCGCGCGCGGCATCGACGTGCACTACGCGATCGTCGGCATCGGCGACGACCGCGACCACCTGCTGGCGCTGGCGCGCGAGCACGGCGTGTCGGGCCGCCTGCACCTGCTGGGCCACGTCGAGCCGGCCGACCTGCCGCGCTGGTACAACGCCTGCGACCTGTTCGCGATGCCCAACCGCGACATCAGCGGCGACACCGAGGGCTTCGGCCTGGTGTTCATGGAGGCCAACGCCTGCGGCAAGGCGGTCGTCGCCGGCCGCGCCGGCGGCACCGGCTCGGCCGTCGAGGACGGACTCAACGGCGTGCGCATCGACGGCGAGGACGTGCGTGCGGTCGAGGACGCGATCGCCGCGATGCTGCTCGACCCGGCGGGAACGCGGCGCATGGGGCAGGCCGGCCGCGAGCGCACCGCCAGCCGCTTCACGTCCGACCAGCGCGCCGAGCTGATCCGCCGGCTCGTCGAGGTCGACCGCGCCGGGCGCCCGCGCAGCGACGATCGCGTGCTGCAGCGTCCGCTGCGCGTGCTGATGTACGCCGCCTACCTGGCGCCGGAGTACAGCGGCGCCGGGCTGCAGGCGCTGACGCTCGCCGCCGCGCTGCGCCGGCGCGGCCACCACGTCGAGTTCGTCACCAACCGCTGGCCGGGGCTCGGCGACCACGCGCAGATCGACGGCTTCACCGTGCGGCGCCTCGAGCCGGGGCGGCTGCGCAAGCACCGCGAGTTCCGGCTGTGGTTCCACCTCGCGCGCTACGCCTGGGCGCGCCGGCACGACTTCGACATCCTGCACAGCCACGGCGCGTACTACACGCATGCCTTCATCGGGCCGCTCGCCCGGCTGCTGGGCCTGCGCTCGCTGGTCAAGGCCAGCCTCGCACGCGACGACCTGCTCGACCTGTCGCGCCCGGTCAGCGGCACGATCCATCGCCGGATGCTGCGGCTGGTCGACGCCTACGTCGGCACCAGCAACGACCTGGTCGACGAGTTCCGCGCCGCCGGACTGCACCTCGAGCGCATCCACCACGTGCCGAACGGCGTCGACGTCGCGCGCTTCCGCCCGGCGCCGCCGGCGCAGCGGCCGGCGCTGCGTGCCGCGCTGGGCCTGCCGCAGGATCGGCAGGTCGCGCTGTACGTCGGCGTGCTCGACCAGCGCAAGAACATCCGCTGGCTGGCCGAGCAATGGGTTCGACACGACGCCTTCGGCACCGGCGCGCTGCTGGTGGCCATCGGCCCGCAGGGCCGCGACGACACCGGTGGCGCGCTGCGCGCGCACCTGGCGGCGCTGGCGCGCGAGCATCCCGACCGCTTCGCACTGCACGACTTCGACGCCGACGTGACGCTGTACTACCAGTGCGCCGACGTGCTGGTGCTGCCGTCGTACAAGGAGGGCATGCCCAACGTGGTGCTCGAGGCGATGGCCAGCGGGCTGCCGTGCGTGGCCGCACGCGCCAGCGGCAGCCGCGAGCTGATCGTCGAGGGCGAGACCGGCTGCACCTACGAGCCCGACGACGTGCAGGCGCTGGCCACGTCGCTGCGCCGCTGCCTGGGCCCCGACGCGGGGCAGATGGGCGCGCGGGCGCGTCGGCTGGCCGAGCAGCAGTACGCGATCGACCGCATCGCCGACCGGTACGAGCAGCTGTATTCGCGCATACTCGTCACGAAGCCGTGAACGTGCGCAGCCGACCCCTGCCAACCGCCGACACCCGAGGCACGCCATGATCATCCGCGCACGCGCGCCACTGCGACTGGGGCTCGGCGGCGGCGGCACCGACGTGTCGCCGTACTGCGACCAGTTCGGCGGACTGGTGCTCAACGCGACCATCGACAAGTACGCCTACACGGTGATCGAGCCCGGTGGCGCGGACGGCGGCCTGCAGTTCACGGCGTCCGACAAGCAGCAGTCGTGGGCGGGCGAATCCGAGCCGGCGCTGCCGCTCGACGGCCAGCTCGACCTGCACAAGGGCGTGTACAACCGCATCGTGCGCGACTTCAACGGCGGCCGGCCGCTGCCGCTGCGCATGACCACGCACACCGACGCGCCGCCGGGATCGGGGCTGGGTTCGTCGTCGACGCTGGTGGTCGCGATGATCAAGGCCTACGTCGAGTGGCTGAACCTGCCGCTGGGCGAGTACGACATCGCGCGGCTCGCCTTCGAGATCGAGCGCCACGACGTCGGCCTGTCGGGTGGCCGGCAGGACCAGTACGCGGCCACCTTCGGCGGCTTCAACTTCATGGAGTTCCACCCGCAGGAGCGCGTGGTGGTGAACCCGCTGCGCGTGAAGAACTGGATCGTCTCCGAGCTCGAGGCGTCGCTGCTGCTGTACTTCGGCGGCGTGTCGCGCGACTCGGCGCGCATCATCGACGAGCAGACGAGCAACGTGAAGGCGAAGGACAGCGCCGCCATCGACGCGATGCACGCGCTCAAGTCCGAAGCCGTGGCGATGAAGGAGTGCCTGCTCAAGGGCGACTTCGACGGGCTGGTCGAGTCGATGAACGCCGGCTGGCTGGCCAAGAAGCGCATGGCCAGCAGCATCTCGAACCCGCAGATCGAGGCCAGCTACGAACTGGCGAAGCAGGCCGGCATGCGCGCCGGCAAGATCTCGGGCGCCGGCGGCGGCGGCTTCATGATGCTGCTCGTCGACCCGGTGCGGCGCATGGACGTGATCCGCGCGCTGCAGACCACGCCAGGCCAGATCTACAACTGCCACTTCACCGAGATCGGAACCCAGGGATGGAAGATCTACTGACCGCAGGGGTCGCCGGGCAGTTTCGCCAGACGGCGGACAACCTGCGTGCGATGAGCGAGGACGCCGCGCTGCACGCGGCCGTCGTGCGTGTGGCCGACGCGTGCGTCGAGGCGCTGCGGCGCGGCGGCAAGATCCTGTTCGCCGGCAACGGCGGCAGCGCCGCCGACGCGCAGCACCTGGCCGGCGAGCTGGTCAGCCGCTTCAACTACGACCGCCCGGGGCTGGCCGCCTTCGCGCTGACCACCGACACGTCGGTGCTCACGGCCATCGGCAACGACTACGGCTACGAGCGGCTCTTCGCGCGCCAGGTGGAAGCGGTGGGCCGGCGCGGCGACGTCCTCGTCGCCATCTCCACCTCGGGGCGTTCGCCCAACATCCTCGCCGCCCTGCAGGTGGCGCGCGACCGGGGGCTGGTCACCGTCGGCCTGACCGGCCGCGGCGGCGGGCGCATGGCCGAGTTCTGCGACCACGTGCTGCGCACGCCGTCGGACGCGACGCCGCGCATCCAGGAAGGCCACATCGCGATCGGCCACACGCTGTGCTGGCTGATCGAGCGTGCGCTGTTCCCGCGCACCGACGGCGGCGGGGCGCGCGCGGCGTAGATGCAGGCCATCGTGCTCGCGGGCGGGCTGGGCACGCGCCTGCGCGGCGTCGTGCCCGACCTGCCGAAGCCGATGGCGCCGGTGGCCGGCCGGCCCTTCCTCGCCTGGGTGCTCGACGCGCTGGTCGACGCGGGCTTCGATCGCGTCGTGCTGGCGGTGGGCTACCGGCACGAAGCCATCCGCGACCACTTCGGCGCCGCGTACCGTGGGCTGCCGCTCGCCTATTCGGTCGAGCACCGGCCGCTCGGCACCGGCGGCGCGATCCGGCTGGCCGCGCAGTCGCCGGCGCGCGACCCGTGGTTCGTGCTCAACGGCGACACCTTCGTCGAGCTCGACCACCGCGCGATGCTCGACCTGCACCGCCGCGGCGGCGAACGCATGACCCTGGCCGTGTGCCGCGTGCCCGACGCCGGGCGCTACGGTGCTGTCGAGATCGAAGCCGGGCATGTGTGCCGGTTCCGCGAGAAGGGCATCGCCGGGCCGGGTGCGATCAACGCCGGCACCTACCTGCTGTCGGCGCAGGTCGTCGAGACGATCCCGACCGGCGAGGTGTTCTCGTTCGAGCAGCAGCTGCTGATGCCGCGGGTGGGTGAGTTGCGGCCGGCGGCTTTCGAGACCGCCGGCCTGTTCATCGACATCGGCGTGCCCGACGACTACGCACGCGCCCAGCAGCTGTTCGCGGCGCGAGCCGCTGCCCGATGACGGTCACGTCCCGACGCGCAGCGCTGTTCCTCGACCGCGACGGCGTGATCAACGTCGAGCGCAACTACGTGCACCGCATCGACGACTTCGAGTTCGTCCCCGGCATCTTCGAGTTGTGCTCGAGCGCGGTCGCGCTGGGCTACCTGCCGGTGGTGGTCACCAACCAGGCCGGAATCGGGCGCGGCTACTACACCGAGGCCGACTTCCAGGCCCTCACCGCGTGGATGTGCGCGCAGTTCCGCTCGCGCGGCGTCGACATCGCCGGCGTCTACCACTGCCCGTATCACCCGAGCGCCGGGGTCGGCGCGTACCGCCGCGAGTCGTTCGATCGCAAGCCGAACCCCGGCATGCTGCTGCGCGCCGCGATGGACCTGCGGCTCGACCTCGCGCGCAGCGCCTTCGTCGGCGACAAGGCGTCGGACATGGCGGCCGGACGCGCTGCCGGCGTCGGCCATCTGCTGTGGCTGGTGGACCCCGGCGCCGGGCCGGCGCCGCACGACGGTTCGCCTGCGCCGCCGATGCCCGACGTGACGGTGGTTTCGAGCCTGGCGCAGGCCGCTGCCCACCTGCGGGCGGCCGCGGCACGCGAGGGCGCGGACCGCTGAGGCGCGGCCGGCGTCGCGCGGCTCAGGGCGCCGCATCGTCGACGTTCGCGCTCAGCCAGGCGTCCAGCACGATCAGCGACCACACCCGAAACGCCAGCCGCTCGTCGCCCGCCACGTAGCGCCGTGCCCAGTCGACCATCGCCTGCACCGACAGCAGTGCCCGCGGTCGCCAGCGATCCGGGTCCAGGTGGGTGCGCACCAGGCGGTGCCCGTCGGCGCGCAGCATGCCGGCCAGCGGCACGTTGAACCCGTGCTTGGGCCGGTCCCACAGCGGCTGCGGCACGTGGCGCGCCAGCACGGCGCGCAGGATGCGCTTCGGCGCGCCCGGCGCGTCGCGGAAGTCGACACGCAGCCCTCGCACCAGCGCGCTCGCCTCGAGGCCGTGGAACGGATAGCGCACCGTCGCGCCGGTGGCGGCCACCGCCTGCGTGAGCCGGTCGCAGGGCATCGCGTCGACGAGGGCCGAGTAGCGTTCGAAGTGGGCCGGGCGCGGGAACCGCGCGAACGTGCGGTAGAAGGTCGTGTGCGCGAACGACACGTCGTCGCCGCACAGCGCCTCGATCTCGCGGCGCGTGAAACCCTGCCAGCGGATCATCGTGTCGGCCGGGTGCTCGAAGTCGACGATCGCCGCGTACCCGGCCAGCGCGGGCACGGCGCGCACCGCGCCGGCGATCGCCCGCCGCGCGGCCGGCGGCAGCAGGCTGGCGTACTGCACCGCCAGGCGCACGTGCCGCGGCGGCGTCGCACCGACCACCTCGTCGGCGCCGGTGCCGTCGAGCACCACGTCGTGGTGTTCGCGGCAGTGGTCGAACGCCAGCACCGAAGCGGGTGTGGCCGGGTCGGCCATCGGCTGGTCCATCGATGTCGCCATGCGCTCGAAGGCCTTCCCCAGTTCGGTGCCGGAGAAGCGCAGCACGTCGTGTCGCACCCCCAGGTGCTGCGCGATGCGTCGCGCGGCCGGCGACTCGTCCTGCGCGCCGTCGACGCCGACGGTGATCGCCTGCAGGTCCGGACGTTCGCGCGCCGCCAGCGCGCAGATCAGCGACGAGTCGACGCCCGAGCTGAGAAAGGCCGCGGGCCGGCGCGCGCCGTCCAGCCGCTGGCGGACGCTGCGCGCGAGCGCGGCCTCGACCGCGTCGACCGCCGCGTCGAATTGCGTGGGCGGCTGCAGCGCGTCGGGCGCCGGCGGTGGCTGCACGGCGACGCCTGCTGCCGTGCAACGCAGCACCTGCCCCGCCTCGAGCGCGTGCACCCCTTCGAACAACGTGTGCGGCGCGGCGATGTCGCCGAAGCGCAGGTACTCGTGCAGCGATCGCCGCGCCACGCGCCGGCCGACCTGCGGCAGCTCCATCAACGCATGCAGCCGCGTGGCGAAGGCCAGCGCCCCCGGCCCGGTGGCGGACCAGTACAGGCTGCGCAGGCCGGTGGGGTCGCGGTACAGCAGCAGTTCGTCGCCGTCGAGCAGCGCCAGCGCGAACTCGCCGTCCAGCCGCGGCAGGCACTCCGTCGACCATCGCCGCCACCCCGCCAGCACCACGGCGGCCGGCGACGCGGCGTCGATCCGCAGTTGCCGCCGCAGCCCGTCGAGCCCGTACAGCTCACCGTCGAGAGCCACCGTGCACGAACCCTGCGTCGCGAACGAGGTGCCGGACCCGCCGCCACGCGCCGACGCCGCCGCGACGATCGGATGCACCTGGCCGCCGGCCGCCGATCCTGTGCGGCGCGCATCGCACCAGCCACGAAACCCGGTCATCGGCGGCAAGCGTCGGGGTCGGCGCCGGGCATCGTCGACGCTACGGCTCGGTGAACGCCTTGCGCATCGAGTCGGTCAGCGGCTGCAGCAGGTAGTCCAGCGCGCTGCGCGGCCGCGTCTCGATGAACATCGTCGCCGGCATGCCGGGGGCGAGGCGCCGCGGCAGGTCGCGCGTCGACTCGGCGTCGACGGTGGCGTGCACCAGATAGTGCGCCACCGGCACGCCGTCGACTTCGCGGGTCAGGCTGTCGCCCGACAGGTACGTCACCTGGCCGCTCAGCAACGGCGTGCTGCGCTGCTTGAACGCGGTGATCTGCACGCTCACCGGCAGCCCGATCGCCAGGTCCGCGACGTCCTCGGGCCGCACCCGGCCTTCGACGAGCAGGGTCGGCTCGGCGGGCACGATCTCCAGCAACACCTCGCCGGGGGCGATCACAGCGCCCGGGGCGTGCACGCGCAGGCCGACCACCTCGCCGGCCACCGGCGCCTGCACGGCGCGGCGGTCGAGCGCCTGGGTCATCGGGCGCAGGCGCTCGCGCAGCTCGATCACGCGGCGGTTGGCCTCGGTGTACTCGTCGGAGGCGCGCTTGACGTAGTCGTCCTGCAGCGCGATCACCCTCAGGTCGAGCTCGACGAGCTTCTGCTGCGCCTTGGCCAGCTCGGCGACGTACTCGCCGCGCTGCTCGTCCTTGTCGGCCAGCGCGCGCTCGAGCGTCATCAGCCGCGTCTGCTGCACGAACTCGCGCCGGTACAGGTCGCGGTTCATCTCGAGTTCGCGCTCGAGCAGGCGGCGGTTCGTGTCGGCCGCGGCGATCTGCGAGCGCAGCCCGTCGATCTCGGCGCGCACCTGGGCGGCCTGGCTGCGCAGCAGCGCGGTCTGGCCCTGCCACTGCCGGCGGCGCGCGGCGAACAGCTCCGACTCGGCGCGCAGCAGCGACCGCGCCTTGTGCCCCGGCTGCGCGCGCGCCTCCAGTTCGGGCGGGAACTGCGGCCGCGGCTGCATCCGCCGCTCGGCATCGGCGCGGGTGGCACGGGCCAGCTCGGCGTCCATCTGGTCCTGCAGCGCCTGCACGCCGGCGTCGGCCTGCACCTCCTCTAGCTGCATCAGCACCTGTCCCTGCTCGACGCGGTCGCCGCTGCGCACCAGCACGCGGCTGACGATCCCGCCCTCGAGGTGCTGCACCGGGCGGCGGTAATCCTCGACGATCAGCGACGCCGGCACCACGACGGCGCTAGACAGCGGCGCCAGCGCGAGCCACGCGAACCCGCCGCCGAACAGCACCGCGATCGCCAGCGCGCCGACGCGCCCGATGCGCGCCCCGCGCACGAAAGGGTCGTCGGCGCGGTCGACGCCGGCAGGCGGTGCGGACGCGGGGGCGGTGTTCATCGGGCTGTCGCGCGCTTCATGTGGCCGGCGCCGGCTGCGCCTCGCGCACCGGCCGGCCCGACACTTTCGCCAGCACCTCGTCGCGCGCGCCGAAGGCGGCCACGCCGCCGGCGTGCAGCACCAGCACGCGGTCGGCGTCGGCCAGCAGCGACGGCTTGTGCGTGACGAACACCACCGTGCTGCCCATCGCCTTCAGCGCGCGGATCGCGGCCACCAGCGCCGCCTCGCCGTCGGTGTCGAGGTTCGAGTTGGGTTCGTCGAGCACGACGAGCTTCGGCCACCCGAACAGCGCACGCGCCAGCCCGATGCGCTGCCGCTGCCCGCCGCTGAGCACCGTTCCCGCGTCGCCGATCAACGTGTCGTAGCCGCCCGGCAGCTTGAGGATCATCTCGTGCGCGCCGGCCAGCGTCGCCGCGGCCACCACCGCCTGCGAGCTCTGCGGCATCGGCCCCATGCGCGCGATGTTCTCGGCCACCGTGCCGGCGAGCAGCTCGACGTCCTGCGGCAGGTAGCCCACGTGCGGCGCCAGCGCCTCGCGCGGCCAGTCCGCCACGTCGGCGCCGTCAAGCCGCACGCAGCCCGACTGGGGCCGCCACAGCCCCAGCAGGGCGCGAAGCAGCGTCGACTTGCCTGCCGCGCTGGGGCCGATGACGGCGACGCACTCGCCGGCGGCGACGTCGAACGACACGCCCTTGAGCACCGGCGGTCGGTCGCCTGCCGGGGCCACCACGACACGCTCGACGGACACCGCGCCGCGAGGCGCGGGCAGCTCGAGCGCCGCCGCCGGGGGCTGCGGGCGATCGACCAGCGCCGCGAGCCGGGCGTACGCCCCCCGCGCGTCGACGAATCCGCGCCACCCCGCAATGGCCAGCTCGAGCGGCGCGGTGGCGCGCGCCAGCAGGATGGTCGCGGCGATCATCGTGCCCGCGCTCAGGTGCTGCGTGATCACGAGGTACGCGCCGAGCCCCAGCATGGCGACCTGCAGCAGCTGCCGCAGCCCCTTGGACGTCGCGACGATGCTGCCGGAGCGGTCGCTGGCCTGCGACTGCGCGCGCAGCACCTCGTCGTTGCGCGCCGACCAGCGTGCGATCACCGCGCCGCGCATGCCCATCGCCTCGACCGCCTCGGCCTGGCGCACCGCGGCATCGGCGTCGCGCCCGGCCTGGCGCGCCAGCGCGCCGGCCTGTTGCAGCAGCGGCCGGGTGCGGCGCTCGTCGAGCAGCGCCAGCGCGAGCAGCACCAGCATGCCCAGCAGCGCGGTGGCACCCAGCCAGGGGTGGATCGCGAAGATGATCGCCAGGAAGACCAGGCTCCACGGCGCGTCGAAGAACGCGAACAGGCCCGAGCCGGTCACGTACTGGCGCAGCGTGGCCACGTCGCGCACCGCGCCGGCGTGGCGCTCGCCGCCCGGCTGCGCGGAGCGCGCGAACACCTCGCCCAGCGCCTGCGCGCCGAGCAGCCGGTCGAGCGCGACGCTGGCCTGCACCAGCACGCGCGAGCGCAGCATCTCGAGGCCGACGTAGACGGCGTAGACGAACGCGGCGCCGAGCGTCAGCATCGCCAGCGTGGGCAGGCTGCGCGAGGCCAGCACCCGGTCGTACACCTGCAGCATGTACAGCGGCAGCGTCAGCATCGCCAGGTTGACGAACAGGCTGAACAGCCACGCGTAGCGGAAGAAGAACGCCGTGCGGCGCAGCACCTGCTTCACACGGCCGCTCCCGTGCAGCAGCGGCGACGTGCGTGCCGGGTTCGCGAGCCCATCGTCGTGGCAGGCCTGTGCGCGACGGCGCTATCGGGGCGCAACCGCGTGGCCTCAGTAGCGCCGCCCGCCAGGCACGCCCGTCAGCATCGTGGCCGCGCGCGCCTTGCCGGTCTCGGCTTCGGCGGTCAGCGCGAAGTCCTTCGGCCACCGTGCCAGCACGTAGTTGAACTCGTTGATCGCCTGCTGCAGGTAGTAACGCTTCGTGTTGCGGTCCACCGTGACCATCGACCGGTTCAGCAGGTTCAGGCCGACGCAGTGGTGGTGGATGTGCAGATAGTGCTTGGTCCCCAACCGTCGAGCGAAAGCCTGGCGGGCGGCCTGGTCCTCGCCGAACCGCGCCTGGCAGTAGTCGGGCAACGCCGCCAGTTCGAGCGGGGTCGGGCGGCCGGACGGCATCTGTTTCGCGTCCGCCGCGGTCGCCATCAGCGCGAGCGTCGCGATGGCGGTCAGGGCTTTCCAGTGCTTCATGGTCGTCACTCCTCTTCGGCAACAGGCGTGTGGTGCCGCCGGGGCGCCACCCGGCCGCGCAAGGTCGGCCCGCACGCCGCGTTCACGCGAACCGCCTGCGCAGGGCCAGCATCGCGCTGCGCCAGCGGGCGGCCTCCGACTCGATGCCGGCGACGGGCAGGAACAGGAACGCCGGTGCGTACACCGCGGCGCCCACCGCCGTCATGCCGACGAGGTAGACCAGCGGCGCGGCCTCCTTGTAGGGCGCCAGCACCAGGTGCGCCGCCGCCAGCGCCGCGGTCAGCAGCGCATTGAGCACGATCGCCGGGCGCAGTGCGCGCAGCAGGTCGCGCCAGCGCGAGCGCAGCAGCCCCTGCGCCAGCACGTACAGCCAGCCCATGGTCAGCACGTGCGTCGCGACGATGGTCCAGGCCACGCCCTCCAGACCCCAGCGCAGCGCGAAGAAGCAGGTGACGACGGCGAACACCAGCGCGCCGGTCTGCGCCACCATCTCGCTGCCGATGCGGTTCTGCGCCTGCAGCACCAGGCTGGCCGGCCGGCCGATCGGCAGCACGAAGCCGGCCACGGCCATGATCTGCACCGGCACCACGGCCTGCATCCACTTCGGGCCGTACAGCACGTGCACCAGCGGCTCGGCCAGCCACAGCACGCCCACCAGCAGGGGGCTGATGTACACGCTCAGCAGCGTGATGGTGCGGTAGAAGAGGTACTTGGTCTGGTCCAGGTCTTCCTGCACCTTGCTCATGGCGCGGAACACCACCGGGCCCGTGGCCGGCGTGATGAAGCGGTTGGGCAGGCGCGCCAGGCTCTCGGCGCGGGTGAGCAGGCCCAGGTCGACCGGGCCCGAGCTCTTGCTGATCATCAGGTACACCGCTTGCACGCGGATGTAGCTGATCAGCTCGGCCAGCGTGATCTTCACGCCGAAGCGGCTGTGCTTGCGCACCGTCTCGACCTGCCAGCGCAGGCGCAGATGCAGCGGCACGATGAACGACAGCAGCACGTTGGTGGCGAAGGCGCCGACGATGCCCGAGAACACCAGGCTCCACACGCCCATACCGGTCCAGGCCATCGCCACGCTGACGATGCCCGTCAGCAGGCCGACGCTCAGCTCGATGATCGCGCGCTTGTCGAACAGCATGTGGCGGTTGAGCCAGGCGAAGCGGATCGACGCGAACGGCCGGATCACGAAGCTGATCGCCGTGACACGCAGCAAGTCGGTGTACAGCGGGTTGTCGAAGTAGCTGCCGACCAGCGGCGCCAGCAGGTAGAACGCTGCGTAGATCAGCGTGCCCATCAGCAGCTGCAGCGTGAACACGGCGTTGAACTCGTCGGTGGCGATCTCCTTGGCGCGGATCAGCGACTGCCCCAGCCCGCCGGCCGCCAGCATGCCGACGAACCCGGTGAACGCCTGCACGGTGACGAGCGCACCGAAGTCGGCCGGCACGAGCAGCCGTGCCAGCGCGATGCCGAACAGGAACTGCAGCACGTGGCTTCCCGTGTTGCCCAGGAAGGTCCACTTCACGCCGTGCCGGATGGTCTGGCCTAGATTCATGTCGAAGGGGGACACGCGCACCGGCACGCCCGCGTGCAGGTGCGCTGCGGGGTGCCGCAGCGCGCGATGATGCCCGTGTTGAACCTGCGTTTCGCGTTGAAACGTTCGCGGAATGCGGCACTCCTGCACGCAGGGGCTTCCACTATAGTGAATCGCTTTCTCGCATCGCAGCAACGGCCCCCGGGGCGGTCGGTGGTGCGCCGGCATCGGATCGTTGGACTGACGGGGGTTCGTTCGAAGTGCGCAGATGGGGCATCGTCCTGGGCATCGCCTTGCTCGCCGGCGCGCTGGCGCTGTACGGGACGCGGGGCCGTGACGCCGGGTTCGTCGCGCACGCGCTGCCGCAGCAGACCACCGACCGGCTGTTCGACGTCGGCGTCGTCGACGCCGACGGCGACGGCCACCTGGACGTCTACACCTCGAACCACCACTTCCGACAACTGCTCTGGCTGGGCGACGGCAAGGGCGGCTTTCGCGACGTGCTCAGCGACTGGCGGCTCGACCAGAGCCGCGACTTTCCGCTGGCCGAACTGTCCTTCGACACCCCGACGCCCGACCAGCCCGGTGTCTACGTGTTCTGGCGCGGCACGAACGTGGTCGTGCAGACGCACCGCAGCGCCAAGCTGGGCGCGTGGCGCGGCCGCATGCGCGTGCTCGACCCGGTGAAGGTGGCCGGCCCGGGCGCGTTCGACGTGCGCAAGACCGAGTTCCGCGACGGCCAGCGCGGCGGCACCGAGCTGGAGTTCGGCGCGACGGCCGACTCCCGACTGGTGTTGGTGCCCGGCGGGCAGGGCCTGCCGCTGCAGTTCGACTTCACGGGCAGCCTGCGCGCCGACCAGATCTTCGTCGGCCTCGGCAAGGTCTCGCCAAGAGCCACGCAGTTCTCGCTGGCGATGCAGGACCGTCACGCCCACGCCTGGGCCGACATCAACGACGACGGCGCGCTCGACCTGTTCATCACGCGCGGGGCGCTGTCGGGCACGTTGCCGACGCTGCCGGAACACGCGCGCAGCCAGGTGCGCGACGAGCTGTTCGTCACGCAGGGCGTCGGCAAGCTCGACGACGTGACCGTCGCGTCAGGCATCGAGAAGCGCGGCTGCTCGGGCCGGCACGCGAGCTGGGTCGACGTCGACGGCGACGGCTCGCTCGAGCTGTTCGTCAACTGCTACGACCGCGAGGCCGTCAGCGGCGACTTTCCCAAGCAGTTGTACCGGCGCGTCGGCCCGATGCGCTTCGAGGAGGTGGCGCACGAATTCGGGCTGGGGCTGCCCGACCAGCAGATCGGAAGCTACGCCTGGTTCGACGTCGACGGCGACGGCCGCGTCGACCTGCTCGCGTTCCAGGACGAGGGCCTGTTCCTGTACCGCAACGCGGGCGGGCGCTTCGAGCGCGAACTGGTGCAGCCGCTGGACTCGTCGCAGGCCGAGAAGATCGGCCACACGCGGGGCAACAGCTGGTTCTACGACGGCAAGATCAGCATCGGTGACCTCGACGGCGACGGCGACTTCGACGCCTTCATGTCGTCCAAGCGAGGCCAGGTGCTGCTGCGCAACGACGGCGGCCGGCTGGTGCCGGTGGACCCGACGAGCGTCGGCCTGCCGCCCGAGTCGCTGATGGCGGTGCTGGTCGACTACGACAACGACGGCCGGCTCGACGTGCACCTGGTGCCGCACGGCCTGTACCGCCAGCGCCCCGACGGGCGATTCGAGCGCACCGGCTTGCTGGCGTTCGACCCCGCGCAGTACCAGGCCGCGCTGGTGAACTGGCTCGACGTCGACGGCGACGGCCGCCTGGACGTGCTGTTCGCCCTCAACCCCGACCCGGCGTTCCGACGCTGGTGGCAGTTCGGCGAGCGCAAGGTGCGGGGCAGCCAGTGGCAGTTGCTGGCGTACCGCAACACCGTCGCCGCGCCGGGGTGGCTGGCGGTCGACCTGCAGGGCGTGCCGGGCAACCGCCAGGGCATCGGTGCCGTCGTCAGCGTGACCGCCGGCGGCGCGACGCAGTCGCGCATCGCAGGTGCGGCCGAAGGCGCGTTCTTCTCGCAGGGGCACTACCGCACCTACTTCGGCCTGGGCGACCTGCAGCGCGTCGACGCCGTGCGCGTGCGCTGGCCCGACGGTGCGACCCAGGACCTCGGTGCGGTCGACGCCGGCCGCGTGCTGAAGGTGCAGCGGCGCTGAGCGCCCGGCCACCACGACCGGACACGAAAGGCACACGATGGCAGGCATGGCTGGGCTGGTTGGGGCGACCGAGGGCGATCGCTCCGCGCTCGTCGGCGCCATGGCGCAGGCGATGGTCTACCGGCCGGGCGCGGCCGTGGAGACCTGGACCGACGCGCACGCCGCACTGTGCCGCGTGCGCAGCGGCCACGACAACCCCGCACCGCAGCCGGTGGCCAGTGCCGACGGCACGCGCCGACTGGTGTTGTTCGGCGAGTGCTTCGGCTACGAGGCGCACCATGCCGAGCTGGCGTCGCAGGGGGCGCGCTTCGAGCGCGGCGACGACGACGCCGAGTACTGCCTGCACGTGCTCGCGCACAGCGGCGACGCCGCGCTGGCGAGCCTGAGCGGCTCCTTCGCCCTGGCGCACTACGACGGCCGCAGCCGTGAACTGACGCTGGTGAACGACCGCCTGGGCACGCGGCCGGTCTTCTTCGCCAGCACGCCGCAGGGCGGGCTGGCGTTCGCGACCCAGATGTCGGCGCTGCTGCGGGTGCCGGGGGTCTCGCACGGGCTCGACCCCAGCGCCGCGGTCGAGTTCGTCGCGTTGCAGCGCGTGCTGGGGCGCAAGACCTACCACCGGGGCATCGAGGTGCTGCCGCCGGCGTCGGTGCTGCGCTGGCGCGACGGGCGGCTGACGGTCACGCCGTACTGGGAGCTGCGGTACGCGCCGCGACCGGGCACCGTCGACGAGTACGCCGAGGAACTGGCGGCGGTGCTGCGGCGCTCGGTGGCGCAGATCGGCCGCCGCGGCGCGCGCGTGGCCATGCTGCTCAGCGGCGGGCTGGACGCGCGCATGGTGGTGGCCGCCTCGGGCCCCGGGCTGGAGTGCATCAGCTTCGGCGACTACATGAACCCCGAGGTGGAGACCGCCGCCAAGGTAGCACGCGCGCGCGGCTTCGGGTTCCGCTTCCTGCAGCGCGGCGCCGACCACTACCCGCGCCTGCTCGACCGCGCCGTGGACATCGGCCACGGCATGCACCCGTTCAACCACGCGCATGGCATCGGCTTCGTGGAGCAGCTGGCCGAGCAGTTCGACGTCGTCACGCACGGCTACGTGCCCGAGCTGATGTTCCGCGGCAGCAGCCTGCCGAAGGTGGAGCGTCGCCGCGCCGGCGTGGTGGTGGGCGAAGAGCTGGACCGCTCGCTGAACGCCAGCAACCTGCAGCAGCGCGTCTTCCAGCGCGGCTACTCGCTGCTCAAGCTCGGCGTCGAGCGCCTGCTGCAGCCGCAGGCCGCGTCGCTGCTGCAGCAGACGCTGCGCCACGACGCGCGCGAGATGGCCGAGGCCGCCGCGCGCGCCTCCGGCGACGTGTTCGACCACTTCCTGTGGCCCGACGTCTACTACCACGGGCGCTACCCGTCGATGCTGTTCGAGCACTCGCTGCGCATGTTCATGACCGAGCGCAGCCTGGTGTTCCAGAACGAGGTGATTGACCTGCACCTGCGCATGCCGCTGGAGGTGCGCTGCGACGACACGGTCTGGATGAAGGCCGTGGCGCGGCTGGACAAGCGCGTGGCGGCGGTGGCCAACGCCAACACCGGCCACTCGCCCTTCATGCCGACGGCGCTGGCCGCGGGGCTGGACGCCGCGGGCGAACTGGCGCAGCGCCTGCCGGGGATGTGGCGGCTGGCGCAGCGTGGCGCAGGGGGCGAGCCGCCGCCGGGGGCTTCGCCGATCTCGTGGCCGCGTTTCGACTGGCTGGTGCGCAACAACGCCGAGCTGCGGCACCGCGTCGTCGAGACCCTGGCCGACCCGATGGCGCTGCCGCCGGACCTGTTCGACCTGCGCCAGGTCGACGCCCTGCTGCAGGAGCACCTGGCCAACCGCGGCCAGCACCGCCTGCAGCTGTTCGTGCTGCTGACCTTCGGCCTGTGGCACCGCCGCCATCTCGCGGGCGGCGCGGCGACGGCATGAGGGCCGACGACCTGCCACTGGCCGCGGCGCCGCTGGCGCTGCGCGACCTGTTCGACGCACAGCGCTGGGCGCGCAGCGAGCCGGTGGTGACCACCGGTGTGGGCGCACGGGTGCGTCGCACGTCGGGCGACGGCGGCGTCGTCGTGCTGCACGACAGTTTCCCGGACCTGCCGGGGGTCGACTGCGTCTTCGTGCGCCTCGCCACCGGCGCGGCGCCGCAGCTGCGCTTCGTCGCGCAGGGCGCGTATCGCATCGTCTCCTGTGCCGCGGGCGGCTGGTGGCTGGAGGCGCTGGACGCCGCAGGCGACTCGTACTGGGTGCCCGCATTGCCGATGCTGCGCAGCTTCGACGGTCACGACCGCATCCTCGTCGAGCAGGACGCCGCGGTGCAGGCCTTCGGCGCCACCGATGGCGGCGTCGAGGTGGCGTTCGAGGCGCCTGCCGGCTTAGACCTGACCTGGGCGGTGTGGCGCGTCGCCCCGCAGGCCCGTTCCATCGCCGCCGAGCTGCAGACGCTGCTGAACCTCGAGCGCACGCGCACCTACCTGTGGAACTCGCAAGCGACGATCGGCCTGCCGGCCGAGCTGTACGTGCACCTGGTCGACGGTCGCGTCTACCAGAACGCGTGGGCCTGGCCGCGCAAGTGGAAGTTCTGCTGCGACCTCGACGCCTACGAGATCTTCCTGCGCTTCGCCGGGCTCGAGCGGGCCACCGGCAAGCGGCTGTACCGGCTGCTGCGGCTGCAGCTGCTGCTGTCGACGCTGGCGCGCCAGGCGGCCGACGGCGGCTGGACCCACGGCGAGTGGACCGACGGCAACGAGTGCCACGTGCGCTTCATGGCCGGCGCGCTGCTGCTGCTGGAGAACGCGCTCGACGAGTGGCCCGACGACGCGGTGCGCGCCGCGCTGGCGCGCGGGGTCGACTTCGTCGCCAGGCGCGCCGACCGCACCGACCTCGGCTTGTGGTTCCTGCACGACTCGGTGGAGGAGAGCGCCGAGGCGATGGACGAGATGCACCGCCAGACCGGCGCGATCGTCAGGCACTTCGGCGCCTGGACGCCGAGCCGCTTCCTGGGCAAGTCGGTCACCAACAAGATGATCCTCAATACGCACGTCGACGCCCTGGTGGTGCTGCAGCGACATCGGCAGATCACCGGCGACGCACGCCACGCCGAGGCCATCGCCTCCGCGCTGGCGGCCACGCGCGCACTGCTGGCGTTGCGCCCCGTGCCATGGCTGTACGCGCTGGTCGGTGGGGCGCTGCGGCTGACCATGCTGCCGGCCGACGACGCCGCACGGCTGCCGCTGCCGGCGCGCGTGGTGAAGCGGCTGGCCAACCGCCACCTGCTGAACAACCTGTGGCGCATCAAGCACCGCTGGCCGCGCATCGTGATGCCCGGCGGCTTCATCGACCGCCACCTGGGGCCGCTGCAGTTCAGCCCCAAGTACCACCCGATCAACGTGATGGACCTGGTGCGGCTGTGGCGCTGCTTCCCCGACGAACCGCTGGGGCCGGTGATCGACGACGCGGTGCGCTTCGTGATGGAGCGCGACCGCGCCACGCTGCGCTGGTGGACCGAATCGCGCCCGCGGCGCTTCGCGATCGGCGCCTTCGGCGAGGCGCTGGTGCAGCTGTGCGCGCTGCGCCCCGACGCCGGGCACCACCGCCACCTGGCGCAGGTGCTGCTGCTGGACGCCGACCTGCAGCTGGGTCTGCCGCCGTCGCTGCACGGCGCCAACGCCGAGATCGTTCCCGTCGCGCGTCAGCTGCCTTGCCCCAGTGCCGTCCACCCGCGGTTGATCGTGGGCAACCTGGGCACGCGCGAGCGCCCCGCGCTGCTGGTGGTCAACCCCACCAGGGACGCGCTGCCCCTGCATTGGGAGACCCCGCCGCCGGCCGGCCTGGCGTGGACGGCCACCGACGCCAAGGGCGCGGCAAACCCGTCGGATGGCACGAAAGTGCCCGCGCGCGGCCACCTGTGGGGGCTGGCGCGGCCCCATGATGCTGGCCACGCCGAAGACACCCTGGCACGAGAGCCCGAAGCATGATCATCTCGCACACCCACAAGTACCTGTTCCTGAAGTCGGTGAAGACCGCCGGCACCAGCATCGAGGCGGCGCTGTCGCAGTCGTGCGCCGGCGACGACGTGGTGACCCCGCTGGGCGACTTCTCGCACAACCGCGACGAGACCGGCGGCATGGTGCACCGCGCGATGAACGCCGAGACCCTGCCCTGGTGGGACCGCGAGACCATCGGCCAGCACGTCGACGCCGAGACGATGCGCCGCCACCTGCCGCCCGAGGTGTGGCGCGCCTACTGCAAGTTCAGCATCGCGCGCAACCCCTGGGACCGCGTGGTGTCGCTGTTCGCGTGGAAAACGCGCAACGACCCGTCGATGAAGCCGAAGAAGGGCCTGATCCACAAGCTGGGCGTGCCGTTCGACGAGCTGGCCGAGCTGCGGCGCAACTTCAGCGCCTTCGTGCAGCGCGGCTTCGAGACCAACGACCGCTTCTACATCCTCGACGGCGAGCCGTGCACCGACTTCATGATCCGCTACGAGCACATGAACGACGACCTGGCGGCGCTGGCAAGCAAGCTGGGCCTGCCGCCGCTGAACGTGCCTCGGCTGAAGACCGGCATCCGGCCCGGGCAATACCACTACTCGCAGTACTACGACGAGGCGACCAAGGTACTGGTGGGGGATCGGCATGCGCACGACCTGCGCTTGTTCGGGTACCGGTTCCAAACCGTCTGACCGCTGCCCGCCAACCGGGGGCGACGTGTACGCAGGATCGGGCGAACTGTCGACACTGCTTGCGGGGACGCACAACTTCGAGGGAGTCGCCAAATGTTCGAGTACCGGCCGCAACCCCATTGGCCGAAGCTCGCGTGGGTCGCCGAGATTGGCGCCCACGGGGGGGGGGGTACTCGTGCGGCATGGCACGGGTGTCGAGACGCGACCGCAGTGGTTCGCAGAGGCCGTCTGGGCGGGTGAGTTCGACGACGGAGACTTCGACCAGACCGACATCGTGTTTGGATCGGGCGCACGACTGCGCGACGGACGGGCGACCTTCGTCTCGTCGGCGAGTACCGTCGACCGGCTGCAGTGGCTGGAGGTGGGTGATCGCCGCTACGTATCGAATTCGCTGCCCTGCCTGCTGGCGGTCGGCGGCGTCAAGGTGGTGCCGCACTACCTCGGCTATCCGGATCTGTTTCGCACCATCATCCAGGGCGTCGACAAGTACGAACGCATAGTCCCCACCCAATCAGGCGTCCTCCGGTTGTGCTATTTCCGCAACCTCATCTGGGATAGCGGGGAGATGCGCGAGACGGACAAGCCGCAAGTCATGAGGGACTTCTCAACGTTCGAGGGCTACCGCGGATTCCTGAGTACGTCGCTGGCCGCGGTGACGCGCAACATGCGCGCACCGCAACGGATGCAACGCTTCGAACTGATCAGCGCACTGTCATCGGGCTACGACTCGACGACGGCCGCCGTGCTTGGGCGGGAGTGCGGCATGGGGCCGGCCTTCTCGTTCCGTACGGCGCGCGGCGGCGAACCCGACCATGGGCAGGCTGTGGCCGACGCACTGGGACTGGAGCTGGCATTTGTCGAGCGCACGGCTTGGCGTACCGAAGGCGCGGCCGAGATCCCGTACTTGGCGGCGAGCGCGCTCGGCCCCGACGTGCTGTTCAGTTCCGCGAAGCAGTACCTGCAGGACCGCGTGCTGCTGACCGGCTTCCACGGCGACAAGGTCTGGGGCAAGGACACCGTGGCGCTCGGTGCAGACATCGTGCGCGGCGACGCATCGGGGCTGTCGTTCACCGAGCACCGGCTTGCACTTGGCTGCATCCACCTGCCGGTTCCCTTCCTCGGCGTGCGACAGATCCGCGACGTGCACCGCCTGAGCCACAGCGATGCGCTGAAGGCCTGGGACGTGCCTGGCGATTACTCCAGGCCGGTCGCGCGCCGCATCGTCGAGGACGCAGGCGTGCCTCGCGAAGCCTTCGGCATCCGCAAGAAGGCGGCGACGAACTTGTTTCGACAGGGCGAGGCCCGGCTTACCGATGAGAGCCTGCGCCTGTACCACGCCTGGCTGAGGGTGAACCGACAGCACTGGACGGATGCCGGCTTGCCGCCCCCGGACGCGCCGGGTGGCATGTACCTCGCCGCCGCGAAGCGCTTGTACCTGCTCGGGCGCGTCCGCCGCGCCTTGCAGCGCATCATGCCTGCCGGCGTCGCGCAGGGCATGGCGGATGCCGAGACCCGGCTGCAGAGACGGGTGACGCGCCGCTTGAACATGATCGATCATGTGTTCCCGTGGGCCGTGGCCGCCGCAGGGGCGCAGTACGCGGACAAGGCCTAGGGAGCCCTCGCGCCGGTTCATGAGTGTCGAATTTCCTTGCACCCCTGAGTCGCGGCATTGACGGGGGCCTCGCTGAAGGGCACAAGGCGAAGTGGTGTGATTCGTGCTTGGGTTCGTAGCGGGCGTTTGACCGTGCCGCCGCGTCATGGCGGCGTTGCACGGCTAGGGCACACCTGATCAAGCACGGGGCACCACGGGGCCGGCCGACGCTGCCCTGAGATTGCGGCAATAGGAGCAGTTCGATGATGCACACATACAACTTCTTCTGGTACGGCGGCGCGACGCCGGACTTCGTCTGGCAGGCGGCGACCAGCCTGAAGATCGACGTCTTCGAGGACCAGTCGACACCCGAGAACGATGTCGTCTTCCGGTTCCGCAACATCATCGACAACGGCTACGACGAGGGCATCATCGCCAACCTGTTTCTCGACAGGGGCGACACTGGCGACATGCTGGCCAGCGTCACGATGGGCCCGGAGTCCGGCGGGGTGACCTTCCTGACGCCTGGCGATATCGACGTCAACAACCTCAGCAGCAGCTGGGCCAGCTTCGTCAACTTCGGTCGCGTGGCGCTGACGCCCGAGATGTCTTGGGGACGAGAGCTGGGCGTACCCGGAAGTCGAAGCGGCGTCAACCCAGGCGAGTACTTCTCGCTGCGCGCGACGCTGGGGACCGGTTACGACTTCTCCGACGTTGTCAGCGCGATGAACCTCGGACTCGCCGACGGCTACACCGATGCACCGCACTGGGGGCTGATGTCAAGCGACGAGCTCGCTACCTACAAGGCCGAGGCCAGCGCCGGGCTGCGTTTCGGCATGCTGTTCCATGGCGTGGTGCCAAATTACGTGAACCCCGACGGGCATGGGCTGTACGTCACCGGGTCGCTTGACGGCGTCAGCGGCCTGCCCGGTCAGGGGCCTGAGGACGACGTCCTGACTGGGACCGCCGGCAACAACGTGCTCGACGGCGGTGCGGGCGCCGACGTGATGATGGGGCTCGCCGGCGACGACACCTACCACGTGGACAGCTTCGACGACCTGGTGATCGAAGCGGCAGGCCAGGGCACTGACACCATCGTGTCGACGGTGAGCATCGTTATGCCGGCGAACGTCGAGAATCTGGTACTGCTTGCCTACAGTGCCGACGGCAACGACCTCGACAACGTCATCGTTGCCTCCGATGGCAACAACCAGATCGACGCCGGCGCTGGCGTCGACACCATCTCGTATGCCAGCGCAGCAGGCCCGGTGCAGATAGGGCTCGGGCTGTCCAGCATCCAGTCGACGATCAGTAGCGGCAAAGACCTCCTGCTCAACTTCGAGAACGTGATCGGCAGCGCTTTCAACGACACCCTGTTGGGCAGTGCTGGCGCCAACGTGATCGATGGCGGCCCAGGCGCCGACACGATGTCGGGTGCGGCGGGCGACGACACCTACATCGTTGACAACGTCGGCGACATCGTCACCGGCGAGGCCGGCGGCGTCGACACGGTGCGCGCGTCCGTGAACTTCACACTGCCCACCGGCTTCGAGCACTTGGTGCTGACGGGCAGCGCAGCCCTCACCGGCACCGGCAACTCGCTGGCCAACCGGTTGACCGGCAACGACGCCGACAACGTGCTGATCGGCCTGGGCGGCAACGACATCCTCGACGGTGGCGCGGGCAACGACCGCATGGAAGGCGGCGCCTACAACGACACCTACATCGTCGACAGCGCCGGCGACGTCGTCGTCGAACTCGCCGGCGAGGGCACCGACACCGTCGAGGCGTCGGTGAGCTACACGCTGGGCGCCAACGTCGAGAAGCTGGTGCTCACCGGCAGCGCGGCGCTGACGGGCACCGGCAACGGATCCAGCAATACGCTGGTCGGCAACGATGCGGCGAACGCGCTGTACGGGCTGGAAGGCAACGACACGCTCGACGGCGGCGGCGGCGCCGACCAGATGGCCGGCGGGGCGGGCAACGACAAGTACATCGTCGATCACGCCGGCGATGTCGTCACCGAGCTGTCGGGGCAGGGCACCGACACCGTCGAGGCGTCGGTGAGCTACACGCTGGCTGCCAATGTCGAGAACCTGACGCTCACCGGAGGCGCCGCGCTTACGGGTACCGGCAACACGCTGGCCAACGTCATCACCGGCAACGCCGCGGCCAACGTGCTGTACGGGCTGGCGGGCAACGACACGCTGGACGGCGGTGCCGGCGCAGACACGCTGCACGGCGGCACCGGCAACGACACCCTCGTGGTCGACAACGCGGGCGACGTAGTCGTCGAGCTGGCGGGCGAGGGCACCGACACCGTCAAGAGCAGCATCAGCTACACGCTGGGCGCCAACGTCGAGAACCTCACGTTGACCGGCTCCGCGGCGCTGGACGGCACCGGCAACGAACTGGCGAACTGGCTCACCGGCAACAGCGGTGCCAACCAGCTGAACGGCGCGGCCGGCGACGACAAGCTGATCGGCGGCGCCGGCCAGGACACGCTGACCGGTGGCCTGGGTGCGGACACCTTCGACTTCAATGCGCTGGCCGACTCGGTGGTGGGTGCTGGCCGTGACCTGGTGACCGACTTCAACCACGCGCAGGGCGACCGGCTGGACCTGTACTCGATCGACGCCAATACGTCGCTCAGCGGCAACCAGAAGTTCACCTTCATCGGCGACGCGTCGTTCTCGGGCGTGGCCGGCCAGTTGCGCGCCGTCGTCGGCGGCATCGCCGGCGGCACGCTGGTGCAGGCCGACGTCAATGGCGACAGCGTGGCCGACCTCGAGATCGGCCTGGCCGGCGTCACGGTGCCGCTGGTGGCGGCCGACTTCGTCTCGGTGATCGACGGCAGCGGTACGCCGCCGGGCGGTGGCGGCGGTGGCGGTGGGGGCACACCCGGCATCACCGTCGAAGGCGACGAAGGCGACAACCTGATCGCTGCCAGCAACGGCGACGACCACCTCGACGGCAAGGGGGGCACCGACACGGTGTCGTATGCCGACGCGGCGGGCGCGGTGAAGGTCAGCATCAGCCTGACGAGCATCCAGGCCACCGGCGGCAGCGGCAACGACCGCGTGCTCAATTTCGAGAACGTGATCGGCAGCGCCTTCGGCGACACGCTGTCGGGCAACACCGGCGCCAACGTCATCGATGGCGGTGCCGGTGCCGATACGATGTCGGGCGGCAGCGGCGACGACACCTACATCGTCGACGACCTCGGCGACGTCGTCACCGGCGACACGGGTGGAACCGACACGGTGCGCTCGTCGGTGAATTTCACGCTGCCCACCGGCTTCGAGCACCTGGTGCTCACCGGCAACGCGGCCGTCACCGGCAGCGGCAACTCGCTGGCCAACCGGCTGACCGGCAACGACGCGGACAACGTGCTGATCGGCCTGGGCGGCAACGACATCCTCGACGGTGGGGCGGGCAACGACCGCATGGAAGGCGGCACCTACCACGACACCTACATCGTCGACAGCATCGGCGACGTCGTGGTCGAGCTCGCCGGCGGGGGCACCGACACCGTCGAAGCCTCGGTGAGCTACACGCTGGGCGCCAACGTCGAGAAGCTGGTGCTCGCCGGCAGCGCGGCACTCACCGGCACCGGCAATGCGCTGGGCAATACGATCACCGGCAACGCAGCGGCCAACGTGCTGTACGGGCTGGAGGGCAACGACACGCTCGACGGCGGCGGCGGCGCCGACCAGATGTTCGGCGGCAGCGGCAACGACACCTACATCGTCGACCACGCCGGCGATGTCGTCACCGAGCTGTCGGGGCAGGGCACCGACACCGTCGAGGCGTCGGTGAGCTACACGCTGGGCGCCAACGTCGAGAAGCTCGTGCTGACCGGCTCGGCGGGGCTCACCGGCACCGGGAATACGCTGGCCAATACGATCACCGGCAACGACGGCGACAACACGCTGTACGGCATGTCCGGAAGCGATACCCTCGATGGTGGCGCGGGCGACGACACGCTGATCGGCGGCACGGGCAACGACATCTACGTCGTCGACGGCCCTGGCGACGTCGTCGTCGAGCTCGCGGGCGAGGGTACCGACACGATCAAGAGCGGCTTCGACTTCAGCCTGGCGTCGGTGGCCAACGTCGAGAAGCTGACGCTGACCGGCACGGCCGACCTCGACGGCACCGGCAACGACCTGGCCAACACGCTCACCGGCAACACCGGCGACAACCACCTCGACGGCGGCGCCGGCAACGACATCCTGGACGGCGACAAGGGCACCGATACGCTCGTCGGCGGCCTGGGCGCCGACAAGTTCGACTTCAACGCGGTCACCGACTCGGCCGTGGGTGCCCTGCGCGACCTGGTGATGGACTTCGACCGCAGCCAGGGCGACAAGATCGACGTCTCGACGATCGACGCCAGCACGCTGCTCACCGGGAACCAGAAGTTCGTGTTCGTCGCCGACGCGGCCTTCTCCGGCACGGCCGGCGAGCTTCGCGCCGTCACGGGCGGCATTGCGGGTGGCACGCTGGTGCAGCTCGACGTCAACGGCGACGGCGCGGCCGACATGGAGATCGGCCTCGTCGGCGTCAGCGACCCGATGCTGGCGGGCGACTTCGTGCTCTGACGGGTGACGACCGGCCGCATCGGCCTGCTCGCGGCCGCGGTCCTGGCCTGGCACGCCGCGGCGTCGGCGGTGCCGACGACGACGACGAAGGTGCTCGGCGTCGTGGCGCACTATGCCGACACGACGCCGCGCCCGCGCAGCCCCGAGACGCTGCGCACGATCCTGCGCCGGGTGGGCGACTTCTTTGTCGAGGGCAGCGGCGGCACGCACGGGCTGGACGCGCAGGTGCGACCCGAGCCGCTGGCGCTGCCGCAGCAGCGACCTGCCGGCAAGTGTCGCCTGCCGGACCGGGGCCGCCTTTCGGCGGCGCTTCGCGACGCAGGCATCTCGCTGGCGGGCTACGACGCGCTCGTGCTCGTCGTGCCGCCGTCGGCGCAGGGCTGCCCCGGCGGCGTGCAGACGGCCTTCGGCCACCGCGAGGCCGACGGCAGCGCGCGCACGGTGCCGCTGGCGGTGGCGTGGTCGCTGACCGAACGCTACGTCGCCCACGAGGTGCTGCATACCCGCGGCCTGGGCCACGCCAACGCTCTGCGCTGTCGCAAGGTCTCGCTGGCGGCCGACTGCAAGGTTCGCGAGTACGGCAACAGCTGGGACCTGCTGGGCTTCGATGCCGGCAGCTTCCAGATGATCTCGGCACCGATGCGCGCCGCCTTGGGCTGGACCAAGGTGTCGACCCACGACGCCGGGCAGGCCACCTATACGATCGCCGCGGCGTCGCGCCCCGATGGGCAGCCGACCGCGGTGGCGGTGCGCCTGCCGTTCGCGGGCGACGCTGAGATGAGGGTCCGGCAGCCGCTGACGCTGTGGATCGAGTACCGCGCGCCCTTCGGCTTCGACGCGCGGATGAGCCGCTTCGAGAATTTCGCCGCAGGGGCGATGCTCAACCTCACCGGCGCCTGGCAGCGCAGCGGCCGCGGCGGGCCCGGTGCCGCGGTGTCGTGCCCGGCCAGCGCGCCGTGCCTTCTGGACATGACGCCCGAGACGCCGGGTTTCGGCGACGCCGGCCTGGCGGTCGGCCGCAGCTGGACCGAGCCGTTCACGGGCACGCGCATCACGGTCGAGTCGCGCACCGAGACGAGCCTGACCGTCAGCGTGTCCGTACCCTGAGCGAACCACCGCGCCCCGCCGGTGTCATCGCCCCTTCATCGGTGCCTGTGCCGATGCGCAGCCGCGGGTGGAGCCGATGGAGATCGCCGATGGGGCGGGCGGCGGCGGCCTCGAGACCGCTCGAGCCCTTGGCCACGCTACAGCGAGCCGGTCACCGTCAGCAGCGCGGCCCCTTCGACCCGGGCGGCGAGTTTGTCGAAGGTCCACAGTGGTGCGTGCCCGGCCCGGTCGGCAAGCGCAACATGCACGCAGTCGGAGTAGTCGGCTCCACCGTCCGCGTAGAGGCGCAGTGCTAGCTCCAGCGCGCCCTCGGACTCGAAGACGAGCTCGGCGGTCGATAGCAGGTCGGACAGGAGCTGCACGACGTCGGGCTTGGGCATCCGGAAGTTCGAGCGCAGCACCCATTCCAGCTCGAGTGCCACGGTCACCGGGACGAACAGCGTCTCGCCGCTGCCGACGCAGCGCCGGACAAGCCACTGCGCGGCGGCCAGCTGACCCTCGTGGTCGCGAATCAGGTAGCGGACCAGGACGTTGGTATCGAGCGCAGCCATCAGCGCCAGGCGTTCATCGCGCCAATGCTCACGCGCGGGCCCTTCGGCGACTCGACCGCCCCCGCCAGGTCGAGGATCGACTTCGTCTTGGCACGCACGAGGATGCTGCCGTCCGGCATGACGTGCCACACGAGTCGGGTTCCCGCCGCAGCGCCCAGTTGTGCGCGCACCTGCGCGGGGACGGTGGTCTGGCCCTTCGACGTGAGGGTGGACTCGATCATGTCGACTCCTTACGCAAGTCGCTATTGTAAGGCGATCCCGGTCGCATCCATCGCCGTCCATTTACACCGGTCGCCCCAGCGCGATGTCCT
Organism: uncultured Azohydromonas sp.; assembly: GCA_964618555.1. Lineage (GTDB taxonomy): Bacteria > Pseudomonadota > Gammaproteobacteria > Burkholderiales > Burkholderiaceae_C > Calidifontimicrobium. Next base: position 72,758 of record CAZUBF010000001.1, read on the forward strand.
TCAGCAGCCCCAGCGCCAGCCGCCCGCGTGCCAGCGGCGCCAGCGCCAGCATCCGCGCGACCTCGGCCAGCGCGCCACGGCGCTGGCCGGCGCGGTGGCGCCACTTGGCGTAGTCGGCGTGGATGCCCGCCATGCAGGCGCGCCAGTAGCCGCCCTGCAGCGCCGGCGGCAGCAGCGCGCGGTTCTTCGCCATCACGCGCACCGCGGCGTCGCGCATCACTTCGAGGTTGCGGCTCATGCTGTCCGGGCGCTTGAGGATGACGACCAGTGTCTCGTCGATGCAGGCGTAGTCGGCGACGGCGGCCAGCCGCATCCACATGTCGATGTCCTCCAGGCTGCGCAGGCTCTCGTCGAAACCGCCGACGCGGTCGAACAGCGCGCGCCGCGCGACCACCGCCGAGCCGCTGCCGGCCACGTCGGCGGCGCTGCCGAACAGGTGCACGAGGAACGGCCCCTGCCACTGCGGCGCCGGCCACAGGTTGAGCAGGCGGCCTTCGGGGTCCTCGACGCGCGCCGCGGTCGAACAGAAGCCGACCTCGGGGCGCGCGTGCAGCAGCGCCACCTGGCGCGCCAGCTTGCCGGGCAACCACCAGTCGTCGGCGTCGAGGAAGGCGACGAACTCGCCGCGCGCGGCGCGGATGCCCGCGTTGCGCGCCGCGGACAGGCCCTGGTTGCGCTGGCGCACGATGCGGATCGCGTCGCCGTAGCGAGCCAGCACGGCGGCGGTGTCGTCGGTGCTGCCGTCGTCGACGACGACGAGCTCGAAGTCGCGGCAGTCCTGGGCCAGCACGCTGTCGACGGCCTTGGCCACGCACCAGGCGGCGTTGTAGGCCGGGATGACGACGCTGACCGCGGGCGCCTCAGTGGTCGGGGTCATAGCCCAGCTCGCGCATCATCGGCGCGATCGTCGGCAGGATGCGCTCGACCGCCTCCGGGTTGCCGTCCTTCCATTTCTGCTGCTTCGGTCGTCCCTTGACGACGCTGGTGGGCTGCAGGTCGGCGCAGCGCGCCTCGATGGCCGGCGTGAAGGGCACGCCCAGCCGCTCGAAGGCCTCGCGGAACATCGCCACCGGGCGCTCGAAGACGTCCTCGTAGCGAAGGTGCACCCACTGCGCCGCGGGCACCAGCCGCCGCGCGTCCAGCGCCAGGCGGTTGGCGCTGATCCACTGGAAGGCGCAGACTTCCTCCAGCGACGCGTGGTTGTAGGCCTGCCAGCCGGGGGCGAGGAAGAACGCCCATTCCTTGAACTCGCCGCCGTTGATGGCCACCGGCTCGGGGAAGGGGCCGAAGAACTGGCTCAGCTCGAAGCGCCCGTCGGTGCGGCCCATGCGCCAGCCGTCCATCATCGAACTGACGTTGTCGCGCCCGTCGCGCTGGATGAAGACGAACTTCGCCTGCGGGAACAGCGCCAGCAGGTAGGGGATGCGCATCACGTTGATGCAGGTCTTGTCGAGCACCCAGCCGCGGCCCAGGCGCTGGAAGAAGTAGCGCAGCGCGGCACCGCGGTGGTCGGGTTTCGCGTCCACTGCGCTCGCCGCCTCGGAGTGCCAGCCGTTGCTCAGCGGGCCGTGCAGGCTGTTCCAGAACTGCGGGATCTCCCAGCCGAAGCTGAGGAACTGCGGCGCCGCGGCCAGCGTTTCGTAGGTGACGGTGGTGCCCGAGCGCGAGCAGCCGACGACGAATACCGGGTCGGGCACGGCGGGGCGCGTTGCGTCCCACCACAGGCCGCGCATCGCCCAGCGCAGCGCCTGCAGGTTCTTGGCGCGGATCTCGGGGTCGAGCAGCTTGTGCAGGTTGCGCAGACGGGGCATGGGCACTCAGCGGTCGGACGCCGGCGCGGGTGCGCCAGGGCGGGGCAGGCGGCGCAGCTGCCGGTAGCCGGCGAACTCGCCCAGGGCCGCCGCCGTGCGCACCAGGTAGTAGCGGCGCCGCGATGCGCCCACGGCCGTGCAGGCCAGCAGCGCGTACTCGGCGAGCTTGCGGTACAGGTAGCGCGGCACCGACGTGCGCCCCTCGGCAGCCTCGAGCCGCACCGTCGACGCGGTGCGCTTGTAGGCTTTCTTCATGACGTAACCCAGCGTCAGGCGCGCGGTGTCGACGTAGTGGTACTGCACCATGTCAGGCACGTAGCGCAGGCGCGCGCCCAGGCGCTGGCCGCGCAGCACCCAGTCCAGGTCTTCGGCGCCGCCGAGGTCGTGGCCGGTGGGGCCCATCGCGGTGTCGAAGGGGCCGATGCGCGCAGCCGTCGCGGTGCGCACGGCCAGGTTGCCGCCGCCCGGGATGGCGCGGTCGGGCGTCAGCTCGAAGGGCTCGTCGCCCTGGTCGAAGCGCGGCACCGGCAGCGGGTAGATGCGGTACGGGCCGGTGTCGTGCACCCAGGCCGGCTCGCGGCCGTCCCAGTCCGGCAGGATGCGGCCGCAGAACAGGTCCGCTTCGGGGTGGTGCTCGGCGGCGCGGCACACGGCCTCGAGGTACCCCACGTCGACGCGGTGATCGTCGTCGACGAAGGCGATCAGGTCGGACCCGACGCGCGGCAGCGCGCTGTTGAGCGCGTTCGACTTGCCGGGCACCGGCTCGGCGAACCATCGCAGCGGCAGCCAGCCTCGCGCGTCCACCTGGGCGCAGTGGCGCTCGAGCACGTCGTGCGTGTCGTCGCGGCAGGCGTTGGCGGCGACCAGCACGTCGATCGCCCAGCCCGCCGGGCGCCGCGCCGAGTTCAGCGTGAGCAGCGTGCGTGCCAGCAACTCGGCACGGTCGTGCGTGCAGATGAGTACCGTGAGTCGGGGCATCGCTACGCGTCGGACGAGCCCGGCGGTCGGCGGTGGTAGCCCAGCATCGTGCCCACCATGTGGCCCACGGTCATCTGCTGGCGGAACGCCACGTCGGGGCCGGAGACGACCAGCTGCTTCAGGTACTCCGCGACGTTCGACAGCAGCATCGGGTACAGGTAGCGCGGCACGCCGAAGATGGTGTGCGGAAACTCGGTGCCGTCGTAGTAGGCGCGCTGGTAGCCGGCGTTCGAGTGGATAGTGCGGAAGTACTTCTTCTTCAGCTGGAACGGCTGCACCTGGTGGTAGACGATGGCGTCGGGCTCGTAGCGGATGCACGCCGGCCCGCTGTCGGCCAGGCGGTGGAAGTAGTCGGTCTCGGCGCCCTTGAACAGCTCGCTGCGCTTGCGGCCGGCGCCCTTGCGCCCCAGCAGGGGGTTGAAATAGCCGATGCGCTCGACGACGCGGCGGTGGAAGGCCATGTTGCCGCCGTAGGGGTAGCGGCGCCGGCCGTCCATCGCGAACGGCTCGTCGCCGAAGTCCTGGAAGCCGAGGAAGCCCTTGGTCTCGTCGTCGCGGATCCACGCCGGCAGCACGATGCCCGGGTCGAGGTGGATGCGCCCGCCGACGGCGTCGGCGTCGTGCGCGACGAAGCAGCGGTGCAGCGACGCCAGCCAGCGCGGGCTGACCTCGATGTCGTCGTCGACGTATGAGAAGTACGTGCCGGTCGACACCCGGATGCCGGTGTTGCGCGCGTAGTTCAGGCCCTGCTGCGCCTCGTGCGCGTAGCGGACGGTGATCGGCAGCTCGCGCGCCAGGCGCTCGACCTCGGCGCGCGTGCCGTCGCTGGAGTTGTTGTCGACGACCACCACCTCCCAGGCGATCGCCCCGGCGCCTTCCTGGCGCGCCAGCGCGCCCAGGCAGCGCGGCAGGTTGCCGGCGCGGTTGTAGGTGCAGACGATGACGCTGAAGTCCATGGATCGAGCGACGTGGGCGGCGCGACGGTCAGCCGCCGGGGCGCAGCCGCGCTGCGAGGCGCCCGGCGTAGTAGGCCAGCGGCTGCCAGCGCGACGCGGCATGCGTGCCCAGGCGCAGCTTCTGGCGGAACTGCCACAGCCGGTCGGTGCCCGCGATGTCGAGCCGGCGCAGCAGGAAGGGGTCGTCCCCGGAGCGGTTGAAGCCGGCGCGCGTCGAGCAGGCCGAGCGGTAGCCGGCCTGCACGACCATCTGGCGCACGGCGTCGTTGAACAGGCCATAGGGGTAGGCGAAGTGCGCGACCTCGTGGCCCAGCAGGTCCTCGAGCTCGCGCCGGCTGTCGACGATCTCGACGCGCGCCGCGTCCGGCGCGATCTCGGGCAGGCGGGCGTGGCTGCCGGTGTGGCTGCCGATGACCATGCCCTCGTCGGCCAGCAGCCGCAGCTGCGCTGGCGACAGCAGCGCCCGGCGCGGAAAGCCGCGCGCATGCATCCAGTCGTTGGTGGCACCGGTGCGCTGCGCCAGCGCGAACAGCGTGGCCGGCAGGTTCAGCGCCTGCAGCGTCGGCAGGGCGTGGTCGAGCACGCCGACGAAGCCGTCGTCGAAGGTGACGTGCACGGCACGCCCCGCCAGTGGCGCGGCGCCAGTCACGTGCCCCAGCACGGCGTCGAGCGTGACGCCGCGGTAGCCGGCGCCGACCAGCCAGCGCATCTGCGCGGAGAAGTCGGCCGGGGGCGTGCAGAAGCGCTGCTCCTGGGTCGAGCCCGGCACGTCGACCTGGTGGTACATGAGGACGAGCACCTGGTTCATGCGACGAGGTGCGAGACGTCGACGACGTACATCTGGCGGCTGCCGTCGTGCACCGAGTCGATGCAGATGCGCCGGCCGTCGCGGCTCCAGCGCGGGTGCAGGTCGCAGCGGATCTCGCCCCACCAGCGCGACTTGGGCGACAGCAGCCGAGCGATGTCGACGCGTCGCGCGTCGCCGGCGCGCACCAGCATCAGCGTTCGCTTGCCGTGCGCATCGGGGTAGGTGTCGTTGAGCACCCAGCGACCGTCGGGCGAGAAGGTGCAGTGGCCGTCCTCGCGCAGCTGGGCCTCGCCGAAGACGGTGAACGGCGCTAGCCGCGCTGCGTCGGCGCCTGCCGAATGCGACACCCGCAGGAAGCGCGCGGGCGCGCCGGGACGGTTGGCCCACACGAGGATCGTGTCGTCGTCGCGCCAGTCGTAGTGAGAGATGAACCCCGTATCGAGCAGGCAGGTCAGGTCGCTGCCGTCGGGGCGGCAGGTGTACAGCCGCACCTCCCAGCTCCTGGCGTCGCGGTGCCAGATGTGGAAGAAGGCGATGCGCCGGCCTCCGCGCGACGGCTGGAGGTGGTTGACGTAGTGCCACGCGCCTTCCATCGTCGGCTTGGGGTCGCGCGCCGCGAGTTCGGCCAGCGGCACGACCAGCTCGCTGCGGCCGCTGACGAGGTCGACGCGCCAGACGCCGTCCTGCGCTGGGCACGGGTCGTCGGCGAAGGGGTCGTCGACGCCGGCGTAGCCGTAGCCGGGCCGGTGCACCGCCAGGCGCGCGAAGTTGGCGCTGAACGCGGTGCGGCCGTCGGGCAGCAGCGCGTACAGCGGGCGATCGACGATGCCGACCTCGCCGCGCTCGACGTCGTGCAGCACGCCGACGAAGCGGCCGTCGCGGCGGTCGTTGTAGCTGAAGCGGCGCGCAGGGTCGGCCGGGTGCCAGGTCGCCATCGCACCCTGCTGCCAGTTCCAGGCGTGCGTGGTGGCCAGGCGCTCGAAGCGCCGGCTGCCGTCTTGCGCGACGACGCCGATCCCGACGCTGTCGCCGGGGGCAGGCGCGCGGTCGTTGAACGACGCCTCGTGCGCGAGCAGCAAGCGGCCCTCGGCATTCCACGGCGTCTTGTCGTAGTAGCCGAAGAAGTGGTGCGCCGGGCCGGTGGTGGCGGGCTCGACCGCCGCCGCCGCGCGGCCGAAGTGCAGCCAGCGGTACAGCGCCGGATGCCGTGCGTAGCAGCGCTGCTCGACCCACTGCTCGAGCGCGTGCCGCACGCGCCAGGGCACGGCGGGGGTGGCGACGACACTGGCGTACAGGCTCATGGTGCCGGGCTGCGGTCGCGCCGGCTCACCAGCCGCCGGAACAGCGCGGGCGGCAGCAGCGACGGCAGCAGGTAGACCAGGTCCTTCGCGCGCCAGCCACCCTTGACGAGAGACATGCGGAAGATGCGCTGCGCCGAGTCGAGGTCGCGGCGCCAGAAGTTGTCGTAGCCGCGGCGCAGCAGGCTGCCGTCGATGAGGTCGCGCAGCTCGGCGGCCGACAGGTGGCGCACCAGCTGCGGGTGCTGGCGCACGAACTTGCGCTTGACGATCCAGGAATTGCGCGCCTGCCGCCACTGCGTCGACGTGATCTGCCCGCCCTGGTGGTGGCGGTAGAACGCCAGCACCTCGGGCACGAGGCGGATGCGACGTCCCACGCCGATGCGCAGCCACAGGTCGTAGTCCATGCACGTGGGCAGGTCGAGGTCGAAGCCGCCGACCTCCTGCATGACCGATCGGCGCACCAGCGCCGCATGGATCGGCCACGGCGCGGCGGCGCGCAGGAAGCGTGCCGCCTTGTCCTCGAGCTCGTAGTCGGGCGGCACGTAGGGCGCGCCGCGGCCACCCGGCAGGCCGACGTTCTGCCAGCCGCAGTAGGCCAGCGCGGCGCCGCGGTCGTCCGCCAGCGCAGCGTGCAGCTTATGCAGGCAGTCGGGCGCCCACCAGTCGTCGGCGTCTAGGAAGGCGACGAACTCGCCGCGTGCCTGCGCCAGCCCGCGGTTGCGCGCTGCGTACGGGCCGGCGTTGGCCTGCGACACGGCGACGATGCGGTTGCCGAACTCGCGCTGCAGCGCCGCGACGATCTGCGGCGAGCGGTCGGTGGAACCGTCGTCGACGACGATCAGCTCGACGCCGGGCAGCGTCTGCCCCATCACGCTGCGCACGGCCTCGTCGAGGTAGCGCTCGGCGTTGAAGCAGGGCATGACGACCGAGGCCGTGACGGGCGTCGCGGCCGGGCGCGGGTCGATCGGCGTGTCGGGCATGACGGCTCGCGGGTTCAGGGACTCGAGAGGTAGATGTTGAGCTGCATGATGCGCAGCAGGCTGCGCAGCGTGCCCACCTTGTCGACGCGTTCACGCGCAAGGCGCCAGCCGCCGGGCACGCGCGACAACCAGTCGTCGCGGTAGGGCGGCAGCTTGGCCCCCGAAAGATAGCAGCGGGCAAGCGCGGCCAGCCGCGTGCGATCGAACATCGACGCCAGCGGTTCGCACAGGCGGTCGGTGAGGTGCCCGAGGATGAAGTCCTTGATCTGGGGACGCTCGGCGATCAGTCGCAGGAACACGGCTTCGTCCCATGGCACGCTGGTCTTCCTCGAATACGGCAGCGCGGCCAGGTCGGGGAAGCGGTCGGCCAGCAGGTCGCGCGCCAGGCGCTTGTCGAGCCTGAGCGCGTGCGGCACGCGGGTGAAGAAGTCGACCACGTCCTCGTCGAGCAAGGGTCGGGCCTGCTCGCACACCGCCAGGCGCCGTGCCGAGAACCCGTTGAGCAGGTTGGCCACGCGTTCGCGGTAGTAGAGCTCGTCCTTCATGCCGACCGGATGCGTGCTTTGCAGCGCCGCGGTCGTCGCCGCCAGGGTTCGCGCGATGCCGTCGCGGATCGCGGTCAGGCGCGCGGGCTGCAGCACGTCGCACACCCGCGGCGAGACGTCGATGTTCCACCAGCCGACGATGTCGAGTGCTCCGGCGAGGTCGGCAGGCTCGCCCTTCCAGCCGAAGCTTTCGTCGCCGATGAACATCGCGCGATGGCGCTGCCCGATGTGCGTCCAGCGGTTCGACGGCGCGTCGCAGATCTGCACGCGGCCGTCCGCTGCCAGCGTTTCGGTCACGGCATCGGTGGCGAAACCGTCGATCGGGATCACGAATGGCTGGTGCGCCAGCCCGGCATGGTCGGCCAGCTGCTGCGCGATGAGGTGGTCCTCGCCCGTCGACGGCTCGACCCGGTAGGCGTAGCTCGGCAGCTGTCGGCCACAGCGCAGCAGGTAGGCGAGCATCAGCCGCGAGTCGACGCCGCCGCTGAGCAGCAACGCAGGTTCGGGCAGCACGGCCAGCAGTCGCCTTGTGGCCTGCTCGAGCAACGCATCGAGCTCGGCGAGCAGTTCGGGCCGGCTCGCATCGCTGGAAGCGTCGAACCTGGGAACCCAGTAACGGTGTTCGCGGGTGCCGCCGGGTCCGATGTGCAGCACGACGGCCTGACCCAGCGAGCGTACGTCTGCGAACAGGGTCGCACTCGCGTAGCAGCAGCCACGGACGAGAAACTCGCCGACGGCCAGCGGATCGATCGCCGCCGTGGCCGCGCGCATGCGTGCCAGCGGCTTGGCTTCGGGCGCCAGGTGCAGCCCGGTGGCCAGTGCGCCGATCATGAACAACGGACGAGAGCCCTGGCGGTCGGTGAACACCAGCGCCTCGTCGCTTCGGCGGTCGACCACGACGCCGGCGAAGGAGCCGCGCAGCCTGGCGAAAGCGGCCGGTCCTTCGTCGAGGTAGAGGCGGGCTATGTCGCCTGCAGCGTCGTCGGGAGGGCCGCCGCCCGCCCGAGTCAATGCGGAGACGTAGCCGCTGAGCAGGACGGTGACGTCCACGTCGTCGTGGCGCTGGACGAACGAACCGTCGGGGCGGGCAAGCAGTCCGCAGTGCAACCATTCGCCGAGCGATGCGCGCTGCACGCACTGCGCTCCCCGGTAGCCCGTGGCGAGCAGGTGGTCCAGTCCGGCGGCGGGGGTGCCACCTTCGGGGTGACGGGCGAACAGGACGACGCCGGGAATCATCGTGATGGCGGGTTGTTCGTCGGCACGCTCAGGCGGGCGCGCCGAGCCGCCGGCAGATGGCGGCGGCGAGGACCGGGTAGTCCAGACGGGTCTGGCGCGCGGACAGGATGTGGGTGCGCATGCGTCGGACCTCGGCGGGGTCCATCGCGAGCGCACGGCGCACTGCGGCGGCCCAGTCGTCGTTGCGCACGAGCAGGCAGTTCTCCCCGTCGCGCAACCCGAGTTCGTAGATGGGCGCCTCGCGCGCGTTCAGGATCGGGATGCTTCCGCGCAGCATGGCCTCGACCGGTCGGTGCGTGATCAGCGAGTGCCCGGGCGGCGCCAGCGTGAAGTCCGAGTCCGACAGGATGTCGACGAACTCCGACTCGGGCAGGGCCCCCGGTTGATCGTCGGAGTACACCTTCCAGAGCACGCGCCGGTCGTCGCGTTCACCGGCGCTTTGCCAGCCGCGGTCGGCGCGCTCGAGCGCCTCGCCGCGGCGCGCCGGGTCGCGGCTGCCGACGAAGTTCAGCCGCAGCCGGCGCGGTTCGTCGACCGACCAATCAGTGGCGTGGATCTTTCGGAAGAGGGCGTCGGACTGCAGGAACTTCGAGTGCACGTCGAACCCGACATGCACCCGGCGCACCCGCGCCAGCGCGAACAGGTCGAGAGGGTGGCAGCCGTCCTTGTAGGCGACCACGTTGAGCTTGCGCGAGAAGGGCCGCACGACCTGCTGCTCGACGCGTTGCAGCCGCACGGCGTCTCGCCACGGGCGCACCCGGTCGCCGAACGAGATCAGGGTCACGTGGTCGGAACGATCGGCCAGTCGCGACGCCAGCGCGGTGTGCTCGCCGATCCGCGGGAAACTCTGAATGACCAGCATCCCGTAGTGCTCTGGCGACTCGTGGTCGGGAGCGAACAACAAGGTGACGCCTGGGATGTCGCGGATGCGCGCCGAGATGCCCCACTTGGCCGCCAGATGGCGCTCGCGGTCGGTGATCAGGATGTCGACCGTGTGGCCGGCGGTCGACAAGGCGCGCGCGACCGTGTAGGTCAATGAGTCGCCCCACCAGGTGAGGAGACAGATCTTCATGCGCGGCGTCGTCGGCAAGGCGGCACGGGCGGGGTGTCCTCGAGCGTGGTCAGGTTGCGTCGACCTGCTCGGCCATCGCCTGCAGCCGCCCGCCCAGGCCGCGCAGCAGCCCCGACGTGCCGCGCCGCAGGCGCCAGAAGCGCTGCGCAGGCTTCGGGGCGGGGATGTGCCCCGCCTCCTCGGCGGCGGCGCGCTCGGCGCGGGCCTCGTCGACCAGCCGATCGATGCGATGCTCGTAGCCGAAGCGCTCGGCCAGCGGCGCCACCTGCTGCTCGAACTCCGACACCTCCTGCGGCGTCCACTGGTCGATGTTGCGCTTGCGCCAGAACGCGTGCGGCTTGCTCTCGCTGAGCGCGTCGAACTCGGCCTGCGTGACGCGCGGCTCGTAGCCGAGGAATCGCGCCAGCTCCAGGTAGCGCGCATGGTCCAGGTCTTCGATGCGCACGACGCGGTGGCTGTCGGCGGGCAGAGCGTCGAGCTGTTCGAGCGTGCGTTCGTTCCAGGCCTGCCAGTACCAGGCGACGCGGCCGACCTGCGACATCGCGTTCCACTGCCGCAGGAATGCACCGCGCGGGGCGATGCGCGCGAAGAAGGCATGCACCTTCTCGGCGCCGATGCGCTGGTAGCCGGTGGCCAGCGACTCGTCGGCCACGCGGTAGGGCTGCTTGTAGAAGCCCTTGTGCACGAACGAGGTGACGACGCGGTCCGGGCGCCGCAGCAGCAGCACGAAGCGCGCGCCGAAGCGCGCGTGCAGTTCGCGCACGGAGATCGACAGGTACGGGCTGGCCTCGAACGAGTAGGCGCGGTGGCCGAGGTCCTCGCGGATCTCGTCTTCCTTGGTGGCAAGGAAGCCCTCGTGGTCCACCGGCAGCCCGTGCCACTGGCAGTAGCGGTGGAAGCTCTCGTTGTCGGGGTTGCGCTCGTGCGAACTGGCGACGTCGGGCTCGCGCTCGAGCAACTGGTACATGAACAGCGTGCCGCAGCGCCCGGTGCCGATGCAGAAACCGACTCGTCCGGTGGTGTTCATGGGGTCCGTGGGGCGCGATCCGAGATGCGGGGAGAGGATGACGGCACGGGGGCACCCGCGCTGCGGCGACGATCATAGGCGCGTCGTGCGCCCGTGGCCGCCCGGCGTGGCACGGGGAGCGTGAACGATTCGCGACGCACGCGGGGTTGCAGGGGGCCCGGCACGCGACGGCTAGCCGTCGCTGGCGCGTTGCCTCACCACGAAGATGTGCCGCTGCTTCTCGCGGCCCTGGGTTTCGGCGTTCGGGCCGAGGTAGCGCACGTCGTAGGACGGGTCGATGTCGAGCAGCCAGCGCGTGGCGTACGCGGTGACGCTGGCCGCGTCGTTGTCGACGAACTGCGGTTCGACGTAGCCGTACTTCTCCCGGATCGACGAGAACTCGATGACGAAGTAGCGCCGGGCGCGCTCGATCAGGCTGCGCACCATGCGCTTGGCCGCGTCGTCGCCGTGCTCCTTCACCCACCAGTGGTGCACCGACAGCACCAGCACGAGGTCGAAGGTCGGCAGCGTGGCGACGTTGTCCGGCCCCAGCTTCATGGTGCCGAAGGCGGGCGTGTTGTCGTCGTGCAGGCGACGCAGCAGGTTGCGCGCGAAAAACGGCGAGATGTCGATGCCGACGGCGAACTTGCCGCGCTCGGTGAAGTGGCTCGTGATCAGACCCTCGTTGCAGCCGACGTCGAGCACGCTGCCGACCTGGGCCAGGTCGATGCCGGAGAGGATGGTGCGGACCTTCTCGTCCGGGAAGCGCTGGCGCTGGTAATCGTCGCCGGTGACGGGCAGCAGTCGGTCAAGCAGCGCCGCCTTGATCCGCGCGGGGGTGGACTTGGTGCGTTCGGTCATCGCGCTCGGGGCTCCGTGGGCGGTTGGGTGGGGTGCGGACTACGCCGCATGCTTGCGGGGCGGCCGCAGCTCGCGATAAAGGGCCTCGACCTGCGCCAGCGGGTCGGCGAAGAACCGGGTCTGCGCGTCACGGCGGGCTGCTTGCCCCAGACGCACGCGCAGCGCGACGTCGTCGAGCAGGCGCGTCGCCCGGTCGACCAGCGCGTCGAGGTCGTGACGCGCGACGACGAAGCCGGTTTCGCCGTCGCGCACGAACTCGCTCGTGCTGCCGCTGTCGGTGGCGAGCACGGGCTTGCCGGCGGCGGCGCTCTCGATCAGCACGGCAGGGCAGGGCTCGGGATGCTGCGACGGCACGACGACGACGTCCGAACTGGCATAGACGTTCTCGATGTCCTCGCGGAAACCGAGGTAGCGGATGCGCGGGTCGCCGCCGATCATGTCGCGGATCTGCGCCTCCGAGTAGCTGTCGTCCGTTTTCACGCCGACCCGCTGGCCGGTGATGAGGAAGCGTGCCGACGGCGAACGCAGGCGCTTCGCCATGTCGACGAACATCTGCAGACCCTTGCGGCGGCGCGTGCGGCCGATGAAGCTGAACACCGTGGCGCCGGGTTCGAGGCCGGGTTCCTCGCGCAGTGGCCGGCCCGACGCGAAGCGCTCGAGGTCGACGAGGTCGTACACGGTGCGCATCGGCACGCCGCCGGTGTCGCACACCGTTCGCAGGTAGTCCGAACAGGTGAGCACGACGCGCGCCGCGAGCAGGTCGGGCGAGGGCTTGTCGACCGGCTGCTGCGAGTGCTGGACGACGGGAATGCCGAGCCATCGCGCGGCTGTCAGCTCGGCGGGACGCCAGCCGATGCACCCGTGGTTGAGGTGGACGAGGTCGACGTGGTGGCGGCGCAGGAACCCGGCGCAGCGCACGACGTCGCGCGTGAAGGTCAGCGGGTTGCCGAAGTCGTGACGCGGCCAGACGTGATGCTCGACGCCGAGGCGCGTCATCTCGCCCTCGATGGGCCCCGGGCGGCTGAGCATCACGATGGGGTGGAACTCGGTGCGGTCGATGTGCCGGATCAGATTGAACAGGATGCGGCTCGCGCCGCCCCAGTCGCCGTGGGTGCCGACGAAGTAGCAGACGTTCGTGACCATCGATCGCGTCGTCGGGCGGTTGAACTGGCGAGAGGGTGTGGCGACGCCCGTCGCGGTTCGGGGCGCGATGGCGGCGCCCCGACGCGGCAGTGCGGCGTTCCGGGCGCGCGATGCTAGCAGCGCGCAGCGGCTCGGCGCCGGGGGCACGGCGAGGCGGACGCGGCGTTGCGTGCGCAATTGCGCAGCACGATCACCGCGAGGTCTCGCCGTGCCCCGTCGGCAGCGCGGCGACCAGGGCCCGGAACGACGGCAGCAACACGAGGTTGCCGTACGGACTGACGTGGTCGCCGTCGAAGAACAGCGGCCTGCCGCCGCGCATGGCGCTGCACGTGACCGCATCGCACAAGCCCGGCAGCGGATCCCACAGGTGGACGCGCGGATGCGCGGCCGCCAGGCTGTGCAGGGCGCCGACGACCGGCGCGCGATAGCGTTCCTGGTCGTCGCGCCGTTCGTCGAGGCCGAAGCGGCAGTCGGGGTTGCCGCGGTTGAACCAGTCGACGCACTGGAACGCATGCGCGCGAAACACCGGCTTGGGCAGTTCGAAGACCACGTGCAGCCCGGCGTCCAGGAGCGGGTTGATCCACGTCGGGGCGTCGGCCGCTGCCGCGCGCGTGAGCGCGGTGTCCGACGCGCTGCGCAGGTACGCCCCGTCGCCCTGCATGGCCCTGGGCGACCCGCCCAGTTCGACGAGCCGCGGCAGGCGCAGCGACGGCAGGAGGACGACGTCGTGCGGCCGGGCCTGTGCGAGCACGGTCTGCAGCGACGCCCGGGCCATGCGGTGGCAATGCGCGTCGCGTGCCGGGGTCATGGGCGCCATCATGTCGAGGTAGGCGCAGCCGGGCACCTGCAGCACCCTGACCACGCGTGCCTGTTCGGCGCTCAGTTGCTCGAGCATCGGCTGGTAGGCGGTGGCGTGCGAGTCGCCCATGACGAACAGCGTGGCAGGCGCCTGCACCGCGCAGGCCTGGGGCGCGTAGGTCGTCATGGCCTGTGGCGCGGCGCCGACGGCGCTGCGCGACACCGCGGGCTCGCAGACCCGTCGCGCGGACAGGGTCTGCCGCACCAGGCCGTGCGTGCCGTACCAGTCGGCGGCTTGCCGGGTCGGCTGTCCCAGCCCCAGCGCCGGCTGAGCTTGCAGCAGGCTGCGCCCGGTCCACCACCCGGCGGCGAGCAGCAACACGAAGGCGCCGATGCGCAGGCCCGGCGGCCAGCGCTTGAGTCGCCCGCTGTGACGGATCGGGTTTTCGAGGGCGCGGTACGACACGGCGGCCGCGACGACGCTCAGGGCAACGGCGATCAGGTTGAACGGCCAGACCGTCAGCCCGGTGGTCCAGCGCGCCAGCACGTACACCGGCCAGTGCCACAGGTACAGCGAGTACGAGCGCAGCCCGACCCACAAGGCCGCCGGGTGCGACAGCAGCGAGTCGATCGCGCCGGTGCGCCGCACCGATGGCAGCCCGATCAGCAGCACCGTGCCGATCGCCGCGACCGCCGAACGCAGGTACGGGTAGGCCGTGGGCTGCGGCGCCAGGAAGGCCAGCGCGACGAGACCCAGCCCGACCGGGCCGGCGTGCCGATGCAGGCGCTCGAGGCGCAGCGACGGGGCCGTGATGCGCGAGCCGGCCAGGTACAGCAGCACCCCGGCCGCCAGCTCCCAGAAGCGGAACCACACGGCATAGAAGACGAAACGTGAACCGCGTGTCAGGCCGAAGTGCACGGCGGCGGCCAGCGAGGCCACGGCCAGCACCGCGATGACCGTGGTGGCGAGGCGTCGCCGGCGCGACTGCGCGTCGTGCGCCAGCGCGGCGAACAGCAGCAGCGGCGCCAACAGGTAGAACTGTTCCTCGACACCAAGCGACCAGGTGTGGGTGAAAGGGTTGAACTCGGCGCGCGGCTCGAAGTAGTTGACGACCTGCCGGTCCAGCACCCAGTTGCTCAGGCCCCAGAACGCAGCCTGTCCGGTGGTCTCGGCGGCGCGGTTGAACCAGGCCTTGGGGACGAACAGCACGTACAGCGCCGTCGTCACGACGAGCATCGCCACCAGCGCGGGCACCAGCCGCGCCAGGCGCCGGGCGTAGAAGCGGGCCAGGAAGCTGCGCAGGCGTTCGTCGCGATGCCCGGCGAGCGATGCCGTGACGACGAAGCCGGAGATGACGAAGAACACGTCCACGCCGGTGAAACCGCCGGGAAGCGCCTGCGGCACCAGGTGGTAGATCAGCACCGCCAGCACGGCCAGCGCGCGCAGGCCGTCGACGTGAGGGTGGTAAGTCGCGGGAATCGAGCTCAAGTCCGCGCGGTCGGGCCGCGGTCGACGATCAGTGACGCTGCGAGCGCAGCCACTGCTCGAGCATCATCAGGATCCACACCATCTCGCCGTAGTAGCCGGGGTGTTCCGGCAGGCGCTGCTGCAGCAGCGGTTCGATGAATTCGCGCCGCACGATGCCGCGCCCGGCCAGCGACTGCAGCGAGTCCGCCGCGAACGCCTTCAGCCGCGCGTGCCGCGTGGCCCACACGCCGAACGGCAGCCCGAAACCCTGCTTCTTCTTGGCCAGGATCTCGTCGGGCAGAAAGCCGCGCAGCGCCTCCTTGAAGAACCAGCGCAGCTTCAGTCCCTTGAGCTTGTAGTCGACGGGCAGCGCCAGCGACAGGTCCACCACGCCCGGGTCGAGGAACGGGAAGCCCACCGCCACCCCGGCCAGCGACGTGCTGCCGCGCACCTTGGGCAGGTCGGCCTCGGCCAGCGTGTAGCGCCAGTCGTAGGCCAGCATGCGATTCAGCGCGCTCGCGCGGCCGGGCACCAGATTCCACACGTCGCGCTGCTGGCGCAGCGGGTCGGCCTCGTCGACGCGGGCCAGGAACTCGGGCGTGAAGACCTGCCGCGGGTCCAGCCGCCGCAGCAGGTTGTACTGCTGCAGCCGGTCCGGCAGCGGCACCTTGGCCTGCTGCACGTAGCTGCGGCCCTTGCGCGCCAGCGGCAGGGCGCCCAGCGGCGTGCGCTCCAGCAGCGGCTCCAGCAGCCCGGTGCGCAGCGGCGCAGGCACGTCGCCGTACCAGCCGAAAATGCGCTGCTTGGCGTAGCGGGCGTTGCCGCCGTAGAGCTCGTCGCCGCCGTCGCCGGCCAGCAGCTTGGCCACACCGTCGTCGCGCGCCATCCTGGCGCAGAAGTAGGCCGGCAGCACGCTGCTGTTGCCGAACGGCTGGTCGCAGTGCGCTGCCACGGCCGGGATGGCGCCGACCAGGTCGTCGGGCGTGACGTAGTACTCGTGGTGTTCGGTGCCGAAGCGCTTGGCGGCGATGCGCGCATACGCCATCTCGTCGTAGCCCTCGGCCTCGAAGCCGATGCTGTAGGTGGCGGCGCGCCCGGCCAGCTGGCTGATCATGCCGGCGACGGTGGAGCTGTCGGTGCCGCCGCTCAAGAAGCACGCGGGCTTGCTGCCGTCGAGCTGCGCGGCCACCGCGTCCTGCACGCGCTGGCGGAAGTCGGCGGCCAGGGCGTTGAAGTCGGCCCGCTTCGGCTCCTCGAAGTGCGGCAGCCAGTAGGGCTGCACGGTCACCTGCCCGTTGTCGAACCACAGGCCGTGTGCCGGCGGCAGGCGATGCACGCCCTGGAAGATGGTGCGCGGGGAAGGCACCACGTGGAAGTACAGGTAGTCGTAGACCGCCTGCGGGTCGATGTCGGCGCGCGGCGGCAGCGCGGCCAGGGTGTCGGCGCGCTCGGCGTAGTGCAGCTTGCCGTCGATCACGCGCCAGCACAGGGTCTGGATGGCGAAGCGGTCGACGGCCAGGAACGCGCGGCCGACGGGGTCGGTCAGTGCCACGGCGAAGTCGCCATCCACGCCCCCGAGCGATGCGGCGGCCGCCCGCGACCCGCCGGAGGCTGCGGACTTCGCCATCACGGCCCGCCACGCGGCCAGCGGCCCGCCTTCGCGCGCGGCCTGCGCCAGCGCCGCATCGCGGAAACGAGGGCGACCCAGCACCAGCGCGGCAGGGCGCGTGGCGAGGTCGTCCGAAGTGTCGGTGGGGGTGGGAGTCATCGAATCGGCGGCGATGCGCGATCACGCCGTCCCCGTTGGGCGGCGCTCGCGCGGTGGCATGCTACCGGGGACCCGTGGCGCGGGCGACGCGATCCCCGCGTTCGGGCGTGTGCGAATTCACCGACGGAGGCGATATTGCTTCATCTGGCCAGCCTGGCCGCGGCGGCGCTGTTCGTCGGCGCGGCATCGGCACAGGACACGCGGTCGACGAAGGTCTACGGCGTGGTCGCGAACTACACGGATACGCGGTCGTTCCCCGGCGGGCCCGAGAAGCTGCAGCGGATCCTGCGCACGGCCCGCAGCTTTCACGCGGAAGGCAGCGGCGGTGCGCACGATCTCGTCGCCGAGGTTCACCCCGTGCTGCTCCAGTTGCCGCAGGCGCGGCCGCCGGGCAAGTGCCAGCGCCCCGATGCGGCGGCGCTGTCTGCCGCGCTTCGCGATGCCGGCATCGACCTGAGCGGCCTTCACGCGCTCGTGCTCGTCGTGCCGCCGTCGGCGCAAGGGTGCCCGGGTGGCCTGCAGACGGTGTTCCGTCACGTCGAGTCGGACGGCGCGGCGCGTCGGGTGCCGCTGGCGCTGGCGTGGTCGCTGACCGAGCGTTACGTCACCCACGAGATCGTGCACACCTACGGCGTGGGCCACGCGAACTCGCTCGTGTGCCGCAAGGTGACGCTGGCGGCCGATTGCAGGACCCGCGAGTACGGCAACGCCTGGGACCTGATGGGCCACGACGGCGGCGGACTGAGGATGATCTCGGCGCCGATCCGCGCCTTCCTGGGTTGGACGCAGCCCATGGTGCACGAGGCCGGGCGCGCCACGTACACGATCGGCGCGGCGACGAAGGCAGGCGGCCTGCCGACGGCGGTCGAGGTGCGGCTGCCGCCGGCCGGCGGCGATGCCGCGAAGGTCCAGGTGCCGTTGGCGCTGTGGATCGAGTACCGGGCTGCCTTCGGGTTCGACAGGCGCATGGCGAGCACGCGTGGCGGCGGATTCCCCGGCGGCGCGATGGTGAACCTGACCGGCTCCTGGCGCAGCGGCACGGGCGACCGGGCGCGCACGATCGCGTGTCCGCGCACGGCGCCGTGCCTGCTGGACATGACGCCGTCGACGCCGACGTTCGGCGACGCTGCATTGGCCGTCGGGCAGACCTGGACCGACCCGTTCACCGGCACGCGGATCACCGTCGACGGCCGCACCGACACGACGTTGACCGTGACCGTGACCAGCCCGTGACGGACGGGCTGGTGGAGTGCGACGTCAGCCCGGCTGGCCCAA
The DNA here is from genome assembly GCA_964618555.1 of uncultured Azohydromonas sp. Lineage (GTDB taxonomy): Bacteria > Pseudomonadota > Gammaproteobacteria > Burkholderiales > Burkholderiaceae_C > Calidifontimicrobium. The sequence continues at coordinate 90,764 of CAZUBF010000001.1, forward strand.
GAAGTGGGGCACATCCGCCAGAACGCGCCGAGCGTCGTCCAATGCCTGCTGGGCGGACGAGCGATCGAAGACCTGTTCGGGGATCAGGTCGGTGTCACCATAGAACGCCGCTTCGCGATCGCGCCGCAGCCGACGCGAAATTGTCGCGAAGTCGGCGAGCTCGGTGCGCAGCGCGGGAGGGAACTTGTCGGCGTGCTCGAGCAGGATCTGGCCCACGTCGTGCCACTTCGGCGGGTCGATGCCCACGGCGCGCAGCATGCCTTCGAGCACCAGTTCGACGATCTCCTGCGCCTCGCGCACGACGTCGGGGAAGGCATCGTGCTGCATCAACACCTCGAGCGCCAGCCATCGCTTGGCCGAGCGATTGAAGTAGCTGCGGGCCAGCTCGTCGGCAGTCATATCTCGATGCGGTCGCCCCAGCGGAAATTGGGCGCGAGATCCCAGTAGTAGCCGCCCCCCTTGCGAACACGTCGCGCGCCGGACGCGGCCAGGCGTTCGCCGAGCGCATCGAGGAACTTCCGCAGCGCTCCATCCTCGTCGACGAGGATGCGCGCCTCGTTGATCATGTCCAGGTACAGCAGGCTGCCGGCGGCGAGCTCGGCAGGAGTCTTCAGCACCGGCGAGACGATCGTGTGCACGCCCTGCGCGCGCGCTTGCACCACCAGGGGTTCGAGCAACGCGTCGACGCGCTCGAACTCGTCCATGCGCGCTCGGCGGCCCTCAGGCAGGTCGTCCACGATAAGCAGCACGTCTATGTCCGAATCGGGCCGTTGGGTGTTCCGTGCAACCGACCCGAACAGCGCCAGTGAGCGCATGCGCCGCCCGTAAACCGTCCTGCACGCATGCGGAAGGGCGGCGACGATGCGGTCGAAGGCTTCAAGGTACACGGAGTAGGTCCGACGGGCACCGCGAGTATGCCGCACCGGCGCGCGCATCTCACGGCGAGGGCGGCGCCTGCAGAGCGCCGGGGTGCCGCACCGGCGCGCTCAGCGCGGTGAGCGAACGCGGGTGGCGGTACTCGTGCGTGGGCTGCAGGGCGATGCCGTCGAACTCGCCCGGGTCGACCGCCTTGCCGTAGGCGTGCGACGCGGGCAGCAGCCGGTAGTCCTCGCGCGAGGCGCGCACGAAGCTGTCCCAGTCGACGTTGAAGTTGTTGCGGTACTCGCCCTGGCCTGCGCCGTCGAGCGTCCCCGGGTTGCCCACCAGCAGGTTGTTCACCGCCTTGATCGCGACGGCGGCACCGAACTTGCCCTCGCCTTGCATCACGCGCAGGAAGACCCCTTCGCTCGGCCGGTTGTCGACGAGCGTGTTGTGCGCGAGCACGATCGCGTGACGCCCGCCCGCGTAGCCCTCGGCACCGAAGGACACGATGACGCCGTTCTCGCTGGTCGAGCTCTGCTGGACGATGTTGCCCAGCAGCACCACCTGGCCGCCGTTCGGGAACTCGAGCTCGTAGCTGGTGGTGCCTCCCGTCTCGTCGCTGAAGCGGCTGTAGCGGATGTCGCTGACCGCGGCGCGGCTCTTCAGCAGGTGCCCGAGGTGGCCCTGGTGGAAGTAGCTGCCACGCACCGTCAGCCGCGCGATCGTGCCGGCGTACAGCTGGTGGTTGTGGCCGTCGAGGCGCTTGTTGTCGGCGAACTCGCTGTGCTCGACGAGCAACTCCGCGGTTTCGTCGTTGCCGGTGAGCAGCCCCATCTCGTTGCCGAAGAAGCGGCAGTTGCGCACCGTCAGCTGCCCGGATTCGAAGCGGATCCCTGCACCGTTGCGCGACGGCACGCGCGTGCCCTCGAAGTCGAAGCCCTCGACGCTGATGCGGCCGCCGCGCACCACCCAGATCGCCTTCGCTTCGGCCGAACCGCCCGCCGCGACGAGCCGAACGCGGCCACCGACGGCGCGGATCGTCAGGTCGTCCTGCGTCCAGACGGCCACGTCGCGACGGTACTCGCCGGCGTCGACTTCGACGGTGTCGCCGTTCCTGGCCTGCCTGGCGGCTTCGGCGACGGTCTTGACGTCCCGCGCCGGACCGACTCGGATCACCGCCGCGTGCGGCGCCGGGCGCGCCTTCTCGGCCTTCGCGCGGGCGGTGGCCTTGCCCGGACTCGCGGCCAGTTGTGCCGACGAGGGCGGCGCGACCCCGGCGGCCAGCATGGCCGCCAGCACCAGCGCAGCGCCCGCGGCGGGCCGTCGCAAAGCAGATGATCGTGAGCCCATGCCGAGGGGGTGGCGAGGTCGAAGGGCGGATTCTGACCACGGCCGCGCTGCGGCGCCACTGCGGCTTGCGGGGTGTCGGCATTCCTGACGGTCGCGGCGCGGTCGCGGCGGTCTATGCTTGCCGCACATCGCGCGTCGCCGCCGTCCGTGACTTCGAAACCCCTTCCCGTGCCCACCGGCCGGCTCGCGCTCGTCGCGCTGGCGTACGCCGTCTTCGTCGTCTACGGCTCGCTGTTGCCGTTCGACTTGCGCCCGCTGGCATGGGCGCAGGCCTGGACGCGCTTCCAGGCGATCCCGTACCTCGAACTCGGCGTCGCCTCGCGCGCCGACTGGGTGGCGAACATCCTGCTGTACGTCCCGCTGGCGTTCGCCGCGACCGGCGCGGTGACGGGCGCCGCGAGTTCGGCGGCAGCGCGACTGCTCGGCAGTGCGCTCGTGGCCGCCGCGTGCATCGGCCTGGCAGTCGCCGTGGAGTTCGCGCAGCTCGCGTTCCCGCCGCGCACCGTGTCGCAGAACGACCTGATCGCCGAGACGATCGGCACGGGGATCGGGGTGGCGGTCTGGCTGGGCGCCGGAGAGCGTCTGCTGGCGCTGTGGCAACGCTTCCTGGCCGGTGGCGCGCACGCCTGGCGCGCCATGCTGGCGTTGTACGTGCTGGCCTACGTTGCGCTGACGTTCTTCCCGTTCGACTTCCTGGTGTCTTCGAGCGAGCTTGCAGCGAAGCTGGCGAATCCGGGGCAGGTCGCGCCCGTCGTGGCCGGCTCGTGCGGCGGCTTCGTCGGCTGCTCGGTCAAGCTGGCGGCCGAGGCGGTCGTCGCCGCCCCGCTGGGCGCTCTGCTGGGGCTGGCGTTCCCGGCCCTGCGTCTGGGGACGGCGGTGGGGTGGGGCGCGACGGCCGGCGTGGTCATCGAGCTGGTGCAGCTGGTCCTGGCCTCGGGCGTGAGCCAGGGCATCTCGGTGCTGACGCGCGCCGCAGGCGTCGCATGGGGATGGGCGCTGCAGCGCGGCTTTGCGGCCGACTGGCCGGTGCGGCACCGCCGCGTCGTGCGAATCGCCGTGTGGGCGGGCGTGCCGGTGTACCTGGCGTTGCTGGCCGTGCTCAACGGGTTCGCCGGGCACCTCGATCCGGTCCGGGTGGCCGCCGCCAAGCTGGCCGAGACCCGGTTCCTGCCCTTCTACTACCACTACTACACCTCGGAGACCGAGGCGATGTGGAGCCTGCTGGCGAATGCGGGTGCGTACGCGCTGGTGGGCGTGGCCGCCTGGGCGTGGCGGCCCGACCGCCGCGGCGGGTGGAAGGCGGGGCTCGTCGCGGCCGGGATCGCGCTGGCCGTCGAGGTGCTGAAGCTGTTCGTGCCGGGCAAGAAGCCGGACCCGACCAACGTCCTGATCGGCTGCGCCGCGGCCTGGTGGGTCAACGCGGTGCTGGTGCACCTGTTCCGGTCCGCCGGCGCGACGCCGTCGGTGCTGCGACGAACGGGGCCGCATCGACCGCTGCCCGGGCGTGCGATGGTCGTCGCCGGCGTGGCCACGCTCGGGGCGCTGGGCGCAACCGGGTGGTTCGTCTCGTCGCAGCCCACCGAGGTGGCGGTCGACGAGTCGACGATGCCGCAGCTGGCGCCCGGCGAGGCGCTGCCTGCGCTGTCGTTGCCGAACTTCCGCAGCCGGCACCCTCGGCTGCCGCATCCGTCGGCGTCGGACCTCGCGCGACTGCGCACCGACGGCAAGGGCTACGTCGACCCGATGCGCCGCGTGGCCGGGCGCGACGTGCAGGCGCGCGTCTTGCTCGAGTTGCTCGAGCCCGGCAGCCAGGACCTGGCGGCCCTGCATGCTCAGTTGCTCGACGTCGAACCCACCTGGCGCGGGCACGCCCAGGTGCGGCCGATGGCGCTGGCCTACGACTGGCTGCACGACCGCTGGAGCGACGAGCAGCGCGCCAGCCTGCGCGCGAAGCTGGCCGACGGCTGCGAGTACCTGGTGCAGTTCATCCGCACCGAGCGCCTGTCGCCGTACAACGTGTACCTGTACAACGCGCCTTTCCAGGCGCTGGTGGCCTGCGCGATCGCGCTGTACGGCGACGACCCGCGCGGCGAGCCGGTGATGCGCTTCACGCACGACCTGTGGAAGCACCGCGTGCTGCCGGTGTGGCGGCAGGTGATGGGGCGCCACGGCGGCTGGCACGAGGGCGGGGAGTACGTGGGCATCGGCATCGGCGCCGCCGTGTACCAGGTGCCGGCGATGTGGCGCGCGGCCACCGGCGAGGACGTCTTCGCGGCCGAGCCGGGGCTGCGCGGCTTCCTGGACTTCCTCGTCTACCGCACGCGCCCCGACGGCACGCACATGCGCCTGGGCGACGGGTCGTTCTTCGACCGGCTCGTGCCCGACCAGGCGGCGCTGGCCATCGAGTACGGGCACGCCGCGGCGTACAGCATGCGCCCGCCCAGGCGCGTCGCACCGCTGGCGTGGCCCTGGGGGCCGTTTCCCGATGCGTCGCTGGCGGACCCGGGCGCGCGGGCGCGGCTGCCTCTGTCGCGCCACTTCGACGGCATCGGGCTCGTCGTGGCGCGCTCCAGCTGGAGCGACGAGGCCACCTACGTCACCTTCAAGGCCGGCGACAACTTCTGGTCGCACTCGCACCTGGACCAGGGCAGCTTCACGATCTACCGCGGCGGCGCGCTGGCGCTGGACAGCGGCGCCAACTACGGCACCGGCTACGGCTCGGACCACCACCTGAACTACAGCTACCAGACGATCGCGCACAACGCGGTCACGGTCACCGACCCGAACGACCGGGTGCCGATGCCGGCCAAGCCGCGCGAGACCCCGCGCTTCATCGCCAACGACGGCGGCCAGCGCCGCATCGGTTCGGGCTGGGGCGTCGAGGCGGCGCCGCTGGACCTGGCCGAGTGGCAGGACAAGCGCGCGATCTACGAAACCGGCGACATCGTCGACCATCGCGACGACCAGGGCATCACGCTGACGGTCGCCGACGTCACCGCGGCGTACACCAACGAGCTGTCGGGCAAGGGCACGTTCTCGCACCGCACGCGGCGCGTCGAGCGCGCGTGGCGCGTGTTCGCCTACGACCGCATCGACGACGTCGTCGTCGTGTACGACGACGTGGTGGCGACGAATGCGGCGTTGCGCAAGCGCTGGCTGCTGCACACCGCGATGCAGCCGCGCGTCGACGGGCGGCGTTTCGTCGCCGAGGTCGCGCCCGGCAAGGGGCCGGGGCGCCAGGGCGGCCGGCTCGAGGGACACGTGCTGCTGCCGCGCGCGGCGGCGCTGCTGCCCGTCGGCGGCAGCGGGCTCGAGTTCCTCGTCGACGGCACGAACTACGACGAGGGCGGCAAGCTGCAGGACGCGGTCGAGCGATCGCCCGCGCACCGCAGCGAGGCGGGTCGCTGGCGGCTCGAACTGATGCCGCTGGCCGAGGCGGCGGCCGACCAGTTCCTGGTGGTCATGCTGCCAACCCGCCTGGGCGAGCCGGCCACGCACCAGGTGCGGCTGGTCGAGGACGGCGGCCGCGTCGGCGCCGAGGTGTCGGGGCCGCGGCGCACGGTGACGTACTGGTTCCGGCCCGGCGAACTCGCAGCCCGGGTGCAGGTGGCGGGCGCGCCCGGCGGCACGCCGGCGCGCTGACCTGCGCGCGTGCCGGCTGGGCTAGCGGCCCGACGGGTCGACCTGCAGCACCAGCGGACGCGGCCCGCCGACGCCGGCGGCCCAGCCGCCGAGGTAGGCGCGCCCGGCGTTGTCGCGCGTGATCGAGCCGTAGAGCAGCACCTTGTCCAGCCCGCGCAGGTCGATCGGGTGCGTGCTGGCCACCTGCGTTGTCGGCTCGAACGCGACCCACTTGAAGCCGTCGCGCGCCTGCACGGCGCCGGCGATCCAGCCGCGTCCGCCGAGCGCGAACAGCGACGGGCCGTAGGCCGGCGCGTCCGGCGGCCACGGCCCGAGTGCGGTGACCCGGGCCGGCGCGTCCTGGCGCGGCTCGATGCGGTACAGGTGGCCCGCGTGCGTCGTGAACAGCAGGTTGCCGTCGCTCAGGTAGGCCACGCCGACGATGCCGTGGTCGGCGCCGGGGGTGCCGCGGCCCAGGTAGTGCTCGAGCACGGTCTCGCCGACCTCGCGCAGGTGCGCGTCGTACTCCACCAGCGTGACGCGGGGCGCCGCCCCGGCCTGCGCGCGCAGCCGCGGCACGTACGCGTGGCCGCGGATGTCGGCCAGGAAGTTGCGCGACACGTGGCCGTCGACCGAGCCGACGGCCACGCGTCGCGAGGCGCCGGTGGCGGTGTCGTACTGGATCAGCACGTGCCCCCAGTAGCCGAGCGCGTAGACGTGGCGCCCGACGCCGCTGACCGCGACCAGCCCCTCGGGCGTGGCCAGCAGGTGCTGCCAGACGTGGCGCTGCGGATGGATGCGCCACAGGTGGCCGCCCCAGCGAGGCAGCACGTCGCCGCGCGGCGACTCGCCTTCCTCGTCGGACGAGGCGAAGTACAGCCAGCCGTCGCCGGCCGGGACGATCTTCGAGTGGATCTTGTTCTGCCCCTGGCCGCTGCGGGCCAGCCCGGCCGCGGCGAGCCGTTCGACGACGGCGCCGCGGTCGTGCCACGTGTCGCTCGACGGGTCGTACTGGAACAGCCGCGCGCTGCTGCCGGCCGATGCCGTCGACACGCCCACCCAGATGCCGCCGTCGAAGTCGCGGCCGGTGGCGCCCCACACGGCGGTAGCACCGGCGAACATGGGCGGCTTCAGCTCGCGCACCACTGGCGCGCGAAACGGGCCCTGCGGCGGCGATGCGAACAGGCTGCCGGTGAGCTCCTCGTAGCTGTAGGCGGTGGCGTCGTCGTCGTCGCCGCCGCTCCACCACGTTGCCCACGCGACCACGACGCCCAGCACTGCCACCAGCGACACGCCGGCCAGCGCCCACGGCAGTGCCCGGCGCTTCGGGCGGGGGAGCGGGCTGGGCATCGGGTGCGTGTGGCGGGCGAGGGGCAGAAGGATCGGCCGGCGCGCATCGGGGCTGTAGCGACGGCCAGGTTGGGTCGCGAAAGCCGCTGGCGCGGCTGCGCACTGTCGCATGACGACCGGCGCGTGCAAAGGCGGCTTCCCTCGATTGAGGTGGGGCGCCGGCGTGTCGGGCGTGGCACGATACACGTCGACGGTGCTCGACGTGTACCGTGGCGCCCGTTCCGATCGGGCGCGTGGCGGCGGTCCGCACGGCGCGCCCCCCGCCAAAGCCCTTCCACCCCTGCTTGCCGACCCTGCCATGCGCGTGATTCCCAACGGGCTCGCCTCGCCGGAGGCCGACGACACGTCGGGGGGTCGCGAGCAGGCGTGGCGGGGCAACCGCCGACGCCTGTGGGTGTTCCTCGCGGTGTTCCTCGTCTGCGCGATCGCCGGGATGACGTGGAACCTGCTGCGGCCGGCCGAGTACCGCGCTGTCGCGCGCATCCAGGTGACGCTGCCGTCGATCGCGGCGGCGGCGTCGGCGCCTGGCGGCGACGTGGGTGCCGACCTGGCCGCCCAGGTGCAGCGGCTGGGCAGCCGCCCTTTGATCGAGCTGGCGCACCAGCGCCTGGCCGCGCTCGGGCTGCAGTTCGACGCCGCCGACGGGGATCCGGTTTCGCGCATCCAGCAGATGATCGGCGTGGCGCTGGTGCCCGGGTCGACGGTGATCGAGCTGGCCGCCGTCGGATCGCCGCCGGCGCTGCTGGCGGCAGCGCTCAACGAGCTGATCGGCGCGTACCGGGAGAAGCTGTTCGCCGCCTACGGCAGCGCCGGCGACGAACGCATCGACCAGCTGCGCGACGAGCTGGCGCGGCTCGAGCAGGCGGCCGCGCAGCGGCGCGCGCGGCTCGAGCAGTTCCGCAACAACGCGAACATCGCGTCGGGCGAGCGCGAGGAGAACGAGGCGGTGGCGCGCACGCGCGGGCTGGCGACGGCGCTGAACAACGCGGTCGAGAAGCAGGCCACCGCCGAGGCGCGGCTGCGCGCGCTGCAGGAGGCGGTCGCCAAGGGCCAGGGCGTGGTCGCGGCGCGCGACGACCCGACGCTGGCCGGCCTGGAGTCCCGCGCCTCGCAGCTGCGCGAGGATCTGCGCGAGCTCGGCCGCGTGTACACCGAGGACTTCCTCGCGATGGACCAGCGCGCGCGCGCCATGCGCACCCGCCTGGGCGAGATCGAGGCGCAGATCGTGCAGCGTCGCGCCGTCAGCCAGGAGACGGCGCTGGCCAGGGCGCAGGAGGAGGTGGTGACCACCCGCGCCAACGTCGAACGGCTGCAGGCGCAGCAGGCCGCCGAGCGCCAGGGGCTGCGCAGCTTCTCGCGGCAGTTCGCGCAGTCGAAGGCGATGGAAGACGATCTGACGTCGGTCGAGCGCGCGCGCCGCGACGCGCTGGAACGGCTGGCGCGCCTCGAGGCCAACCGGAAGGCGCGCCAGCCCGCGGTCGAGGTGCTGCAGCCGGCCACGGCGCCCGATGCGCCGTGGCGGCCCGACTACCTGCGCGACGGCGCGCTGGTGCTGGCGGGGTCGTTGGTGTTCGGCCTGCTGGCGATGGGCGTCGTCGAGCTGTTCAACCGGCCGCCGCGCCCGGTCGCCGCCGCACCGATGACCGTCGTCGTGCCGACGGCCTGGAACGCGGCGCTGCCCCACGGCACGGTGGCGGCGGCGCTGCCGCCCGCCGGTGCCGCGCCGTGGCTGGGCCACGACGCCGGCGTGCAGCGCGCCGACGCGCTGCCGCCGCCCGCGCGCGAGCTGTCGCAGCAGGAGGCCGCCGCGCTGCTGGCCGCGGCACGCGGCGCGTCGCAGCTGGCCTGCGCCTTGTGGCTGCTCGGCCTGTCGACCGACGAGGCCACTTCGCTGCGCCGCGCCGACGTCGACGCCGAGGCGCTGCGGCTGCGCGTCGGCGGCGCCTGGGCGCGCGAACTGCCGCTGCCGCCGTGGTTCGCCGCGGCGCTGCCGGCGGTCGACGGCGACGCGCCGCTGCTGGGCGCGGCCGACGGGCGGCCGATGAGCGCCGTCGACCTGCAGACGATGCTGACCTGCGCGGCGATCGACGCCGCACTGCCCGACGCGGCCGAGGTCACGCCCGAGCGGCTGCGGCACACGGCGATGGCGTGGTGGGTGCGCGAGGGCCTGCGCCTGGCCGACCTGCCGGCTCGCGTGGGGCGCATCGACCCGCAGGAACTCGGCGCACTGGCCGGGCTGGCGCAGGCCGCGCCGCGCCGCGGCCCCGCCGAAGTCGACCCCTTGATGCCGGCGCTGCGGCTGTCGCCGGCGTAGCCCTTGCGCCTGCGGCCGGGCCGCGGCGCGCGCCCGCGCGCGACGCGTCAGCCGGCCGCGTGCGCCGGCCGCGTGCGGTAGAAGGCCAGCGGCTGCGCCTTCAGCGCCTTCAGCACCTGCGGGCGCATCGCGCCGACGACGTGCATCTCGCAGGGCTTGCAGTCGAAGCGCAGCGTGAAGCGCTCGTTGCCGTGCACCAGCGTCAGCGGGTCGGCGCGCACGGTGCCCTGCACCCCGGTCACGCCCTTGGCCTGCTTCGGGCACAGGCTCAGGCTGTGGCGCACGCAGTGCCTGGTGATCATCAGGCTCACGTCGCCCAGCGCCTCGTGGCTCTCGTAGGCCGCCTCGACGACCTTCACGCCGTGGCGCGCGTAGAACGCCGCGGCGCGGTGGTTGTGGACGTTGGCGAGGTAGGTCAGCGTGTCGTCGGGGTAGATCGCCGGCGGTTCGGCCGGCCGGGCGCGAGGCAGCCGCTGCCACGCGGCGGCGCGCGCCGCCTCGAGCGCGGCCACCGCGCCGCGGCGCATCGCGTTGAGCACCGACACCGGCACGAACCACGGCTGCGCCAGCGCCAGCCGCACGCGGCGCGCCTCGAAGATCGTGTCGCCGAGGCGGGCCAGCGCGTCCTTCGCCTGCGTCTCGGCGCGCGTCGCGTCGCGCGCCGGCTCGTGCGGGTGCGCGGCGCGCGCCACGCCGCGGTGGCCGTCGGCGTCCTTGATCGACAGCTCGAAGCCGCCGGGCGTCTGCGCCAGCGTCAGGTCGGCCGCGATGCGCCGCTCGGCCGACGGTTTCGCGAGCAGCCGCTCCCACGCCATGTCGCGGTTGCGCGCGACCGCGGTGTCGCGTCGCAGGTCGGCGTCGCGCGTCAGGTCGGCCACGGTCTGCCCGCGCGGCAGGTTGGGCACGACGCGCCAGCGCGTCCCGCCGGGGCCGTCGAGGGGCGTGGCGGTGTTGACCGGCACGCCGTGCAGCCGGCCCTGGCGGTCCCACCAGGTCAGCGCGTCGCCGTTGTGCAGCGCGACGGCGGCGTCGCCGGTGTCGAGGTCGACGTGGTCGGTGCCGACCCGCACGACGTGACCCACCGGCAGCCCGGCGTGCTTGGGCGTGTCGAAGGCGCCGATGTCGCCCTCGTCGAGCGGCCGCCGGCCGTGCACGAAGTAATCGGTGGCGCCGCGGTTGAAGCCCAGTTCCGGCCGCGGCGTGAAGGTGTGGCGGCAGCGCCCGCTGCTGGCCGGGCGCAGGTCGGACCGGCGTTCGAGCAGCGCGTCGAGCAGCCGGCGGTAGTGCGCGGTGACGTTCTTCACCGTCGCCATGTCCTTGTAGCGGCCCTCGATCTTGAAGCTGCGGATGCCGGCGTCGACCAGCGCCTCGAGGTTCGCGCTCTGGTCGTTGTCCTTCAGGCTGAGCACGTGCTTGTCGTGCGCGACGACGCGCCCCTGCGCGTCGAGCACGGTGAACGGCTGGCGGCACTCCTGGCTGCAGCTGCCGCGGTTGGCGCTGCGCCCGGTCACCGCGTGGCTGATGTAGCACTGCCCGCTGTAGGCCACGCACAGCGCGCCGTGCACGAAGAACTCGAGCACGGCGTCATGCACCTCGGCGGCGACGGCGCGGATCTGCCGGAGGTCCAGCTCGCGCGCCAGCACCATCTGCGAGAAGCCCACGTCCTGCAGGAAACGCGCCTTGGCCGGCGTGCGGATGTCGGTCTGCGTGCTGGCGTGCAGCTGGATCGGCGGCAGGTCGAGCTCGAGCAGCCCCATGTCCTGCACGATCAGCGCGTCGGCGCCGGCGTCGTACAGCTGCCCGGCCAGCCGGCGTGCGGGTTCGAGCTCGTCGTCGCGCAGGATGGTGTTCAGCGTCACGAAGATGCGTGCGCCGAAGCGGTGTGCGTGCGCCGCCAGCCGCGCGATGTCGGCCACCGGGTTGCCCGCCTTGTCGCGCGCGCCGAACCCCGGCCCGCCGATGTAGACCGCGTCGGCGCCGTGGTTCACGGCCTCGATGCCGATCGCGGCGTCGCGCGCGGGGGCGAGCAGTTCGAGGTCCGGTCGCGGCATGGGCGCGCAGTGTAGGCCGCGCCGGTCAGCGGCCGGGCGCAACGCCGGCGATCAGCCGGTCGACCTCGGCGGCCACCGCCACCGCGTCGTCGTCGAAGTAGTGCGTGTGCGCGCCGGCGCCGAGGCAGAACTCGGTGCGCCCGCCATCGCGCGACGCCACCACCCGGCCCTGCGCATCGACGCGGGCGACGTCGAACGCCCCCGGCGCGTCGAGGCGGGTCCACAGCGCGCGCCCGACGTAGTCGCCGGCGCGGTACGCGTTGACCCACTCGTCCAGGCCGAGCTGCGCCGGCGTCGGCGTCGCGGCGGCGAACGGCGCGCCTGCCGCGCCCACCCAGCGGTACAGCAGCGGGAAGCGCGCCGCGTACAGGTCGCGCAGCGGCGAGCCCAGCGTGAACAGGGCGCGCGGCGCGTCGCCGGCGACGCCGCGCAGGCGCCCGCCGCGCTGCAGGTGGCGCAGCAGGTCGGCGCTGATCACGCTGCCCTGGCTGTGCGCCACGATCACCAGCCGCGCGTAGCCGCGCCGGCGCAGGTAGTCGAGCAGCGAGGCGTAGCGCGAGAAGATGCGCGCGCGCGGCGGCAGCCGGTCGTGGGGATCGCGGAAGTAGTTGTCGACGTCGAGCACCGCGTCGAGCGCCACGCGCAGCCGCCCCAGGGTGCGCGTGAAGCGGGCGCCGAGCACCGTGAGCACCACCGCGCCGGCGGCGAGCCACTTGCCGATGTCCACCAGCAACGCGCCCCAGCGCGCCGGCGCGTCGCCGGCCAGCGCGAACAGCAGCGGCACGCCGGCGAGCTTCTCCACCGCGAACAGCAGGTACGCGGCACCGCCGAGCAGCGCCAGCGCCGGCACGACGGTGGCGAACAGCGTCGCGATCACGCGCCGCGCGCGGTTCCAGCCTCGCCCGAGCCGGGTGCTGGCGGCGTCGCCCTGCGGTGTCGGCGTTGCCGGGGTCGGCGACAGCTCCTCGCGCAGCGACGGTGCCGCCGCGACGACGGCCACGGCGCCGACGACGCCGGCCAGCGCCATCAGCGGCGTGAACAGCGCGCCGACGTCGCGCACCTGCGCCTCGAAGAACACCGCGCCCGACGGGAACGCGCCGGCGCCGAGCAGCGCCGGCACGACGCGCACGTCGTCGAGCGCGAGCCCGGCAACGTAGGCGATCACCGACCACAGCACGAGGCTGAGCACCACGAACAGCGCCGTCGACACCGACACCGCGATGCGTGCCGTGGCCAGCGACGCCGCGACGTCGCCGCCGGCGCGCGACAGCGCGAAGCTCAGCACCAGCGCGCCACCTTGCGCCAGCACCAGCACGCCCCAGGTGACGAGCAGCAGCGCCAGCAGCGCCTCGCCGGCGTGCAGCGCCGTGACCAGCATCCACTCGTGCAGCGTGGTCGCGTGCGCGAGGTCGTGGCGGCCGTGCCACGCGAGCAGCACCGCCGTGAACGCGAGGACGACGACCCCGACCGCGTGCACGCCGCGCACCGTGCGCGCGTAGCGGCGCACCAGCAACGCGCCGGCGGCCACCGTCAGCAGCGCGGCGGTGCCGGCGTACAGCATCGGCTCGGGCGCGCGGGTGCCCAGCGCCGCCGCGGCGACGGCCGCCGCACCCGCGGCGGCGACGGCCCAGGGCAGCGCGCGCGCCAGCGCCAGGGGCGCCGCGTCGGCGCGCTGCGCCGCGAGCCAGCCCCCGATGCCGAGCACCACGGTGGCGACGCCGCCGCCGAGCACCAGCAGGAAACCCACGCTGTCGACCGGCACGAACGCCGCGGCGCCGAACGGCACCAGCAGCAGCATCGCCAGCTGCAGCAGCGCCGCCGGGCCGGTGAGCAGCCACGCCGACCACGCGTGCAGGCGCTGCAGCGCGCGCAGCGCGCCGCGGACGTCGCCGTGCACCATCGCGACCTGGTCGACGACGTCGCGCGCCAGCGTGTTCAGGTGGAACAGCAGCTGGTACGCGGCCGACAGCGCGCGGATCCCGCCGGGGCGCAGCCGCGAGTGGTCGGCCCAGTGCATCTCGTAGACGTCGACCCGGGTGCCGTCGGCGCGCCGGCGCAGCGACACGCGCGTCGACGCGTACAGGCCGTCGCGTTCGGCGGGGCGGTGGCGTGCCAGCAGGTGGTCGGTCAACGCCAGGCCGAGGTCGTCGGTGTCGGCGTCGCGGCCGTGCAGGAAGAACTCGCTCGGCCGGCCGGGCTCCATCGCTGCTTCGGCGTCGGTCGGCCCCGGCGGCCCCGGCGGCCCCGGCGGCGCCTGTGGCGCCTGTGGCGGCGCGGCGGCGCGCTGCGGTGTCGGCGCCAGCGGCGTCACCGGCACGATCACCTCGTGCACCTCGCCGTCGACGTAACGCGGCGCGCCGTCGCGCCCGTGGCACAGCAGGCGCGCGAGTTCGCGCGCCGTCTGCCCCGGCTGCTGGTCGGCGATGCCGTGCACCGCGATGACGGCCACCGCGCCGTGGTCGGGCGCGGTGGCCCGGGCTGCGTCCATGGCCGTCGATTGGAGCCTGCGCCGCCGCCGCGCGCAACGGCGGCGGGGGGGCGTCAGGCGTCAGGCGCGCGCGGCGACGAAGTGCGGGTTGTCGAACCCCGGCTTGCCGTAGCGCAGCGGGCGGCCGTCGTCGAGGCGCACGACCTCGCCGCCGGCGGCGCGCAGCACGGCGTGGCCGGCGGCGATGTCCCACTCCATCGTGCGGCCCAGGCGCGGGTAGAGGTCGGCCTCGCCGGCGGCGACCAGGCACAGCTTCAGCGACGACCCGGCGTTGGCCAGCGACGCCACAGGACGCCCGGCGAGGAACGCGTCGAGCGCGGCGGCGTCGCCGTGCGAGCGGCTGGCCACCACCGTCAGCCCCTCGGCCGGCACGGCGCGGCAGCGGATGTCGCGCCGCCCGGCGTCGTCCTCGACCCAGGCGCCGTGGCCGGCGGCCCCGGCGAACAGCCGCCCGCGCGCGCCCAGCGCCGGCGCGAACACCACGCCGAGCAGCGGCGCGCCGTCGTCGATCAGCGCGACGTTGACGGTGAACTCGCCGTTGCGCCCGACGAACTCCTTGGTGCCGTCGAGCGGGTCAACGAGCCAGAAGCGGCGGTCGACGGCCGGCACGCGTCCGGCGGCGACGGCCTCCTCGGCGACGATCGGCACGCCGGGCGTCAGTGCGGCCAGCGCCGGCACGATCAGCCGCTCGGCACGCTCGTCGGCCTCGGTCACCGGCGACGCGTCGTCCTTGCCGCGCACCGCGAAGTCGGTGGCGTAGACCTCCATGATCACCCGGCCGGCGTCGCGCGTGATCTGCGCCACGGCCGCGAGCAGCGCCGGCACCGATTCGCGGGGGATCGGCGACGACACGGGCATCGGATTCTGGTTCATAATCTTCTGAACACAAAGTTCTTAATTACCGTGCCGAATATTAAAAGCTTTGCGCCGAATAAGGTCGACGAGGTCGATGCGGCGCTGGGCGAGCTGAACCAGCGTCGCCGGCGCGCCGTCGAGCTGCGGCTGTCGGGCCACTCGCTGGCACAGACGCGCGCCGACACGGGCCTGAGCGCGCCCACGATCATCGCCGCGTACAAGGCCTTCCTCGCCGGCGGCTGGTCGGCGATTGCGGTCAAAGGTCGCGGACGCGCCGCCGGCGTCGGCCGGGCGCTGTCCGCAGCCGTCGAACGCACGCTGCAGCGCGAGGCCAGCGAGGCGCTGCCGGCGCACGGGCTGTGGACGCCGACCGCCGTGCGCCGGCGCGCGCGCGAGCTCGGCGGCGTCGAGATCGGCGAGCGCACGGTGCAGCGCTACCTCGAGCGGTGGTCGCTGCAGTGGCCCGCGCTGCGCGACGCCGCGCCGGCCAGCCGCGACGGCGCTTGCTGGTTCGACGACGAACTGCCGGCGATCGCGCAACGCGCGCACGCCGAGCGCGCGACGCTGCTGTGGTGCGCCGACGCCGCGCTGCCGGGCACGCAGGTTCGGGTGTTGGTGGCGCAGACGCTGCGCGGTGGCGCCGCCTGGCTGCCGACGCGCGCGTCGAACGACCTGCGCACGCACGTCGACTTCCTCGAACGCCTGCGGCAGACCTGGCCCGGGCCGCTCGTCGTGCTGCTGCACGGCGTGGGCGCCGCCTTCGCCGGCGCGTCCCGGGACGACGTGATCGTGTCCGAGGACGGTCGCGGCACCGCCCCGCCCGGGGGCCACGCGCCCGGCGCCGCCGCGCTGGCCGACTGGATCGCCCGCCAGCCCGGGCTGCGCGTGCTGCCGTGCCCGGTGGGACTGCCCCTGGCTGCCGGCGCGGCGCGACCGGCCGCGCGCGCCACGCCCGCCTTGCCCCCGCCGGCCGCCCCGGCGCCCCCGAACCCGATGACCCTGCCGACGATGAAGCTCACCCACCTGCAACGCCTCGAAGCCGAGAGCATCCACATCCTGCGCGAGGTCGTCGCCGAGTGCGAACGGCCGGTGATGCTGTACTCGATCGGCAAGGACAGCGCGTGCATGCTGCACCTGGCGCGCAAGGCCTTCCACCCCGCGCCGCCGCCGTTCCCGCTGCTGCACGTCGACACGACGTGGAAGTTCCGCGACATGTACGCGCTGCGCGAACGCATGGCCGGGGAGACCGGCATGGAGCTGCTGGTGTGGCAGAACCCCGAGGCCAAGGCGCTGGGCATCAACCCCTTCGACCACGGCTCGCAGATCCACACCGACATGTGGAAGACCCAGGGCCTGAAGCAGGCGCTGGAGCACTACGGCTTCGACGCCGCGTTCGGCGGCGCGCGCCGCGACGAGGAGAAGAGCCGCGCCAAGGAGCGCATCTTCAGCTTCCGCAGCGCGCAGCACCGCTGGGACCCGAAGCACCAGCGCCCCGAGCTGTGGCACCTGTACAACGCGCGCAAGCACCCCGGCGAGTCGATCCGGGTGTTCCCGCTGAGCAACTGGACCGAGCTCGACATCTGGCAGTACATCCACCTCGAGAAGATCCCGATCGTGCCGCTGTACTTCGCGCGCGAGCGCCCCGTCGTCGAGCGCGACGGCACGCTGATCATGGTCGACGATGAGCGCATGCGCCTGAAGCCCGGCGAGGTGCCGGTGATGCGCAAGGTGCGCTTCCGCACGCTGGGGTGCTACCCGCTGTCGGGGGCGATCGAGAGCGACGCCGGGGACCTGACCGCGATCATCCAGGAGATGCTGCTGGCGCGCACCAGCGAACGCCAGGGCCGGCTGATCGACCACGACCAGGCGGCGTCGATGGAGAAGAAGAAGCAGGAGGGGTATTTCTAGCCCCCCCGAAGCGCCTGCGGCGCCTCCCCCCCGGGGGGCGCCGCCAGCAGACCGGCGAAGCCGGATCTGCGGCGGCCGCTTGAACCCGTGCGACGTCAACGTCAGCGCGCATCACACACCAGGAGCCTCACCGTGGCCCACGTCAGCGACCTGATCGCCACCGACATCGAGCGGTACCTCAAGCAGCACGAGCACAAGAGCCTGCTGCGCTTCATCACCTGCGGCAGCGTCGACGACGGCAAGAGCACGCTGATCGGGCGGCTGCTGTACGAATCCAAGCTGCTGTTCGAGGACCAGCTGGCCGCGGTCGAGGCCGACAGCCGCAAGTGGGGCACGCAGGGCGGCGACATCGACTTCGCGCTGCTCGTCGACGGCCTGGCCGCCGAGCGCGAGCAGGGCATCACCATCGACGTCGCCTACCGCTTCTTCAGCACCGACCGGCGCAAGTTCATCGTCGCCGACACGCCGGGGCACGAGCAGTACACGCGCAACATGATCACCGGCGCGTCGACCGCCGACGTCGCGGTGATCCTGGTCGACGCGCGCAAGGGCGTGCTCACGCAGACGCGCCGCCACAGCTTCCTGGTGCACCTGATCGGCATCCGCAAGGTGGTGCTCGCCATCAACAAGATGGACCTGGTCGACTTCTCGGAGAAGGTCTACCACCGCATCGTCGACGAGTACCGCGACTTCGCGCAGCGCATCGGCCTGAGCGACATCACGCCGATCCCGCTGTCGGCGCTCAAGGGCGACAACATGCTCGCGCACAGCGATCGCACGCCGTGGTACCGCGGGCCGACGCTGATGGCCTTCCTCGAGACGGTCGAGGTCGACGACGTGCGCCAGCAGGCCGCGCCGCTGCGCCTGCCGGTGCAGTGGGTCAACCGCCCGAACCACGAGTTCCGCGGCTTCGCGGGCACCGTCGCCAGCGGCGTCGTGCGCCCCGGCGACCGCGTGCGCGTGCAGCCCTCGGGGCGCGAGAGCCGCGTGGCGCGCATCGTCACCGCCGACGGCGACCTGCCGCAGGCGGTGGCCGGGCAGTCGGTGACGCTCACGCTCGCCGACGAGGTCGACATCTCCCGCGGCGACGTGATCAGCGCGGCCGACAGCCCGGCCGAGGTCGCCGACCAGTTCGAGTGCACCGTCGTGTGGATGGCCGACGAGCCGCTGCTGCCCGGGCGGCAGTACCTGCTGAAGATCGGCACGCGCACGGTGGGCGCCAGCGTCACCGAGCCGAAGTACAAGGTCAACGTCAACACGATGGAGCACCTGGCGGCCAAGCAGCTCGAGCTCAACGAGATCGGGGTGTGCAACCTGGCGCTCGACCGCCCCGTCGCCTTCGACCCCTACGCCGTCAACCGCGACACCGGCGGCTTCGTCCTCGTCGACCGGCTGAGCAACCACACCGTCGGCGCCGGCATGCTGCACTTCGCGCTGCGCCGCGCGCACAACATCCACCTGCAGCACGTCGACGTCGACAAGGCGGCGCGTGCGCGCCTGAAGGGCCAGCGCCCGGGGGTGCTGTGGTTCACCGGGCTGTCGGGGTCGGGCAAGTCGACGATCGCCAACCTGGTCGAGAAGCGGCTGCACGCGATGGGCCACCACACCTACCTGCTCGACGGCGACAACGTGCGCCACGGGCTGAACAAGGACCTGGGTTTCACCGAGGCCGACCGCGTCGAGAACATCCGCCGCATCGCCGAGGTCGCGCGGCTGATGGCCGACGCCGGCCTGATCGTGATGACCGCGTTCATCTCGCCGTTCCGCGCCGAGCGCGCGATGGCGCGCAGCCTGCTCGCCGACGGCGAGTTCGTCGAGATCCACGTCGACACGCCGCTCGACGTGGCCGAGGCGCGCGACGTCAAGGGCCTGTACCGCAAGGCGCGCCGCGGCGAGCTGAAGAACTTCACCGGCATCGACTCGCCGTACGAGGCCCCCGAGACGCCCGAGCTGCGCGTGAACACCGCCGACCGCACGCCCGAGCAGGCCGCCGACGCGGTGATCGCGCGCATCCGCGAGCTCGGTCTGATCGCCTGATCGCGCACCCGCGATGACCTGGCAGCAGGCGGTCGTCTTCGCCGCGCTGGCGGTGCTCGTCGTCGAGCTGATCCGCGGCCGGCGCGCCCCGGCCGCGCTGTTCGCGTCGGTGGCCTTCGTGTTCGTGATGCTCGACCTGGTCGGCCTCGAGCGCAGCCTCGCGCAGTTCACGAACAGCGGGCTGGTGACGGTGGTCGTGCTGCTGCTGCTGTCGGTGGTGCTCGACAAGGCGCACCTGCTCGAGACGCTGGCCGAGCGGCTGGTGCGCGGCGGCTACCGCGGCGCGCTGGTCAAGCTGGTCGTGGCGACGGCGGCGTACTCGGCGCTGCTGAACAACACCGCGGTGGTGGCGTCGCTGATCGGCCCGCTGCGCACGCTGCGCGCGCACCCGGCGTCGCGGCTGCTGATGCCGATGTGCTTCGCCGCGTCGCTCGGCGGCACGCTGACGCTGGTGGGCACGTCGACGAACCTGCTCGTCAACAGCCTGATGATCGGCCGCGACCTGCCGGCGCTGCGCATCTTCGACCTGTTTCCGGTCGGCATCCTGATCGTGGCGGCGTGCGGCGCGACGATGGTGCTGCTGTACCCGCGCCTGCTGCCGGCGCAGGCGGCGCCGCAGGAGGCGCCCTCGGAGTACTTCATCGAGGCCACGCTGCGCCCCGACTCGCCGCTGCTCGGGCGCACCGTCGAGCAGGCCGGGCTGCGCAAGCTGGCGCACCTGTACCTGGCCGAGATCGTTCGCGACGGGCACGTGATCGCGCCGGTGCAGCCCGACCGCATGCTGCGGCTGGGCGACCTGCTGGTGTTCACCGGCGACCTGACGCGGCTGGACGTGCTGACGCGCTTCGAGGGGCTCGAGACGCATGGCCAGCACTACCGCCTGCCGCTGGACAACCTGGTCGAGGTCGTCGTCGCCGCCAATTCCACCCTGGCGCGCCGCACGATCAAGGAGGTCGACTTCCGCGCCCAGTTCGACGCCGCGGTGATCGCGGTGCGCCGCGGCAGCGAGCGCCTGCGCGGGCCGATCGCCAACCTGCCGATCCAGGTCGGCGACACGCTGGTGCTCGCGGTGGGCAGCGACTTCGAGAAGCGCAACAACCTGCAGCGCAACTTCGTCGTCGTCTCGCGGCGCGAGGTGCAGAAGTTCACCGACCCGCGCAAGGGGCTGGTCGCGACCGCGGGCTTCGTCGCGACGATCGCGCTGGCCGCGTTCGGCGTCGTCGACTTCCTCAAGGCGCTGCTGGTGCTGCTGGCGCTGTTCCTGGCGTTCGGCTTCGCGAAGGCGGCCGACCTGCGGCGCAACATGCCGTACGAGATCATGCTGATCGTCGCGTCGTCGCTGGTGATCTCGGAGGTGATGGTGGCCACCGGCGCGGCCACGCTGCTCGCCGGCGGCCTGCTGGCCGGCGTCGAGGCGTTCGGGCCGTACGGCGCGCTGGCCATGATCCTCGTCGTGACCTGGCTGCTGACCGAGCTGATGAGCAACAACGCGGCGGCGGCGCTGGCCTTTCCGGTGGCGCTCGGCGTGGCGCAGACCACCGGGCTCGACCCGCTGCCGTTCGTGATGGCGGTGCTGTACGGCGCGAGTTGCAGCTTCCTGACGCCGTACGGCTACCAGACGAACCTGATGATCATGTCGCCCGGCCGGTACGCGCTGCGCGACTACCTGCGCGCCGGGCTGCCGGTGGCGCTGGTGTTCCAGGCCGTCGCGCTGGTGGCGATCCCGGTGTTCTTCCCGCTCTGACGTTCGCTGCCGCGGCGTCGACGGGATCCTGCGTCAGAATGCGCCGCTCGTGTCGCGCTGCGTGTGCGACCGGCGGATGCGACACCCATGATCCTCGTCACCGGCGGCGCCGGCTTCATCGGCAGCAACTTCGTGCTCGACTGGCTCGCGCGCAGCGACGAGCCGGTGCTCAACCTCGACGCGCTGACCTACGCCGGCAACCTGCGCAACCTCGCGTCGCTGCGCGGCGACGCGCGGCACGTGTTCGTGCACGGCGACATCGGCGACCGCGCGCTGGTCGAGCGGCTGCTCGCCGGGCACCGACCGCGCGCCGTCGTGCACTTCGCCGCCGAGAGCCACGTCGACCGCAGCATCCACCGCCCTGCGGCGTTCATGAAGACCAACGTCGAGGGCACCTTCGCGCTGCTCGAGGCCGCGCGCGGGTACTGGGGCGCGCTCGCCGGCGACGCGAAGGCGGCGTTCCGCTTCCTGCACGTCTCGACCGACGAGGTCTACGGCAGCCTCGGCCCCGGCGACGCGGCGTTCACCGAGGAGCACGTCTACCGGCCGAACAGCCCGTACTCGGCGAGCAAGGCCGCCAGCGACCACCTGGTGCGCGCCTGGCACCACACCTACGGGCTGCCGGTGGTGACCACCAACTGCAGCAACAACTACGGGCCCTACCAGTTTCCCGAGAAGCTGATCCCGCTGATGATCGTCAACGCGCTCGCCGGCAAGCCGCTGCCGATCTACGGCGACGGGATGCAGGTGCGCGACTGGCTGTACGTCGGCGACCACTGCAGCGGCATCCGCGCCGTGCTCGAGCGCGGGCGCGTCGGCGA
The DNA here is from genome assembly GCA_964618555.1 of uncultured Azohydromonas sp. Classification (GTDB taxonomy): domain Bacteria; phylum Pseudomonadota; class Gammaproteobacteria; order Burkholderiales; family Burkholderiaceae_C; genus Calidifontimicrobium. The sequence goes on from CAZUBF010000001.1 coordinate 112,164, forward strand.
GACCTACAACATCGGCGGCTGGAACGAGAAGCCCAACCGCGACATCGTCGCGACGATCTGCGCGCTGCTCGACGAACTGCGCCCCGACCCCGCCGGGCCGCACTCCCGGCTGATCACCCACGTCACCGACCGCCCGGGCCACGACCGGCGCTACGCGATCGACGCGCGCAAGATCGAACGCGAGCTCGGCTGGCGCCCGGCCGAGACCTTCGACAGCGGCATCCGCAAGACGCTGCGCTGGTACCTCGACCACCCGGACTGGGTCGCCGAGGTGCACAGCGGCGCCTACCGCGACTGGCTGGCGACCAACTACGCGCAGCGATGAAGCTGCTGCTGCTCGGCTGCAACGGCCAGGTCGGCTGGGAGCTGCAGCGCGCGCTGGCGCCGCTGGGCGAGCTGAAGGCGCTGGACTTCGACACCGCGGGGCCGTGGCGCGCCGACTTCACGCGCCCCGAAGCGCTGCCGTCGCTGATCGGCGCGCTGCGGCCCGACGTCATCGTCAACGCCGCGGCGCACACCGCCGTCGACCGCGCCGAGGGCGAGCCCGAACTGGTCCGAACGATCAACGCGACCGCGCCCGGCGTGATCGCGCGCGAGGCCGCGGCGCTCGGCGCGACGCTGGTGCACTACAGCACCGACTACGTGTTCGACGGCAGCGGCGACGCGCCGCGCAGCGAGGACGCGCCGACCGAGCCGCTGTCGGTGTACGGGCGCACCAAGCTCGAGGGCGAGGCGCTGATCCGCGCCAGCGGCTGCCGGTACCTGATCCTGCGCACGAGTTGGGTCTACGCGGCGCGCGGCGGCAACTTCGCGCGCACGATGCTCAAGCTGGCCGCCGAGCGCGAGGCGCTGAACGTCATCGACGACCAGGTCGGCGCACCCACCGGCGCCGACCTGCTCGCCGACGTCACCGCGCACGCGCTGCGCGCGCTGGCCGCCCGGCCCGAGCTCGCCGGCACCTACCACTGCGTGGCCGCGGGCGAGACGAGCTGGTTCGGCTACGCACGCTTCGTCGTCGAGTGGGCGCGCGCGCGCGGCCACCCGATCCGCGTCGCGCCCGACGCGATCCGCCCGATCCCGACCTCGCACTACCCGACGCCGGCGCGGCGGCCGCTGAATTCGCGCCTGGACACGACGAAGCTGCGCACCGCGTTCGCGCTGCACCTGCCGCCGTGGCAGGCCGGCGTCGAACGCCTGCTCGCCGAAGTGCTCGGCACCTGACCTCCACACACACCCATGCAACGCAAAGGCATCGTTCTCGCCGGCGGGTCCGGCACCCGGCTGCATCCGGCCACGCTCGCGATGAGCAAGCAGCTGCTGCCGGTGTACGACAAGCCGATGGTCTACTACCCGCTGTCGACGCTGATGCTGGCCGGCATCCGCGACGTGCTGGTGATCAGCACGCCGCAGGACACGCCGCGCTTCGAGGCGCTGCTCGGCGACGGCAGCCGCTGGGGCATGCACCTGAGCTACTGCGTGCAGCCCAGCCCCGACGGTCTGGCGCAGGCGTTCATCCTCGGGCGGTCGTTCGTCGGTGGCCGGCCCAGCGCGCTGGTGCTCGGCGACAACATCTTCTACGGTCACGACTTCAAGGCGATGCTCGCGGCGGCGCACAAGCGCACCGCCGGCGCCACGGTGTTCGCCTACCACGTGCACGACCCCGAGCGGTACGGCGTCGTCGAGTTCGACGCGCAGCGGCGCGCGCTGAGCATCGAGGAGAAGCCGAAGGCGCCGAAGAGCCACTACGCGGTGACGGGCCTGTACTTCTACGACGAGCAGGTGTGCGACATCGCCGCGTCGATCAAGCCGAGCGCGCGCGGCGAGCTCGAGATCACCGAGGTCAACGCGCGCTACCTGCGGCAGGGCCAGCTCGACGTCGAGATCATGGGCCGCGGCTACGCGTGGCTCGACACCGGCACGCACGACAGCCTGCTCGAGGCGAGCCAGTTCATCGCCACGCTCGAGAAGCGCCAGGGCCTGAAGGTGGCGTGCCCGGAGGAGATCGCCTACCGCGCCGGCTGGATCGACGCGGTGCAGCTCGAGCGGCTGGCGCAGCCGATGCTGAAGAACGGTTACGGTGCCTACCTGATGCAGGTGCTGGCCGAGACCGTCTACTGACCGCCGAGGCCGCCGCGATGAAGCTCGTTGCGACCGCCATCGCCGACGTCGTCGTCGTCGAGCCCGCCGTGTTCGCCGACGAGCGCGGCTGGTTCATGGAGAGCCACAACCAGCCGCGCTTCGACGCGGCGCTGCGCCAGCTCGGCCTGCCGGTGCCGCGACCGTTCGTGCAGGACAACCACTCGTGTTCGAAGGCCGGCGTGCTGCGCGGGCTGCACTACCAGCTGCCGCCGCACGCGCAGGGCAAGCTGGTGCGCGTGGTGCGCGGCGCGGCGTACGACGTCGCGGTCGACGTGCGACGCGGCTCGCCGACCTTCGGCCGCTGGGTCGGCGTCGAGCTCAGCGAAGCGAACCTGCGGCAGCTGTGGATCCCCGAGGGCTTCGCGCACGGCTTCGTCGCGCTGGCCGACGACACGCACTTCCTCTACAAGACGACCGACGTCTACGCGAAGGACTGCGAACGTGCGATCCGCTGGGACGACCCGGCGATCGGCATCGACTGGCCGCTGCCGCCCGGCGTCGCTCGTCCCATCGTCGCGCCCAAGGACGCCGCTGCGCCACGGCTGGCCGACGCCGAGTGCTTCGAACGCTGAACGTGGGCACGCGACCGTCGCCTCGGGTCTGACACACGGCGCAGGCCCCCGGGCGTCGAACGCCACGGTGGTTGCCGGCCGAGGGTGGCGGGTGCGCTCGCCCGGAAGTGAAGGAGGAGCCAGCGGGCGAAGTCCGCTGGCGGGGGACATGGAGGGCGAGCGCACCCGCCACCCTCGGCTCGCCCGGCCGTGGCGCGGGCCTCGCCGTGTCACTTCAACCTGAGCATCCCCTGCTCGAGCAGCCGCCGCTGTTTCCGGCTTCCCAGGTCAGCCGGCGGTGTCTCCAATGCCGCGGCCACGGCGTGGCCCGGGGGACGCGCCGAAGTCGCGACGCGACGGGAAGATCCCGCTACGCCGCCTGCGGCAGCAGGTCGCGGTGCGTCTGCCCGCCTTCGAGCGCCAGCACGCAGGTGCGCCACGCGGCGTCGGGCTCGTCGATGCGAAAGCCGTAGACCTGCGACGCGCCGGGGCGCACGCCGCGCACCGCGGCCACCTTCAGCGTCGAGCGCACGCCCAGCCCGAGCTCGACGGTGGCCGTGCCCCAGGTGTCCAGCGGCAGCGGCCGCCGCGAGACCGCCTGGAAGCCCGACAGCGAGACCTCGATCACCTCGAGCTCGATGGTGGCCGTCTCGCCGCCGACGCCGAGCCGCAGCCGCGCCGGGCACTTCAGCGAATAGCGCTGGTGGCGGCGCAGCGCGATGCCCTGCAGGCGACCCGAAGGCAGCGGCGGCAGCACCGCCCGGTACTCGGGCAGGTCGTAGATCGAGTGCAGCAGCACGCGCCGGCGCAGGTCCAGCGACTCGAACACGCGCGTGCGCCGGTTGAAGAAGTGGTCGAGCAGCTCGGGCGTCATCACCGGGTCGTTGGTGGTGTGGTACGCGCGCGAGGGCAGCGCGATGTTGGGCATGCGCGACTCGACGAAGTAGCGGTGCAGGTTCTTGCGCTCGCGCCGGCGTCCGTACAGCGCCTCGAACTCGACGCGCGCGCGCTGCAGGTCCAGCGTGGCGCCCACCGCCGGCGCGCCGTTGGCGAAGTCGTAGCGGTCGACGGCGTGCTGCTGCAGCCGCTCGAACAGCAGCAGCGACTCGTACAGCTCGATCTTGTTCGGGTTGACGGCGATCACCAGGTGCCGCGTGTCGAAGTACTGCGTGCAGTACTCGTACATGAACTTCATCAGCGGGAACAGGATCGCCCCGCCGGTCTTGCGGAACGCCGGGTGCACCGCGAGCGCCGAGATCTCGGCGATGCGGCCCTCGCGGGCGCGCACCTGCGACAGGTCGAACACCGACTGCAGCGGGAAGCCGAACACGCCCTCGCGGATCAGCGACATCGTGCCGACGACCTCGCCGTCGAACGTGGCGGCGAGCGTGGTCGTGGTCGGCAGCGCGTGGTACGGCGTCACGCGCAGCCCCGACGCGTCGGGTTTCATGAAGCCGCTGGCGACGTACGCGTCGTGCAGGATGCGGAAACACGCCTCGAGTTCGTCGCGCGTCTCGGCGATCTTCAGCGCCAGACGCGGGTCGGGCCGGGGGTCGCAGTCGATCAGCGAACGGAACAGCGCGAAACGCAGGTCGCGCGGCAGGAACCCGACCGCGCGGCGCACGCCCTCGTGCGCGGCCTTGCGCAGCTGCGTGCGCAGCGACTGCTTCATCGCCGAAGCGGCGGCGCGACGCCGTCGGCATGCGGGTGGCGGGGGCGGGGGGCGGCGGTCATCGTCGGTGCGGCGGGTGGAACCGCCTGACGGGTTATCGACCGCCGCCGCGGCCCACTTGAGGGCGGCGCGGCCGCCGCCGCGCGCCGCCCGCCCGTGCCGGCCGCCCGTGCCGGCCGGCTCAGCCCTCCTTGAGCGACTTCAGCAGCCGCGCCACCTCGGCCTGGCCGTTGAACTTGTCGCCGAGCTGCGCCAGCGCGTTGAGCTCCTTCTCGGCGTCGGCCTTGCGCCCGGCCTTGATGTAGATGTTGGCCAGCGTCAGCTTGAACGCGTGCGCGTTCGGCTGCGCCGCGATGGCCTTCTTCTGCACCTCGATCGCGCGGTCGTGCTGGCCGGCCTCCGACAGCACGTAGCCCAGCGTGTCCATGAACACCGGCTGGTTCGGCGCCAGCTGGTTCGCCTTCTCGGCGAACTCCAGCGCGCCGGGCTTGCCCTGGCGCGCCATCGTCCAAGCCACGTTGTTCAGCGCGATCGCGTTGTTCGGGTTGGCCTGCAGCGTCTCGCGGTAACGCGACTCGGCGGTGGCGTAGTCGCGCTGGAACAGCGCCAGGTCGCCGAGGTGGAACACGAAGCGCGGATCCTTCGGGTGGTCCTTCAGCCAGCCGGCCGAGAAGCGGTCGGCGTCGGCGGTCTTTTTCGCGGCGCGCAGCGCCGAGTGCAGCTTGACCGCGGTCTCGCTGTGGTTCGGCGCCTTCGCGAGCGCGTTGCGGTAGGCGGACGCGGCGGCGTCGAGGTTGCGCTGCGCCATGTGGATGTCGCCCTCGAGGACGAACCCCGTGGCCTCGTTGGGCCGCTGCTTCTGCACCGCGCGCGCGGTGCCCAGTGCGTCCTGCGGCTTCTTCGCCGCCATGTCGAGCGCGATCAGCTGCTGCTGCGCCGGCAGCAGGTTGGGCGTGAGCGTCAGCGCGCGCTGCAGGCTCTGCCGCGCCGCCGCCTCGTCCTTCATCGCCAGCCGCACCGCCGCGAGGCGCAGCTGCGGCAGGCCCGACTTCGGGGCCAGCGTGGCGAGCTTGTTGAAGCTCGCCAGCGCCTGCTGGTGATCGTTGGCGGCCAGTTGCACGCGGCCCAGCGCGTCGACCAGATCGGCATTGTTCGGCTGGCCGGCGACGCCCGCCTGTGCCGACGCCATCGCCTCGCGCACCTGGTTGTTGCGCAGGTGATGGTCGACCAGCAGCACGCGCGCACGCGCCGAGTCGGGCGCGGCGCTGACCGCGTCGGTCAGCAGCTTGGCCACCTCTTCCTTGCTGCCGCCGGTGCGTGCGCTCAACTCGGCGAGCCCGAGCAGGGCCGGCACGCTCTTCGGGTTCTTCGCCAGCACCGCCTGGAAGCGCTGCCGCGCCGCGTCGGGCTTCTGGTCCGCCAGGTCGAGCCCGGCCAGCGCCGCGGCGGCCGGGAAGTACGCCGCGTCGAGCTTGACCGCCTCCTCGAAGCTGCGTCGCGCCGCGTCGGGCTGCTGCATCGCCATCTGCACGCGGCCGCGCAGGTTGTGCGCCAGCGGCTTGTCGGGCTGCTTCTTCTGCAGTCCGTCGATGGCCTTGAGCGCGGCGTCGAACTCGCGGCGCACCAGGTGCGCGCTGATCAGCGCCATGTCGGCGGTGATGCCGGACTTGTCCTCGGCCGCGAGCTCCTCGAGCTGCTCGAAGCCGTCGGCCACGTTGCCGCGCGACATGTCGGCCAGCGCCACCGCGGAGCGGCTGCGGATGTCCTTCGGGTTGAGCTTGGCGGCGCGCGCGAACAGCTCGGTGGCTTCCTTCGTGTTGCCGGCCAGCAGGTTCGCCTCGGCGGCCAGGGCGACGGTGCCGGCGTCCACGTTCGGCGCGCGCAGCGCCGGCTCGATCGTCGCCAGCGCCTTGTCGGACTGGCCGGTGCGCAGGTAGGCCTGCGTCAGCAGGCGGCGCGCCAGCGGCAGGCCCGGGGCGACCTGCAGCGCCTTCGACAGGTACGCCTCGGCCTGCGCCGGAGTGCCGGCCTGGAGTTCGACCGCGCCGGCGAGCTGCAGTACGCGCACGTTGTTCGGCGACGACTGCGCCAGCGGCGTGACCAGCTCCTTCGCCTTCTTGAAGTCGCGCTGCAGGAAGGCCAGCTGCGCCTCGAAGTAGCGCGTCTGCGGATGCTTCGGGTAGGCCTTCTTCAGCGCGTCGAGCTGCGGCTTGACCTTCTCGGCGTCGTTGCCCGCGAACAGCACCGCCAGCGCGCCGGAGTGCGCCTCGAGGTTGCGCGGGTTCAGCTCGACGGCCTTGCGGAACGCGGCCAGCGCACCTTCGGCGTCCTGGCGCCCGAACTGCAGCAGGTCGCCCTTGAGCTTCCACGCCGCGTCGTCCTGCGGGAACTGCGCGGTGACCTCTTCGACGACCTTCATCGCCCCGTCGATGTCGCGCTTGCCGGCCAGCATGCGGGCATGGAACACACGCGCGCCGGGGTGTTGCGGCTGCGCCTGCAGCGCCGCCTGCACGGCCTTCTCGGTGGGCTCGGCCAGCCCGCGCGCCGCGTACGCGGTGGCCAGCGCGACCTTCAGGTCGGCCTGCGCCTTCGCGTCGTCGAGCTGCAGCGACTCGAACTCGTCGTTGACCGCCTTGAACAGCCCCTGCTGCAGCATCGCCTGGGCCAACAGCGGCACGACCTGCGCGTCGGGGTGCTTCAGGTCGCGCGCCTTGCGCAGCTCGACCGCGGCGCCCACCGGGTCGCCGTTGGCCAGCAGCGACTGGCCCAGCAGGAACCGCGCCTCGGCCGAGTTGATGTCCTTCTGCAGCGCGTTCTTCAGCTGGATGATCGCTGCCGTGTGGTCCTTCTTCGCGATGTACTCGCGCGCCGAGGCGATCAGCGACTCGGGGCTGTCGCCGCCGCCGCAGGCGGCGAGCAGTGCGGCGGCGGCGATGGCGGCGATCAGGGGGCGGGGCGTGCGCATGGGGGTACTTCCGTCGGTGGTCGTGGCTCGTGCGGCGCGGCGCTCAGGTCTTGATCGCGAGCCGGTGCAGCAGGTCGTACAGGGTCGGGCGGCTGACGCCGAGCAGTTCGGCCGCCTTGGCGATGTTGTCGTTGGTGCGTGCCAGCGCGGCGACCACCGCCTGGCGCTCGGCGCGCTCGCGCACGGCGCGCAGGTCGAGCGTGTCGGGGTCGGCGGCGGCGTCGTCGGTCGCGGCGGCGGGCAAGCCGAGGTCGTCGCAGCCCACGCGCTGGCCCTCGGCCATGATCGCCGCGCGCTTGACCACGTTGAGCAGCTGGCGCACGTTGCCCGGCCAGGGGTGGCGGTCGATCGCGGTCAGCGCCTCGTCGGTGAACGTCAGGTGGCGCCGCTGCTCCTGCGCGAAGCGGCGCAGGAACGCGTGCGCCAGCAGCACCGCGTCGCCCTGGCGCTCGCGCAGCGGCGGGATCTCGACGACGATCTCGGCCAGCCGGTAGTACAGGTCCTCGCGGAAGCGGGCGTCGCGGATCTGCCCCTGCAGGTCCTGGTGCGTCGCGCAGACCACGCGCACGTCGATCGCGATCTCCTGCCGCCCGCCGAGGCGCTCGACCTTGCGCTCCTGCAGGAAGCGCAGCAGCTTGGACTGCAGCGGCTGCGGCAGGTCGCCGATCTCGTCGAGGAACAGCGTGCCGCCGTCGGCGGTCTCGATCTTGCCGGGCGTCGTCTTCGCGGCGCCGGTGAACGCGCCCTTCTCGTAGCCGAAGAGTTCGCTCTCGAGCAGGTTCTCGGGGATCGCCGCGCAGTTGATCGCGACGAACTTGCCCTTGCGCCTGCTCGCCTCGTGCAGGCCCTGCGCGAGCACCTCCTTGCCGGTGCCCGACTCGCCGAGCAGCATCACGGTGGCGTTGCTGGGCGCGACCTTCTCGATCGTGCGGCACAGGCGCAGCATCGCTGCGTCGCGCGTGATCAGCCCGGCCAGCGCATCGGGCTGGTGCATCTGCTGCAGCCGCTGGTTCTCGGTCTGCAGCTCCCACACGCGGTAGGCGCGTGCGATCGTCAGGTTCAGCAGTTCGGGCTCGAACGGCTTGGCGAAGAAGTCGTAGGCGCCCAGCGCGATCGCCTTCAGCGCGTTGGCCTGGTCGTTCTGGCCCGTCAGCACGATGACCTTCACGTTCGGGTCGGCGTCGAGCAGCTGCTCGAGCAGCCTGAACCCTTCGGACGTCGAGTCGGGGTCGGGCGGCAGCCCCAGGTCCATCGTGACCACCGCCGGGGCGTGGCGGCGCATCGCCACCAGTGCGCTGTCGCGGTCGTGCGCGGTCACCGCCTCCCAGGCGTCGAGCGACCACTTGATCTGCTTCTGCAGCGCAAGGTCGTCCTCGACGATCAGCAGCGGTGGCTGGCGGGTGGCGCTCATGCGGGGCGGGAAGGGCGTGACCTCGGGCTCGGCGGGGATCAGGCGCGCAGCGCGGCCGGGCGCTCGTCGCTGCCGCTGTCGAACAGCGGCATCAGCAGCGTGACCACCGTGCCGACGCCTTCCTCGCTCTGGACCTCGATCTTGCCACCCAGTTCCTGCACGTACTGGAAGCTCTCGAAGGTGCCGATGCCCATGCCGGTCCTTTTCGTCGAACTGAACGGTTTGAACAGCCGGTTGGCGACGAACTCGGGCGACATGCCGTGCCCGCGGTCGCCGACCTCGATGCGCGCCTGGCCGCTGGCGCGCTGCAGCGTCAGCCACACGCGCTGGTCGGGCCGCGTCGCGTCGAGCGCGTTGTGCACCAGATGCCCGAGCACGCGCTCGACGCGCTCCTCGTGCCCGCGGGTCATCACGCGGTCGACCACCTTCACCTCCACCTCGCGCCCGCGCTCGCGCGCCATCGTCGCCAGCCGCTCGGCGATCGGCGCCAGGTCGACGCCGCTGGGCCGGCCGGCGGCCGGGGCGCGGCCCTCGCGCAGCTGCAGCATCAGCTGGCGCATCTTGTCGAGCGAGTTCTCGACGGTGGCCAGCATATCCTGCTGGAACTCGGGGTTGTCGCGGTGGCGCTGGGCGTTCTTCAGCAGCAGCGAGAGTTGTGTCACGATGTTCTTCAGGTCGTGCACGACGAACGCCGACATGCGGTTGAAGGCGTCGAACTTGCGCGCCTCGAGCAGCGCCTCGGTGGCCTGCACCTGCGCGACGAACGCCGCGGCCTGCCGCGCGGCGGTCTTCAGCAGGTCGGTGACCTCCCAGTCGAGCTCCAGCGGCGTGCGCGGGTGCGCCAGCACGACGTAGCCGGTGAGCTCGTCGCCGACGATCAGCGGCACCACCAGCCACGCCTGCGGCGCGTCGCGCACGCCGGGGGGCAGCTCGACGTCGTCGTAGCGCGCGGGGTCGCGGCGCAGCTCGTCGAGGTCGACGATCCAGCCGCGCTCGACGAGGAACCCGGCGAACGGCGAGTCGGCGCCGTCGCGCGCCGCCACCGGCGGCATGTTCCAGCTGCCGGCGTTGACGAACGCGGCGCCGTCGGCGCTGCGCACCCACAGCGCGCCGGCCGGGCTCTCGACCAGGTCGGCCAGCCCGTGGACCACCGACGTGCCCAGCTCCTGCGGCGACGTGGTGGCCGTCAGCCGCGACGTGAACTGCAGCCACTCCTTGCGGTAGTCGTAGCGGTAGTGGAACAGGTGCTTGTTGAGGAACACGCGCAGCCGCGCGCGCACCGTGCCCGACACCACCAGCACCGCCAGCCCGGCCAGCGCGGCCACCAGCAGCGCGATCTGCAGCGCGCGCCCCCACTCGCCCCCGGTGTAGCGCACGTAGTAGCCCACCGCCGACATGAACAGCAGGTACGCGCCGGCCAGCAGCAGCGTCGCCGAGTGGAACGCCGCCTCGCGCGAGACCTTCAGCCGGCCGACGCGGTTGGCCTGGCGCATCGACGCGACGAACAGCAGCGGCACCGCCAGCGCGTGCACCGCGCCGCGCACCGCCAGCGCGTCGCTGTCGAGCTCGGTGAACAGCACCGCCTGCGACCACAGGAACAGGTCGAACACGAACACCACGCCGAGCCCCAGGCACAGCGGCTTGGCGCTCCAGCGCGAGTCCTCGGGCAGGTTGCGGAACAGCTGCTCGACCAGCAGCAGCCCGAGCACCGCCAGCCCCAGCAGCAGCAGCGGCTCGGCGCGTTCGCGCCACGCCGCCGCGGGCGGGTGCAGCGCGGCCGCGGCCAGCAGCGCCGCCACCGCGGCCACCAGCGCCGCGCCGGCCAGCCCCATGCCGCCGAAGCCGCGCCACGCGGCCACGCCGGCCGCCGGCGCGCGGGTCGCGCCGAGCAGGAACACGAACCACAGCGCGTAGCGCGCGACGTCGGCCGAGACCACCGACGGCGCCGTGGCGTCGCCGGTGACCCAGGTCTCGACCACGCCCACCGCGCCCCACAGCGCGCTGGCCGCCACCGCGCCGACGAACGGCCACGGCGCCGCCAGCCGCGCGCCGCGCGCGTCGCCGCGCAGCAGGTGCGCGGCCAACGCCGCGTACAGCAGCGCCGCCACGGCGAAGCCGAAGCCGGTGAGGTCGGCGGGGGTGTTCATGGGGCCGGCCCGGCGCCTGACCCCGTTCGCGTCACCGCCTGCGGCCCGCAGGCAGTCGGGACCGCCGCGCACCGCCCCATTGCCACTTGGCTCGTCGCGCGGACCGGGCAGAACACAACCCGCCCGCGGGTGCGCTCAGAAGCGGTGCGGGATCGGTACACCGAGATCACGACAGATCTTGCGCGACAGGTTGTTGTCGATCTCGGTGCCGCGGCACGGCGCTGCGACGGTCGAGCGCAGGGTTGTGCCACCAGGAGTGGCGTGCACCTTCACGCAACAGGCTGCATCCGTGAGCGCTCAGGTGCGCCAGCAGGTCGCGCCGCTTCATGGGCCGTCATACCGCGATCGGCAGTTCCTCGAAGTCCGCTCCGGCCGCACCGAGCGCCTCCTGCCGGTTGAACTCGAGCGCCTCGGCCAACGTGGCGCGCAGAGTCTCGAGCAACTCGCCGCGCGTTGGCTCCTGGCAGTTGACGCCGGGAACCTCCTCGATCCAGCCGATCCAGCAATCGCCGGCCTGTTTCACGATGGCGGTGTAGGTCTGTGGCATGGCGTTCACCTCGACAGCGCCGAGAGCATAACCAAACCCCCGGCGCGAGCGGCGTGCGCGCCACCGCCGGGTGGCGCAGGGCGGCGCGAAGCGCGCCTCAACGCGACCCGCGCGCCGTCAGCACCACCGCGATCGTCTCGAGGATGATCACCAGGTCGAGGAACAGCGAGTGGTTCTTCACGTAGTACAGGTCGTACTCGAGCTTGCGCTTGGCGTCCTCGACCGACTCGCCGTAGTGGTAGCGCACCTGCGCCCAGCCGGTGACGCCGGGCTTCATGCTGTGGCGCACCGCGTAGAACGGCACCTGCTGCGTCAGCTGGTCGACGAAATACGGCCGCTCGGGGCGCGGGCCCACCAGGCTCATCTCGCCGCGCAGCACGTTGACCAGCTGCGGCAGCTCGTCGATGCGCAGCTTGCGGATGACGCGCCCGACGCGCGTGACGCGGTCGTCGCCGGCCTTCGCCCAGCGCGGCCGGCCGTCGCCCTCGGCGTCGACGCGCATGCTGCGGAACTTGACCACCTCGAACGGCTTGCCGTTGTAGCCGGTGCGCTCCTGGCGGTAGAACACCGGGCCGCGCGAGTCGAGCTTGATGGCCAGCGCGGTCAGCAGCATCAGCGGCACGCCGGGCAGCAGCAGGAGGGCGGTGCACGCCAGGTCGAACACGCGCTTGATGGCGGTGCGCATCCAGCCCTGGTTGAAACCCTGGCCGAAGATCAGCGCGCCGGCGTGCACGTGGTCGATGCGGATCTGCGCCAGCGCCTTCTCGAAGTGCGCCGAGGTGTCGAGCACGCGCACGCCCGAGAGCTTGCAGTCGAGCAGCTCGCGCAGCGGCATGCTGCCGCCGCGGCGCTCGGTGAGCGCGACGACGATCTCGTCGACGCGCAGGTCGCGTGCCAGGTCGCTGAGCGGACGGTCGGACTTCAGGATCTCGTGCGACGACACCGCGGCCTGCGTCTCGTTGGGGCCCATCACGAAGCCCACCACCTCGGCGTGCGGGTCCGACTGCGTGAGCGTCTGCGCGACCAGCTGCGCCGACGGCCCGGCGCCGAACACCAGGATGCGCGAGCGGATCAGCGACTGCGCCTTCGAGTGCGCCACCACCACGCGGTGGCCGAACACCCACACCACCACGCCCATCGCCGCCAGTCGCATCACGTCGCGCCCCAGAACGCTGGGCGGCAGCAGCCCGAAGATCAGCCACGCCAGCGGCAGCGCGATCAGGATGGCCACCGTGGCGCGCGCCAGCGACTGCAGCAGCGAGCGGTTGTGCGCGTACTCGTAGAAGCCGGTGGCGGTGTTGATGACGAACACGCACGCGGCCAGCAGCAGGCAGCGCGAACCCGGCGCCGGCCCCGCCCAGCGTGCCCATGCTCATGCCCATCACCACGACCAGGATCAGGCCGAGGTCGAACATCACCTGCATCAGCGTGCGGCGGTGCAGGTAGTGGTTGAAGATGCGGATCATTGGGTGTGGAGTTGCGTCGGACGATGGCTCGCCGGACCGCGACGGGCGGAGTGCCGGATCCAAGACCCGGCTGTCGACGCAATTGACACTAGTCGACGGGGCGGATGCTGCAACAGCACTGCAGGGCGGTCATCCCCATGAATGGGTGCCGAGGCACGGTGCGCGGCAATGCGTCACGGGTTCGGGTGCCGCGCGTGCCCGGCGGCACCGGCGCGCGCCGCCGCTCGCGTGCATCGTCGGCGACGGGCCGGTGGCGGACGACCGCCGAGCGATCGCAACCTGTCGGAAACCGTTACAAACGCACTTCCATTTTCCGCCAACGCGAGACAGGGTCCTTACAGATCAATGACTTGCGCATGTGGCACGCTTCGTGCACGCGTTGACTGTGAGTCTGCGACACCGGTCGCGCGATCGGGTCGATCGGGCGCATGACACTGCAAACTCGACCTGAACAGGAGGTTCCATGAAGAAGTCCCCGATGATCTCCGCGCTCGCCCTGGCCACCTCGATGCTCGCGGCGGTCGCGGCGCAGGCAGCCACCGTCTCGCTGCAGGACATCACGGCCACGTGGTACGACGGCAACCCGGCCGCGAACGTGGACTACTACGCCAACGGCACGACGGCGCCTTACGCACGCTGGGGTACAGGCGGACCAGGTGGTCAGCAAAGCGGCTACGACTACGACGTCGCTGCACAGCCGATCGAGTTCGTCGTGCCGCCGTCGCCGTCGCCCAACCAGGTGCTGGGGACCTTCACGCACCAGAACTTCCCGATCAACGCGGGGTCGAGCATCACCGGCATCAAGCTGCGCATCAAGGCCGACGTCTATGTCGATGCCACGCTGGTCGGCGACGACCTGGAGTTCGAGTACGCGTTCTCGCACTGGGAGACCGACAACGGCGCGAACCCTTGCGCTAACGGTGGTACGAATGGGTGGGGCGTGAACGTCAACGGTTGCGCCGATCGCGTCATCGCGAACTGGCTCGCGACGTCCGACAGCTTCGAGGTCAACAACGGTGTCACGATCGATACGTACTCGCTGAACATCATCGGCTTCTCGCTCGACGAGGACGGCGTGAATCCGTTCACGTCGTTCTGGACGGCCGAAAAGAAGGAAAACGTGGCGTATCTGCTGGGCAACGTGGCGCTGAAGAGCGACCTGCTGCCGCCTGAGCAAGTGCCCGAGCCGGCAACGCTGGCGCTGGTCGGCCTGGGCCTGCTGGGCGCGGCCGCGGCGCGGCGCCGCAAGTCGGCACGCGGCTGAATCCGGGCGGCGCAGCCCGGGGCAGACCCTCGACGAGCCCGCAGGCGGCGACGCCTGCGGGCCGTTTCGTTTGGCTCGCATCGTCGTGCGACGTGGCGCGCCCAGACCTCCGCCCGGGTGCGGCAGGCGCGGCGGGCACACCGTCGGGGAATTTGCCAGCGGTTCGATGCGGTCTGAAAAGCATCAATGCCGACAACGACTTAGAGGCTGGCATCGTTCCTGCTTGGGATTGCATCAAGAGCCACGGGCGCGTGCATCGAGCGGCCCGCGGAACCCGAATCAGTTCATTCACATCGCCTGGAGTCAACGTGCACGTGACCAAGATCATCCCCGTCGTCGCATTCGCGGCGTCGGCGCTCGCCGTGGGTGCGGCGCACGCCGGCAACGTCACCCTCACCGGTTTCGCGTGGGGCTCGCAGCAGGTCACCGCGAAGAACGTCAGCCCGGGCTCGCCCACGTTCGGGGCGAGCACCGTCAATGCCGGCGCGTTCACGGGGAGCACCAGCGGGTTCGCGGATGGCTTCAACGGCGCGCTGATCACGTACTGCGTGGAGTACGTCGAGACCTTCTCGTTCTCGTCGATGAGCGGCTACGAGGTCGTCGCAGGTGAGAACTACGCACATTGGGACGGCGATGCATCCGCGATTGCGTGGCGGGTGGGCTCGCTGATGACCTATCTCGGCACCCTGGCCGACCCGGTCGACACGGCCTTCGAGTCGGCCGCGGCGCAGTTGGCGATCTGGGAGATCATCTACGAGAAGCCGGTCGACCAGGATCTGAGCCTCGCCGACGGCAACTTCCTCGAATCGAAGTCCGGCAACGATTCGCTGCGCGAAAAGGCCGACGCCTACCTGGCGGGTTCCGAGGGCGGCGATAACGCGTTCGACGTCTACGTGCTCACCAAGGACACGAGCCAGGACTTCCTGCTGCTGCGAGATCGCCTGCCCCCGAGCGAAGTGCCGCTGCCCGGCAGCCTCGCGCTGCTCGCCGGTGGCCTCGGTGCGATGGGTCTGGCGACGCGTCGCCGTCGCGGCACCGGGGCCTGAGCCCGGCAGCGCGCGGCCTCGAAGGCGCCGCGGGTCACGGCAGACCGCGGCGCCTGATGGGGTGGCCTTCGCCCCGACGACGACGTGCGATGCGGCGGCCGCGAGCGCGTCACCCGCTGCTGCTGCCCGCTGCCGCCGCTACGTGCCGAGAGCCGTGCGGCCGCCGCCGCACGGCAGCGGTCTGCAGGCCGTGCAAGGCCCGCCGCGCGGGTGACGGTGCCCGCCCGAGATGTTGCACTACTTGCGCGTCACCTTGATCGACGTCGACGACGCGTTGCCGGCCGCGTCGACGGCATCGAGCCGGAAGGTGTAGGTGCCCGGTGCGAGTTTGCGTGCGTCCCAGTTGGCGGCCACCTTGCCGGTGCCGCTGCTCGAGCGTTTCTTGACGCCGTCGATGTACAGCGACATCGAGATGCCGCCGACGCCGCTGTCGTCGGTCGCCACCCCTTCGACCTTGTAGACGTTGGACCCGAACACCTGGCCGTCGCTGGGGTGCTTGAACGCCAGCACGGGGGGCGCCTTGTCGCCGCCGGGCGCGGGGGGCGTGCCAGCAGAGGCATTGGCCACGTTCACGGCGACGACGGCCGAATCGCTGCAGTTGCCCGCCGCGTCGCACGCCCGCGCGACCAGATTGGCCATGCCGTTGGCGACCGTCGTCGTGTCCCAGCTGAAGCTGAACGGCGCGCTGTTGTCGGTGCCGATCCGGCTGCCGTTGACAAAGAGCTCCACCTTGGCCACGCCGACGTTGTCGCTGGCCGAGACGTTGACGCTGGACAGGCCACCGACCGTCGAACTGGCTGCGGGAGACGTGAGGGTCACCGTGGGCGCCATGGTGTCGGCGGTCGGCGTGTTCGACGAGCCGAGCGCCGCGTAGACCGCCGCCGCCGCATCGATGCGGCCGTGACCGAATTGCGGATCCCGCCCGCCGGTGCCGAGGTCCACGGCCGTGTCGTACAGAATGCTCTGGACTTCGTTGCTGCCCAGTTTGGGGTTCGCGGACATCACGAGGGCCGCGGTGGCCGCCGTGATCGGTGCCGCGAACGAGGTGCCGGACACCGAAGCGTACTTCTGTCCCATCGCGGTGCTGTAGATGCCCGATCCGGGCGCCGCGAGGTGCACGTGGTTGCCGAAGTTGGACCAACTCGTCTTCGCGTCCTTGCTGTCGGTCGCCGACACGACGACCAGCGACGAGGTGGTCGACTCCGCCGGATCGATGCCGCTGTTGCCGGCGCTCACGAAAACCAGGCCGCCCTTGTCCTTCATGTACTGCGCGGCGCTGCGGATCGTCGTGTAGCCGCTGGCGGCGAAGCTGACGTTCGCAATGCGTGCGCCGCGGTCGGCCGCGTACATGATCCCCTCGACGAGCGCGCTCAGCGACGCGTAGCCGTTGGTGCCGGTGACGCGGATCGGCATGATGCGCGCCGCGCCTGCGACCGAGGCCACGCCGGTGCCGTTGTTCAGCGTTGCCGCCGCAGCGCCGGCGACCTTCGTGCCGTGCCCGTAGACGTCGGCCGTATTGGTGTTGCGGTCGTAGAAGTTGTAGCCGGCCACCAGCCGGTCCTTCAGGTCGGGGTGACTCGCCTCGACCCCGGAGTCGAGCACCGCGATCGTGACCCCCGCACCTTTGGTCACGCCCCAGACTTCCGCCGCGCCGATCTTCGGCAGGTGCCACTGGCTGCCGAGGAAAGGGTCGTTGCTGCTGTCGGGCGGGATCAACGTGTCGAGCTCGGCCGCCTCGATGTTCGGATCGTTCCTCAGCCGCTGGAGCACGTTGCTCTCGCGCACATGGGCCGGCAGTTCGATCAGGTGCAGCCTGCTGGCGCCCATGCGCCTGCGCTTGCCGCCTTCCTTGCCGGTGATGCCGTCGAGCTGGTGGTCCGGCAGCCCCGGCTTGGGCACCACCACGAGGCGGCCCTTCAGCCACGGCCCCTCGGCCGACCGTTCGGGCGGCGCGGCGCCGGCCGTCGAGGCGGCGAACAGCAGCGATGCCGCCAGCGCCGGCGTGATCAGGCCGGCAGCCAGGGGGGCGGCCAGCGTGCGCGCCGCGCTGCGCACCGGGCGGCGAGCGGTTCGGGGTGTGTGAGTCGACACGATTGAGCTCCGTTAAGCCCTGGGCGCACTGCAACCCCACGCACGGCGGAACCGGATTCGAGTGCGACTTCGCTGTGCCCGATCACCGGGGTGGTCGGCAACAACTCGGCGATCGCGCTGGCCTCGAAACGCAGGATCGGTTCGAGGCCGCTGAATCTGGCAGTCCTGCCGTCCTGGGGCCTGGGCCCGTTAGACCGTTGACTTTGCGTCTCCCGCTTTCGCGGGATTTGCCCTTTTCAGATTGCGAAAACAGTTACTGCGATGGCGACAATGCTAGGGCTTCGGGCGCCTGCGTGCCGCGAACTGCCGGTAAGTTTGGGTAACAAGCAGGCTGGGTGCGTTTCGGCGCGTGCGCGATGCGCGGGTCGAGGGCATGTCGGGCTCCGGTCGAGGCGGCGATGGGTCGGCGACGGATGGCGTCCCGGGCGCAACGCGCCGGTTATGCATGTTTGCGGCCGACCCGCCCGCGACTTGAGTCGCCTGGCACGTAACGGCGCGCAACGGTCGCGTCCATCGATGTCCGGCGGCGCCTTCGCCGCCGACGCGCCGTCAGCCTCCGCGCGCGGCCCGCGCCGCCTGCACCTCGACGGCCCGCAACTCCGCCGCCGCCTTGTCGAGCACCCCGTTCACGTACTTGTGGCCGTCGGTGCCGCCGAAGGCCTTGGCCAGTTCGACGGCTTCGTTGATCGCCACTTTGTAAGGAATGTCGACACAGTGCTTCAATTCGTAAGCACCAATCATCAGCACCGCGTGCTCCACCGGACTCAGCTCGGTGGTCTTGCGGTCGACGTGGCGCGCGAGCTGCGCGTCGAGGTCGGCGGCCTGGTCGATGCAGCCGTGCAGCAGCGCGTCGAAGTGCACGCGGTCGGCCTGGGCGAAGCCGTCCTGCTCGCGCATGTGCGCGTCGATGGCGCCGGCGTCGCCGCCGCCGACCAGCCACTCGTACAGGCCCTGCAGCGCCAGCTCGCGCGCACGGCGGCGCGCCTGGTGCGGGTTGGGGCGGCCGCCGCGGCGTGGCGGGGCGGCCTTGGTGGGTCCGGTCACAGCAAGTCGTCCAGCAGGCGCGCCATCTCCACCGCCACGCGTGCGGCGTCGCGGCCCTTGTCGTCGGCGCGCGCCCAGGCCTGGGCCTCGTTCTCGACGGTGAGGATGGCGTTGGCCACCGGCACGCCGTGGTCCAGCGCCACGCGGCTGACGCCGGCGCCGCTTTCGTTGGCGACCAGTTCGAAGTGGTAGGTCTCGCCGCGGATCACGCAGCCCAGCGCGACCAGCGCGTCGAACTCGTCGCGCTCGGCCAGCGCGTGCAGCGCGATCGGTACCTCCAGCGCGCCGGGCACGTCGACCACGCGCACGTGCCGCCCGGCCACGCCCAGCGCGGCCAGCTCGGCCAGGCAGGCGTCGGCCAGACGGCGGGTGATGGCGTCGTTGAAGCGCGCGCGCACGATGCCCACGTGCAGTCCGGCGCCGTCCAGCGCCTCGGCGCGGCCGGGGTCGCCGTCTTTCATGGTCGAGGCTGCGCAGCAGCGGCCGCGGGGTCGGTGACGAAACCGGTGACCTCGAGGCCGTAGCCGGTCATGCTGGGCATGCGCTGCGTGCGGCCCAGCAGCTTCATGCGCGACACGCCCAGGTGGCGCAGGATCTGCGCGCCCACGCCGTAGGTGCGCAGGTCCATCTCGCGGCGCGGGGCGGCAGGCGCGGCGGCCGTGGGCAGCGCCTGCGCCAGCAGGCCGGCGGCGTCGTCGCCGCAGTTCAGCAGCACCGCCACGCCGCGGCCCTCGGCCTGCAGCGCGCGCAGCGCGTCGGCCAGCGGCCACGAATGCGCCTTCGCGCCGGCGTCCAGCACGTCCATCAGCGACAGCGGCTCGTGCACGCGCACCAGCACCTCGTCCTCGGCCTCGCGCCACTGGCCCAGGCTCAGTGCCAGGTGCACGCCGCCGGTGCGGTCCTTGAAGACGGTGCAGTCGAACGGGCCCCAGGGCGTGGCCAGCGGGCGGCGGCCCAGGCGCTCGATCAGCGTCTCGTTCTGGCTGCGGAAGGCGATCAGGTCGGCGATGGTGCCGATCTTCAGCCCGTGCTCGCGCGCGAACAGCACCAGGTCGTCGAGCCGCGCCATGGTGCCGTCGTCCTTCATGATCTCGCAGATGACGGCCGCCGGTGTCAGCCCGGCCATTGCCGCGAGGTCGCAACCGGCTTCGGTGTGCCCGGCGCGCATCAGCACGCCGCCGTCCTGCGCCTGCAGCGGGAACACGTGGCCGGGCTGCACGAGGTCGCTGGCTTTCGCGTCGCGTGCCACCGCGGTCTTCACGGTGTGCGCGCGGTCGGCCGCCGAGATGCCGGTGCTCACGCCCTCGGCGGCCTCGATCGACACCGTGAACGCGGTGCCGTGGCGCGTGCCGTTGCGCGTGGCCATCGGCGGCAGTTGCAGGCGTTCGCAGTGCGCGCGCGTGAGCGTCAGGCAGATCAGCCCGCGGCCGAAACGCGCCATGAAGTTGACGGCCTCGGGCGTGACGTGGTCGGCCGCGAGCACCAGGTCGCCTTCGTTCTCGCGGTCCTCCTCGTCGACGAGGATCACCATGCGCCCGGCGGCCAGCTCGGCCACCAGTTCGGGGACGGGGGAGATCATGGGGCGCGATTGTAGGTGGCGGCCCTCGTCGCCGCCGGCCGGCGGCGTCGCCGGACAGCGGCGCTCGACCGTGCGCGCGGCGCACGGCCAAGGGGCCGACCGGATGTTCAACATTGATTGACGCCCCGTCGGGCAGGAGGTGTGGTGAGGCCCGCCTTCGACCGCGGCGACATCGTGAGGGTCGGCCTGGAGCCCGTCGCCGGGCACGAGATGCGCGGCGAGGCACGGCCGGCACTGGTGCTGACGACGAAGGACTTCAACGGGCTCGGCGACGTGCTCGTCGCCCCGACCACGCAGGGCGGCGACCACGCGCGCCATGCCGGGTTCGCGGTGTCGCTGACCGGCACGGGCTGCAAGACGCAGGGCGTCGCGCTGGTCAACAAGATCCGCTTGCTCGACCTCGCTGCGCGCGGTGCACGCCGGGTGGAACGTGCGCCGCCCGACGTCGTCGACGACGCGCTGGGGCGGCTGATGGCGATGCTGGAATGACGGCGGGCGCTGCCGCCGCCGGCGCGGGCATTCACGCCGGGCGCAGCATGCGCTCGACGTAGCGCGCGATCAGGTCGACTTCCAGGTTCACGCGCGAGCCGGCGGCCAGCGTGCCCAGCGTGGTGTGCTGCACCGTGTGCGGGATCACGTTGATGCTGAACTCGCAGCCGTCGGCGCGGTCGTCGACGCGGTTCACCGTGAGGCTGACGCCGTTGACCGCCACCGAGCCCTTGTAGGCCAGGAAACGCGCCAGGTCCTTGGGCGCGAGCACGCGCAGTTCCCACGACTCGCCCACCGGCGCGAAGTGGGTGACCTGGCCGATGCCGTCGACGTGGCCGCTGACCAGGTGGCCGCCGAGCCGGTCGTGGGCGCGCAGCGCCTGTTCCAGGTTCACCGTGCCGGTGCCGTCGAGCCCGGCGGTGCGCGCCAGGCTCTCGGCCGACACGTCCACCGTGAACTGCGACGCGGCGGCGTCGAGCGAGGTCACCGTCATGCACGCGCCGTTGAGCGCGATGCTGTCGCCGGGCACCGCCTCGGCCAGCCAGCCGGCGGGGGTCTCGACGGTGAGGCGGCGGCCGTGCTCGCGGCCGCTGCCCAGCGGGGTCGATGCGACGATGCGGCCGACGGCGGTGACGATGCCGGTGAACATGGCGGCGATTGTCGCAGGGCGGCGGGCGGGCCGCCGGGCAGGGCGGCGGGTGGGGCGGCGGACGGGCCGTTGGGCGGGCCGGCCGGCGGGGCGGGCGGCGTGCGTCAGGCGCCTGCGCGGTCGACCTCGGCCGCGCAAGGCAGCCGCGCGAGGATGCGCAGGTCGTCGCCGACGCGGTCGACGGCGTGCCAGCGCAGCGGCAGCGCGTCGGCCAGGCGTTCCAGCGGGCCGAAGGCGGCCATCTCGCGGCCGATGCCGATCAGCTTGGGCGCCAGGTACACCAGCAGCTCGTCGACCCGGCCGGTGCGCAGCAGCGACGCGTTGAGCTTGTGCCCGGCCTCGACGTGCAGTTCGTTGACGTCGCGCCGGCCCAGGTCGAGCAGCATCGCCGCCAGGTCCACCTTGCCGTGCGCGTCGGGCAGCGCCACCAGTTCGGCGCCGCGTTCGCGCAGCGCGGCGGCCCGCGCGGCGGTGGCATCGGCGCCATCGGCGGTGCCGGTGGTGTCGCCGGCATCGGCGCCGTAGGCGGCGTGGGCACCGTCGCCGGCGTGGTAGATCAGCACGTCGCCCGGCGGCTGCAGCAGCCGCGCCGCGGGCGGCGTGCGCAGCCGCGCGTCGACCACCACGCGCAGCGGCTGCAGCACGGTGGGCACGTGGCGCACGTCCAGCCGCGGGTCGTCCTCGAGCACGGTGCCGATGCCGGTGAGCACCGCGCCGGCGCGCCGCCGCCACGCGTGGCCGTCGGCGCGCGCCGCCTCGCCGGTGATCCACTGGCTGACGCCGTTGGCGAGTGCCGTGCGCCCGTCGAACGACGCCGCCACCTTCATCCGCACCCACGGCCGGCGGCGCTGCATGCGCGAGAAGAAGCCGATGTTCAGCTCGCGCGCCGCGGCGGCGACGCCGGCGTCGGCCTCGTGCGCCATCACCACCGCGACGCCGGCGGCGCGCAGCCGCGCGAGGCCCTGGCCGGCCACCAGCGGGTTCGGGTCGCCGACCGCCACCACCACGCGGCCGACGCCGGCGTCGGCCAGCGCGTCGCAGCAAGGCGGCGTGCGGCCGAAGTGCGCGCAGGGCTCGAGCGTGACGTAGACGGTGCTGCCGCGCGGGTCGTGCCCGGCGGCGCGTGCGGCCTGCAGCGCGGCGACTTCGGCGTGCGCGCCGCCGGCGCGCTGCGTGAACCCCTCGGCCGTCCAGCCGTCGCCGGCGATCACGCAGCCGACGCGGGGGTTGGGGTCGGACAGGCCGACGCTGCGTTCGGCCAGGGCCAGCGCCCGCTGCAGGTGGGCGCGATCGACGGCGTCGTGCATCGGCGCAGTCTAGCGGGGGCCGCGCGCGCCGCGCACCGGCCCGCGAAGCGCGACGGGCGCCCGCAGGCGCCCGTGAGGGTGTCGAGCCGCCCGGCTTGGCCGGCGATCCGCCCGGACCGTCGCCCGGGCGGATCGCGGCGCGCCGCGCGGGTCAGCCGCGCCGGCGCCGGCGCGACGCCGCCAGACCGGCCAGCGCCAGCCCGGTCAGGGCGAGGGTGGCGGGCTCGGGCGCGGGGTTCGGGTCGATCGGTTCGCCGGCGATCGTGATGCCGTCGAACGCCAGCCCGCTGTCGTAGATCTGGTCCGACCAGTTGACGACGCCGAACTCGAGGTAGTAGTTGCCGGCGTCGGGAATGGCGTAGTCCATCTCGATCCAGCCGGTCTGACCGCAGCCTTGCCCAATGCCGGCGAAGCACGCGCCGCTGTAGCCGCCGAGCGGGCTCCAGTTGGTCAGCCCATCGATGATCTCGGTGGTTGCCGGTGTCAGCGTGACACCCGGGGCCAGTCCGGGCAGCCCGAACCCAGGCACGGTATTGCCGGTCGGCGTGGTGCGCGCGGTGAACAGGATGGTTTCCGCCGCCGTGCCGGAGTTGATCAGCTTCACCCACGAGTACTCGATGTAACCGGACCCGTCGGAGGTGACGTAGTTGAAGTAGAAGTTCAGCGCGTCGCCGACCGCGGCGCCAAACGTCGGCGATCGGGCCACCGAACTGTTGGTCTCGGAACCGATGTTCAGGTCGCCGTTGTTGCCGCTGGCGCCGTTGGTCGACACGTAGCCGTAGTCGCCGCCCTGCGGAGACGCCGTTACGTCGCCATCCGGGCCCAGCGTGCCGCAATGGCTGCCGCCGACGCAGGTGTAGCCTGCCGGCAGGGGCGCCGCCGCGGCCGACCCGCCGGCCAGCAGGGCGGCGGCGGCCAGACTGGCTGCCGCCAGCAGCTTCAATCTCGGTTTGTTGCTCATCTTCGTTCCCTCTCCGGAGTGAATCCACGATCACTGATGCCCAAACCGTCGAAGCGCCCGACCCGGCTGTCGCGAGGGCTGCCGCATGGCGGCGCGGGAACGGTTCGATGGGCAGATTGCAGATCCCGTGCCAGGTTGCCGTCGAAACCAAAAACCCTTTGATATTCATGAACTTGCGTCCCACCGCTCGCGCCGGTCCCTGCGCCCCGGGCGCCGGCGGCCTGAGCTTGTAAGGAAACCTGACAGGCGGTGGGGTGACGCCGCCGGCCGCGGTCGGGTCGCCGGGGGAACCCGGTGACGTACCGCCGTGCCGCGCGGGGCGCGACCCGCGAGTGGGTCGTCGATGCAGGCCGGCTACGGGGCCGGCGGCTGGTGATGCCAGGTCGTGCCGTCGACGTACGCCGTCGACGCGTCGTCGTCGGGGCAGTCGAACGGCGTGCTGCCGTCGCCGGCGCGGATGACGAGGAAGTTCTGGTTCAGCAGCGGCGCGTCGACGCCGCGTTTCGAGGCGTCGGGCGGCGGGGCGCCGTAGTCGCGCGGGTGGTCCTGGTTGCGCATCGGCGGCGCGCCGGTGCCGACGGCACGGTGGTCGCGGTACGGGGTGTAGCGGCACACGCGGTAGCGGTCGGGGTCGCTGTCGGCCAGGTCGGCGGCGAGGTCCAGGCCGTTGATGACCGACCGACCGGCCCAGCGCGGCGGGGTGTCGGCCGGGTCGACCGGCACGGCGCAGAAGTAGCGCACGTCGGACGCGCCCAGCTGCTGGCGGCAGGCCACGGTCGAAGCCGACGGGTACGTGCGCTGCACCGCCACCTGCACCGGCAGCGCCGGGCTGGGCGGCACCTCGGCGTCGGCAGCGGCGGGCTGGGTCGGCCCGGTGGCGAAGCGCACGTAGCCGCGCAGCAGGAACGCCGCGACGGCCGTGCAGTCGGTCGTGGTGGCGCAGATCTGCGTGATCACGCCGGTGGCGTCGTCGAACACCCACGACACGGTGCCGCCGTCGGGCTGGGGCGGGTGGAAGCGGCTGGTGGCGCCTTCGTCGACCGCTTCGAGCGGGATCGCCGGGTGCCGGCCGGCGGGCCCGCCGATCGGCGCGCCGGTGGGCGCCAGCCGCAGCGTGCCGGCCAGTTCGGGCGGCACCGCGGTGATCGTCGTGCTCAGCCGCACCGACTGCGGCTCGGTGCCGTCGCGTCCCAGCCAGTCCACGTCGACCACCAGCGTCTTCATGCGCGGCGCGGCCGGGGCCGACGCGGCGTCGGCGGCGGCGTCGACGACGGTGCGCGTCAGCGTGAACGCGGTGTTGGCGTCGGCGCCGTCGGCCGTCTCGGGAGGCAGGCTGTCGATGTCGGTGTAGTCGACTTCGTCGGCGACTTCGCCGGTGGCCACGTAGGCACGCCACTGCTCGACGGCCTCCTGCGCGATGCGCACCGCCTCGCTGCGCTGCCTGGCGACGTCGCCGGTCTGGCGCAGCGTGCTCTGCAGGCCGACGTAGGCGATCATGCCGAAGGTCATCACCGCCAGCGCGACCAGCGCCTCGATCAGCGAGACGCCGCGCGCGGCGCGCCGGCGGTGCGCGGCGGGCATCAGAAGTCCCTCCAACTGCCCGGCACGCGCACGAACGACCCGTGCGTCCTGCGCAGGCGCTCGAGCGTCGGGGCGTCGTGCTCGACGGTGAGCGGGCCGGTGCCCGACAGCGTCAGCGCCGACTCGGCGACGACGGCGCCGCGCACCGTGGTGGCCGCGCCGGACCACTGCGCACCGGTCAGGTAGACGACGCCGTTGACGACCGCGCCGGACTGGCTGGCCGTCAGGTCGCCGTTGACGACCAGCAGCGCCGGCTCGGCGGCGGTGCCGATCGGCTCGGTGGTGTCGAGGTCGAGGCTGCCGCCGACCCAGACGATGCGGCCCGGGTCGAGCCGCACGAGGTCGCGCACGGCGGCGCCGCTGCAGGTGGGGTTGCAGGCCAGTTCCACGCTGGCCGGTTGCTGGCGGTACGTGTCGCGCGCGGCGCCGAACACGCCGGTGAACATGCGCTCGGGCGTGAGCGAGGCGTCGGACAGGCGCGGGTCGTTCTCGACCACCGAGGCCTCCGGCGGCGTGCCCGGCGTGGTGGCCAGCAGCAGCGGCGTGCCCTGGAGGGCGGCGTCGCCGGTGAGCACGGTGATGCCGCTGGCGCCG
This sequence comes from uncultured Azohydromonas sp., assembly GCA_964618555.1. Classification (GTDB taxonomy): domain Bacteria; phylum Pseudomonadota; class Gammaproteobacteria; order Burkholderiales; family Burkholderiaceae_C; genus Calidifontimicrobium. Next base: position 137,667 of record CAZUBF010000001.1, read on the forward strand.
TGCGCGCCGTTGACCGCGCGCAGCAGGCCGGCGCCGACGTCGAGTTCGCCGCGCACGCTGAGTGCGGCCACCGGCGCCGCGGCGAGCGCGCCCTTCAAGGCGGCCAGCACCGTCACGCGCGCCTGCGCGTCGCCCGGTGAGGTGGCGTCGGCGCAGATCTGGCCGGGCGCGGCGTCGAGGCGGGTGCAGCCGGTGGCTTCGATACGGACGACACCGGCGGGGTACGGCGGCTCCACCGGGTTGTCGGGCGCGTCGTACAGGCGCACGCGAAACGCCGGCAACGGGCCGGCGCCGGCGGGCTCGGCCAGCGCAGGGGCGGCGGCGGTGGGGCAGCTGCAGCGCCAGTCGCTGCCGTCGAACACGCAGGCCGGGCGCAGCGGTTCCTCGGCCACGCCGTCGGCGTCCTTGTCGTACTTCAGCGCCGTGACCCGGCCGGTGTCGGCGGCGATCTGCAGGTAACGCTGGCGGAACGTGGTGTCGGGAGTCGACGGATCGGTGTGCGGCTGGCACTGCGCGTCGATGCGCCCGGCGTTGAGCAGCGTCAGCGCCCACTCGACGCCGGCCTCGGCCGCTTCGAGCGCCTGCGTGGAGCGGTACTGGTTGGCCGACGTGCGCTGCTCGAAGATGAGGTTGCGGCTGGTGTAGGCGGCCACCAGCGCGACGATCAGCAGCAGCAGCAGCACCACGACGAGCGCCGCGGCGCCGCGCTGGCCGGCGCGGGGCGCGGCACGCGGCACGGCACGTGGGGCGTTGGGGCGGCGGGGTGGCGTCATGGCGGGGACGGCGGGATTCAGGCGGAGCGGCGTCAGGCGGGGCGTCAGGCGGGGCATTGGCCCTGCACGTCGTCGTTGCGCACGCGCACGACGGTGCGCAGGCTGCGCTGCACGGCGGGGTCCGACACGGCCTGGCCGGTGACGTCGACGACGAACTCGCGCACCGTCAGCGTCGGGCAGGCGGGCTCGGCCACGCCGCCGCAGGGGGTGGCGCAGGCCAGCGCCAGCGTCTGGTGGTTCGGCGTGACGGCGAACGCGGTGATCCGCAGCGTCTTCGGGTCGGTCAGTTCCTGCCAGCCGGCTTCGCCCATGCGCGTCTTCAGCGTGGCGCCTTCGAGCTTGAAGCCGAACGGGCCGTCCTCGCCGGAGTTGCGGCGGTAGCGGTAGTCGACCTGCGTCGCGCCCGCCGACGTCGGGCTGACGCCGGCGTAGGGGTTGGGTTGCGGCGCGGCGTCGGGCGTCCAGACGCCGCGGTCGGCCCCCTGCCAGTGGCTCGCGCGGCGCAGTTCGCGCGTGACGATGTCGGCGGCGGCGCGCAGGTCCTGGTGCACCTGCGTCTCGAGCAGCAGGCGCCGGTTGTCGGTGAGCTGGGTCGACGCGAGCATCGCCGCCGAGGCCACCACGAGCAGGCCGACGGCGATGCCGACCATCAGCTCGACCAGCGAGATGCCGCGCTGCGCCGCGCGGTGCGGCGGCCGGCCGAGGTTCGGGGTCAGCACGAGGCGACTCCCATCACGCCGCCGGCGGGCGTGCACACCGTCGGCCGGCCCGAGCGGCCGACCGTGGTCCTCAGCACTCGGGCGCTGTCGATCGACGCGAGCACCCGCACCTCGCTGAGGCGCACGGCGACCAGCCGGTGGTCGATGCGCAGCGCGCCCGTCTCGGCGATGAAGCCGAACGACGCCGGCTGGTTCACCGGCAACGACAGCTGCACCCCGGTGCCCACCGGCACCTGCACGGTGCGGATCTCGACCGTGTGCTCGTCGGTGCAGCTCGAGCCCGGCGGCTGGGTGCAGTCGCAGGTGAGCTCCCAGTCGGCGTTCGTGATCATGTAGATCGTGTAGCAGGACATGCTCGCGTCGTCGGCGAGCGTCTTGAAGTGGATGTAGACGTCGCCGTTGCGGCTGGCGGCCTCGCTGCGCGCGAACTGCAGGTCGGTGACCAGCTGCGAGTTCACCGACTTGAGCCGCTGCACCCGCATGTAGTCGTAGAACGACGGCGCCGCCAGCGTCAGCAGGACGGCGACGACCGCGATCGCGATCATCAGCTCGACCAGCGTGAAGCCGCGCTGTCGCATGGTCATCGGGCCCAGCAGCGGTTCGAGGACGACCAGTCGAATTCGGCGTCGGCCGCGTCGGCGTCGCCCGCGCCGGCGGACCCGTACGACAGGTTGCCGCCGGCGGCACGGATGCGCAGGCGCTGGCAGTTGCCGTCCTTGGCCTGCGACGAACCCTCGGCCGGCACGGCGGTGACGGCGTAGCCGGTGGCGGTGGCGTTGCCGACGGACAGCAGGTAGTGGCCCTTCGGGCTGGCTGCCGACAGGCCCAGCCCGGGCGTGTCGTCGTCGTCGACGGCGTTGGTCAGCGACGCGGCGTAGGCGGCGTGGTTGCCACGCCAGCGTTCCTGCGCCTGCTGCACGGTCGACAGCGCCTGGAACGCGTCGGAGCGCCGGCTCTTGCGGATGGCGTCCTGGAACGACGGCAGCGCGACGGCGGCCAGCAGCGCGACCACCGCGACGGCGATCATCGCCTCGATGAGCGTGAAGCCGGCGGTGCCCGTGGCCGCCGGCGCTTGCGTCCCAACGCGTGACATAGTTCACCGATTATGGGGGGTGCGACCGACGGCAGGCGGCTGCCTTCCGTCGGCGCAAACCGACCGTTGGTCGGCGGCGCCGTCGTCGCGGTCGTGCCTCAGCACAGGGGGTAGCCCGGCAGCCCCGGCGCCGGGGTGCACGAGCGGGTGCGCCCCATGACGTTGACGATCTGTCGCAGTTCGGTGCCGTCGGCGATGCGCACCCGCACCGACGCCGTCGGGGTGACGGTGCCGTAGGTGGGGTCGATGGTCATCGCCTTGACGTTGGCCTTCAACGTCGGCGCGCCGTGGCCGCCCACGTGCACGGCGCGCAGGACCGACCCGGAGCCGCCGCAGGTCACCGCGCCCTGGGCGCCACAGGTGCAGGCGCCGACGTTGCCGGTGTGCACGACGTAGCAGCTCGCCGCGTCGCCGCCGAAGAAGCCGATGCGCACCGTCTGGTTGCGCGCCACGGCCAGGCTGCGCGCGTGCTGCACGTCGGTCTCGAACTGCAGCGCGACGCCTTCGAGGTGGCGGCGCTGGCGCGTCTGCTCGAACGACGGCAGCGCGGTGCCCAGCAGCACCGCGATCACCGCGAGCACGACGGCGGCCTCGACGCAGGTGACGCCGCGCGGGCGGCGGGCGAGGGCAATGCGACGCGGCAGAGTCGGGCGGGTCATCGCGGGCTCCCGTGGGCGGTGGCGGATGACCTCAATGTAGGCAGCCGTCCTGCGGGCCGCGCCCCGCGACGGAGGGTGTCGGCGGGGGGAAGACGGGGGACACCGCTGCGGGTCCCCCGGGCGGGGGACGGCCGCCGTGACGCGGCTCAGATGTCGCGGATCAGCTGCCTGAACTCGTCGACGTCCTCGAAGCTGCGGTAGACGCTGGCGAAGCGCACGTAGGCGACCTTGTCGATGCGCTTGAGTTCGCGCATCACCAGTTCGCCCAGCCGGCTCGACGCCACTTCGCGCGCGCCGCTGGCGAGCAGCTTGTCCTGGATGCGCTCGAGCGCGTGGTCGACCTGCTCGGTGCTCACCGGGCGCTTGCGCAGCGACAGCTGCATCGACGCGCGCAGCTTCTCGGGGTCGAACTCGACGCGCGAGCCGTCCTTCTTGACCACTGCGGGCAGCGCGATCTCGGGGCGCTCGTAGGTGGTGAACCGCTTGTCGCAGTGCAGGCAGCGCCGCCGCCGGCGGATCACCCCGCCTTCGTCGGAGTCCCGGGTCTCGACGACCTGGGTCTCGTCGTGGCCGCAGAAGGGGCAGCGCATGGGGCCCTCAGTGCCGGACGCTGCCGGGTCGCCCCGAGGCGGCCGGCAGCCCCCACGGGGCGCAGCGCCGCGACGCAGCCGCGGGCGCGGGGGTCATCGGTACACCGGGAACTCGCGCGTCAGCGCCGCCACCTTGGCGCGCACCGCGGCGACGTTCGCCTCGTCGTGGGGCCGGTCGAGCACGTCGGCGATCAGGTGCGCGGTGCGGCGCGCCTGCTCCTCGCGGAAGCCTCGCGTGGTCATCGCCGGCGTGCCCAGGCGGATGCCGCTGGTGACCATCGGCTTCT
>CAZUBF010000002.1:0-56841 GCA_964618555.1 uncultured Azohydromonas sp.
GCCACACCTACATCATGGAACGTGCGCTGGTGCCCGACGTGTCGCTGGGCAAGGCATGGAAGGCCGACGAGAGCGGCAACCTGGTGTTCCGCCGCACCGCGCGCAACTTCAATCCGGCGGTGATCATGGCCGGCCGGATCAGCGTCGTCGAGGTCGAGGAGATCGTGCCCACCGGCAGCTTCGACCCCGACGCGATCCACCTGCCGGGGATCTACGTGCACCGCCTGGTGCTCAACGCGCACCCCGAGAAGCGCATCGAGAAGCGCACCACGCGGCAGAACCCCAAAGGCTGAGGAGCACAGACCATGCCCTGGACCCACGACGAGATGGCCGCGCGCGCGGCCAAGGAACTGCAGGACGGCTTCTACGTCAACCTCGGCATCGGCCTGCCGACACTGGTGGCCAACTTCGTCGACCCGAACATCGAAGTCTGGCTGCAGAGCGAGAACGGCATGCTGGGCATCGGCCCGTTCCCCGACGACAGCGAGGTCGACCCCGACCTGATCAACGCCGGCAAGCAGACGGTGACGACGATCCCCGGCAGCAGCATCTTCGGCAGCCACGACAGCTTCGCGATGATCCGCGGTGGCAAGATCAACCTGAGCATCCTCGGCGCGATGCAGGTCAGCGAGAAGGGCGACCTGGCGAACTGGATGATCCCCGGCAAGATGGTCAAGGGCATGGGCGGCGCGATGGACCTGGTCGGCGGCGTCAAGAGCGTCGTCGTGCTGATGGAGCATGTCGCGAAGAAGAAGGACGGCACGTTCGACCTGAAGATCCTGCCGCAGTGCACGCTGCCGCTGACCGGCGTCGGCGTGGTCGACCGCATCATCACCGACCTCGCGGTGCTCGACGTGACGCCGCACGGCCTGAAGGTCGTCGAGATGGCGCCCGGCGTCACGCGCGACGAGCTGCAGAGCAAGACCGGCGTGACGCTGCAGTGAGGTAGCGCCGTGGCGCCGCCGGCGCCCCCGCCCGGGCCGGACCGCCCGGCGGTGACGCTGCTGCACGGCGGCCTCGAGCTGCTGCAGCACGACTTCATGCGCAGCTGCGCCGACCTGCGCGGCACGGCACTGCGGCTGGCCGAGGGCGGCGCGATGAAGCTGTGCCTCGACGCCGACATGGCCGGCGCCGTGCTGCTCGACCCGGTGGCGACGGCCACGTTCGCCGACGACCTGGTCGCCGTGGGCCGCGGCGCCGGGTCGACGCCGAAGGCGAGAACACCAGTGCCCTCGCGGCGAGTGCCTGCGGCAGCCCGCGGCCCGACCGCATCGAGGCCCTGCGCATGCTGGCGGCGCGGTGGGCGGCCGATGCCCGCGCCGGCCCTGCCGCGGGCACGACCCGGCGCGACGCCGTGGACCTGCTCGCCCGCACCGGTGCGACGCCCCTCACGGATCCCGCGCCGCGGTAGCGCCGCCGATGCGCCGCACACCGGGCGTATCCTTGCCCACCGTCATCGCGCATCCCCCCTATGACGACACGACCCGCGGCCCTGGTGGTCGGCGCCGGCGAGGCCACCGGCGCCGCGATCGCGCGCCGCTTCGCGCGCGAGGGCTACACCGCCTGCGTCGCGCGGCGCAGCGCCGACAAGCTCGTGCCGCTGGTGGCCGAGATCGAGGCGGCCGGTGGCAGCGCCCGCGCCCTCGGCTGCGACGCACGTCGAGAGGACCAGGTGCAGGCGCTCGTGCGCACGATCGAGGACGAGGTCGGTCCGATCGAGGTCGCCGTGTTCAACGTCGGTGCCAACGTGCCCTGCTCGATCCTCGAGGAGACGGCGCGCAAGTACGTCAAGATCTGGGAACTGGCCTGCCTGGCCGGCTTCCTCGTCGGCCGCGAGGTGGCGCTGCGCATGGTGCCGCGGGGTCGCGGCACGATCGTCTTCACGGGCGCCACCGCCAGCCTGCGCGGCGGCGCGAACTTCGCCGCGTTCGCCGGTGCCAAGCACGGGCTGCGCGCGCTGGCGCAGAGCATGGCGCGCGAGCTCGGGCCCAAGGGCGTCCACGTCGCGCACGTCGTCGTCGACGGCGCGATCGACACCGCCTTCATCCGCGACAACTTTCCCGAGCGCCACGCGCTCAAGGCGCAGGACGGCATCCTCAACCCCGACCACATCGCCGAGAACTACTGGCAGTTGCACTGCCAGCCGCGCGATGCGTGGACCTTCGAGCTCGACCTGCGGCCGTGGTGCGAGAAGTGGTGAACCGCGCACGAGGAGCAGCCGCGATGGACCGGACGATCGACTTCTACTGGGACTTCGGCAGTCCCGCGAGCTACCTCGCGCACACGAGGCTGCCGGCGATCGCGGCGGCGGCCGGGGCGACGCTGGTCTCGCATCCGATGCTGCTGGGCGGCGTGTTCCAGGCCACCGGCAACCGTTCGCCGATCGAGGTGCCGGCCAAGGGCCGCTACGTGCTCGCCGACCTGCAGCGTTTCGCCCGGCGTGACGGCGCGCCGTTCGCGATGAACCCGCACTTCCCGATCAACACCCTCGTGCTGATGCGCGGCGCGGTCGGCCTGCAGATGCGCGGTGACGCGCGGTTCGGTGCCTGGGTCGATGCCGTGTTCCGGGCGATCTGGGTCGAGGGCCGGCCGATGGGCGAGCCGGCCGAGGTCGCCACCGTGCTGGCGGCGGTCGGCATCGGCCCAGACGAGTTCGCGGCGCTGGTCGGCGACGCCGCGGTGAAGGACGAGCTCAAGCGCCGCACGCAGGCGGCCGTCGGGCGCGGCGTGTTCGGCGCGCCGACGGTGTTCGTCGGCGACGAGATGTTCTGGGGCCAGGACCGGCTCGACTGGGTCGCCGCGGCGCTGCGCTGAGCCGCGACGCTGCGCTGGCGCCTCAGCGCGTGCTGCCGGCCACCTCGCGCACGCCACGCAGTGCGGCGGCGGCCTCACGCACCAGCGCCGGCCCGCGGTAGATCAGCCCGGTGTAGATCTGCACCAGCGTCGCGCCGGCGTCGAGCTTGGCGCGCGCGTCGGCGCCGCTCATGACGCCGCCGACGCCGACGATCGGGAACACGGGGCCGAGCCGTTCGCGCAGGCGGCGGATCACGCGGTTGCTCGCCTCGAACACGGGCCGCCCCGACAGGCCGCCGGCCTCGTCGGCGTGCCGCAGGCCCTGCACCGCGTCGCGCGCGACCGTGGTGTTGGTCGCGATCACGCCGTCGACGCCGTGGCGCCGCAGCGTGGCGGCGATCAGGTCGACCTGCACCTCGTCGAGGTCGGGCGCGATCTTCAGGAACATCGGCACACGGCGGCCGTGCTCGCGCTCGAGCCCGCCGCGGCGCGCCTGCAGCGCGTCGAGCAGCGCGTCGAGCGCTTCGTCGCTCTGCAGCGCGCGCAGGTTCTTCGTGTTCGGGCTGCTGATGTTGACCGTCACGTAGTCGGCGTGAGGGTACACGCCGGCCAGGCCGACCAGGTAGTCGTCGGCGGCGCGCTCGATCGGCGTGGCGGCGTTCTTGCCGATGTTCAGACCGACGATGCCGCCGGCGGCGCGGAAGCGCGTCGCGCGCCGCACGTTCGCGACGAACGCGTCGAGCCCGTCGTTGTTGAAGCCCAGGCGGTTGATCAGCGCATCGGCAGACGGGAGGCGGAACATGCGCGGCTTCGGATTGCCCGGCTGCGGTTTCGGCGTGACCGTGCCGACTTCGATGAAGCCGAAGCCCATCGCGCCGAGCCCGTCGATGCAGCGGCCGTTCTTGTCCAGGCCCGCGGCGAGGCCGACGCGGTTCGGCAAGCGCAGGCCCGCGACCGTCACCGGGTCGTCGACGCGCGGCTGCGCCCAGGCGCACTGCGCAGGCGTGTTCTGCAGCGTCGCGATCGCGTCCAGCGTCAGGTCGTGCGCGCGCTCGGCGTCGAGGCCGAACAGGAACGGGCGGGCGAGGGCATAGGGGACGAACGACATAATGGAACGATTGTCCCGCAGCCCTCGCCGCCCCCCGCCATGCCGCTGAACCAGGACGAACTCAAGGCCCTCGTCGGCCGCGCCGCGATCGACCACGTGCCCGAAGGCGCGATCATCGGCGTGGGCACCGGGTCGACGGTCAACCGCTTCATCGACGCGCTGGCCGCCGTCAAGGACCGCATCGCCGGCGCGGTGTCGAGCTCGCAGGCCAGCACCGAGCGGCTGCGCCGCTGCGGCATCACCGTCTACGAGACGACGCAGGTCGAGCGCGTGCCGGTGTACGTCGACGGCGCCGACGAGATCGACCGCCGCGGCCACATGATCAAGGGCGGTGGCGCCGCGCTGACGCGCGAGAAGATCGTCGCCGACCTCGCCGAGCGCTTCGTGTGCATCGCCGACGAGAGCAAACTCGTCGACGTGCTCGGGCGCTACCCGCTGCCGGTCGAGGTCATCGCGATGGCCGCGCCGCAGATCGCGCGCCGCTTCGCCGAGCAGGGCGGCGCCGCCACGCTGCGCCGCAACGGCGAGGGCGCGACGGTGCTCACCGACAACGGGCACCCGATCCTCGATGTGCGCGGCCTGGCGATCGCCGACCCGGCGCGACTCGAGGACGAGATCAACCAGTGGCCTGGCGTCGTGACCTGCGGCATCTTCGCGCGCCACAAGGCCGCGCTGTGCCTGCTTGGCACCGCCAACGGCGTGCGCACGCTGGCGTTCTGACGGCTTGCGCTGCGCGCGGCCGGCAGGGCGCCGCATCAGCCTGCGGCCACGAAGCGCGCGGGATCCAGCGCATCGACGAGCCGCGACTCGAGCGGGAACGGGTCGCCCGCGGCCCACGACGCGAGCAGCGCGCCGGCCAGCGGCGCCCACGTGATGCCGCGCGAGCCGAAGGCGGTGCAGACGAACAGGCCGTCGGCGCGCGCCACATCGCGCACGCGCGCGGCGGCGGCGCCGCGCGCGGGCACGGCGCCGACCACCGGCAGGCGGTCGTGCGCGGCGAGGCGCCAGCCGACGCGGCCGTCGAGCGTGGCCGGGTCCACCGCCGGCGCGGCGCCGACGAGGCGCTGCAGCCGCTGCAGGTTGTAGGCGTGGTCGGCGGCGCGCGGCGTGGCGTCGGGGTCGTCGGCGGCGCGCGTCGCGCCGCACAAGGTGCGGCCGTCGGGCAGCGGCAGCACGTAGCCGTCGCCGGCCAGCGGCACGGCGGGGCGCGGCAGCGACCGCACGTGCGGCGGCAGCAGCGTGACCTGGCCGCGACTGCTGCGCAGCGGCCACGCCGGGTGGCCGAGCAGGCGCAGCGTGTCGGCGGCGTTGGCCAACACCACGGTGGCGGCGGTGGCGAGCACGCGGCCGCCGGCGTCGAGGACCTGCCAGAGGTCGCCGTCGCGGTGCAGCGCGTGCACCGTCGTGCCGCCGCGCCAGGTGATGCGCGGGTGGGCGAGCCAGTGCGCGACCAGCGACGCGGGTGCGAGCCAGCCACCCGTCGGAAACCACCACCAGGGGCCCTGCAGCGCGACGCCGGCGGCGCCACTCGCCGCGGCGCCGTCGAGCACCTGCGCGTAGGCAGGAGGCAGGCCCTGGCGCTCGAGTCGCTCGCGCATCGCCGTCGCCGTGAGGTCACCCGCGCGCTGCAGCAAGCCGGCGGCCGCGCCGGTGACCGTGTCGTCGCGCAACCACGGCGCGTAGGTCCTGGCCGCTTCAAGCGCCGCGGCGCGCAGCACGCGCGCGTGCGGCGTGTCGTCGGCAGCCACGCTGCCGTGGAACAGGCCGCCCGCGTTGCCCGAGGTTTCGGCCGCAGGTCGTGGGTGGCGGTCGAACACCGCCACCTGCCACCCGGCGGCGGCCAGCGCATCGGCCGCCGCCGCGCCGGCCAGACCGGCGCCGATCACCACCGCCTCGGGCGGGGCTTCGCGTGCGCGGGGCCGCGAGCGCCGGGGCACGAAGGCGGGTGCGTGGCGCGCCACCGTCATCTCGCGCTTGCCGGCGAAACCGGGTGCGCGTTCGACGACGAAGCCGGCGCTCGCCAGCGCGTCGCGCACCTCGCGCGCGACGCTCCACGTCGCGGCCGTCGCTCCCGGGGCGGCGCGGCCGGCCAGCGCACGCAGCACGCGGCGGTCCCACATGGCCGGGTTGCGGTCGGGTGCGAATCCGTCGAGGAAGAACGCGTCGGCGTCGACCACCAACTGCGGCAGCCACGCCGCGACGTCGCCGAAGGCCAGCCGCAGCATCACGCGGGCGCCGTCGAACGCCAGCGTGTGCAGGTCGGGTGTCAGCGGCGGCCACGCGGCGACGAGTTCGCGCGCCAGCGCCGGCAGCGGCGAATGCGCGTGCGCGCGCGCCAGGTCGGCGTGCGCCGGCGGGTGCTTGTCGATCGAGACGAACCACAGGCGCGTGCAGCGCGCGTCGTCGGCGCGCCACGCGGCCCAGGTCGCGAGGAAGCTGTGTCCGAGCCCGAACCCGGTCTCGAGCACGACGAAACGGTCGCGGTGCCGCCAGCGTTGCGGCAGTGCGTTGCCGCCGAGGAAGACGTGGTGCGCCTGCGCCAGCGCGCCGGCGCGTGCGTGGTACACGTCGCCGAAGTCGGGGGCGTGCGGCGTGCCGTCGTCGCCGAACGCGATGCGCGCCGGCGTGATCGGCGCGAACCTCATGCGCTCGGCTCGTCGGCGCGTCGGCGCAGCCAGGCGAGCAGCGCGGCGCGCACGCGCGCGAGGCCGCGGTAGGCGAGCACCGCGTCGCTCATGCTCGCGATCGCGTCGTGCAGCGCCGCGGCTCGCGAGGGCGTGTCGATGCCCTGCGCGAGCGGCTGCACCTGCACGTGGATCGTGAACACCGCCTGCCGCAGCGCCGGCAGCGGGATGAAGGTCTGGCGCTCGGTGCGCCACCAGGCCTGGGTGGCGATGGTCGCCGCGTCGACGTCGTGCGGCCAGGGCTCGACGCGTGCCGGGTGTGCGTGCAGCCTCGGGTGCGGCGTGACCGTCCAGACGAAACGCTCCCAGCGCTCGGCACCGGTGACCAGGCGCAGCAGGTGCGCGCCGGCAGCGAGCAGGCGCGCGTTGTCGGCCACCGGCGCGTGCACCTCGGCGAAGTGGCGCCCGACCTTCGCCTCGGGTGCCCAGTGCGACGGCAGCGCGACCGCGAGCCACGGGATCGTGCCCCGCGCGCCGTCGACGACGGCGAAGTCCTCCTCGAACGCCAGCGCGATCAGGCCCGCCAGGCGCCAGCCGGCGGGCATGGCACGCAGGCAGCGCACCACCTCGTCGCCGTGGCCGAAGGTGCCCGCACGTTCGTGGACCACGGTTCCGTCGGTGTCGGCGACGACGCCCAGCGCGCGCGCACACGAACCGTCCCACGTGAAGTGGTGGGGGTGCTCGGCGGCGGCGTGCGCGGCCAGCGCGTGCAGCGCCGGCGCCGCGTCGAAGCCCGGGTCGGCCGCCAGCGCCTGCGGCGCGAAGGCGCCGAGCGCCGCCAGCTTCTCGCGCTGGTGGCGCGCGCCGGCTGGCGCCGGTGTCAGCTGCGCCGCGCCGGCGCGCAGCCGCCGCAGGCCCGGCTGCATGCGAAACGGCGCGACGACCGCCTGGTCGAAGTCGAAGCTCACGCGTGCATCATGCCCAGAAACGGCGACGGGCACCCGAAGGTGCCCGCACGGCAGGGGCGCCTGTCGCGTCAGACGCGCTTGCGGTACTCGTGCGTGCGCGTGTCGATCTCGATGCGGTCGCCGCTTTCGACGAACAGCGGCACCGCGACCTCGAAGCCGGTGCCCTTCAGCCGCGCCGGCTTCAGCACCTTGCCCGAGGTGTCGCCCTTGACGGCCGGCTCGGTCTCGATCTCGCGAACACGTACATCGGGTCGGCGAAGTAGGAGTAGGTGCACTCCTTCTTGTCGAGGATGATCTGGTCCATCTTGTCGTCGGCCTTGAAGACGACTTCCGAACCCGCGCCGTTGAGCAGGTTCTTCATCTTCATGCGCACGGTGGCGGCGCCACGGCCGCCGCGACTGTATTCGGTCTTCAGCACGACCATCGGGTCCTTGCCCTGCATGATCACGTTGCCGGCACGGATTTCCTGAGCGAGTTTCATAACGAGGAGGTGGCGTGGGGAGGGCGGGCGCCGGCCGCTGCGGACGTTGCCTGGAGCGTGCGCCTTGCCCGGGGAGCCCGGGCGGCGCTCAGGCGGGGCGGCCCGCCGGTCTGCGCGAAGACCGCGATTCTACCCCGACACCGGGCCGGCGCCGGCCGGTGCAGGCGCGCGTCGCTGGCGCTCGACCCAGGCGAGCAGCTGGGTGCACAGGTCGGGCTGCGCGAGCAGGCGGTCGCGCCAGCGTCGGCAGCTTGCGCCCCAGTCGTCGAACGATGCGGCGGGCACGGCGTCGTCGAGCGCGTTCCATGCGCGCCACCAGGCGCGCAGCGCCGGCGGGGCGGCGGCGTCGACGAGCAGGGGATCGAGGAAGGCGTCGAGGAACGCGTCGAGCTTGGCCGCGTGCGCCCCGTCGTGCTGCGGGTACAGCTGCCAGACGAAGGGTGCTCCGGCCCACATCGCGCGCACGGCCGAGTCCTCGCCGCGCACCAGGTTCAGGTCGCAGCTCCACAGCAGGTGGTCGAAGTCGCGCTGCGTGAGCCACGGCAGCGCGATCGTTCTCACGCCCGGCGGCGGCGGGTGACGCGCGGCCAGCGCCTGCGCCGCGCCCGGCGTCAGCAGCACGCGCGCGGTCCGCCCTTCGAGCGCACGCCACAGCAGCGGCAGCGGCGCGCGCGGGTAGCAGAACACGCTGACCAGCATCTCGCCCGGCCGTGGCGCCATGGCGCGTGCGGCGAGCCAGGCATCGCGATCGAACGCGCCCAGGCGTGTCACCAGGTCGCGTTCGCGCAGCAGCCCGCCGGTGCGCGGCGTGAAACCCGGGTAGAAGAAGTGCTTGACCAGGCCGCGGCCGGGCCCGGCGAGTTGCGGTGACGGCAGGCCGTGGCAGCGTTCGACCCAGTCCTCGGCGCTGAGGTACTCGAGGTTGAGCCAGATCGGCGGTGTCCCGCGCTGTGCCATGCGCGCGACGAATGCGTCGGGCGGGTCGCAGCCGAAGGCCTCGACGACCACCTCGCCCGGTGCGGCGCTTGCGCTGTCGTCCCAGCGCCGCACGTCGATGCCGGGGGCGCCGCCCGGCGCCATCCAGGTCAGCGCCGAAGCGTCGTCGGCCCACAGCCGCACCGGCCGGCCGCGCGATGCCAGGTCGGCGGCAAGGCGCCAGCACACGCCGATGTCGCCGAAGTTGTCGACCACCCGGCAGAACAAGTCCCAGTGCGGCGCATGCATCGGTCGATTATCGAAGCGACGACAATGCGGCGGCGATGGACGACACGGCCGACAGCGACACCGAGGCCCGCAGCAGCAAGCCGCGCACCTGCGCGCGCGACGCGCTGCTCGCCGAGGTGGCGAAGCTGTCGCACCTGCCCGGCGTGTACCGTTTTTTCGACGCCGCCGGCGGCGTGCTCTACGTCGGCAAGGCGCGCAACCTGAAGAAGCGCGTCGGCAGCTACTTCCACAAGGACCACGGCGGCACGCGCATCGGGCACATGGTGTCGAAGATTGCGCGCCTGGAGACGACCGTGGTGCGCAGCGAGGCCGAGGCGCTGCTGCTCGAGAACAACCTGATCAAGGCGCTCGACCCGCGGTTCAACATCCTGTTCCGCGACGACAAGAGCTACCCGTACCTGAAGATCACCGGTGCGAAGTCGACCCGCGCGGCCGAGGCGACGCCGGCGCAGCGCTACCCGCGCGTGGCCTACTACCGCGGCGCGATCGACCGCCGGCACCGCTACTTCGGTCCCTACCCGAACGCGTGGGCGGTGAAGGAGTCGATCCAGCTGCTGCAGAAGGTGTTCCGCTTGCGCACCTGCGAGGACACGGTGTTCGCCAACCGCTCCCGCCCGTGCCTGCTGTACCAGATCCGCCGCTGCTCGGCGCCTTGCGTCGGCTTCGTCGGCCCGGCCGATTACGAGCGCGACGTCGCCGCCGCCGAACGCTTCCTGCTCGGGCAGACGCAGGAGGTGCTCGACGAACTGCAGTCGCGCATGATGGCGCACGCCGAGGTGCTCGAGTTCGAGCAGGCGGCCGAGCTGCGCAACCAGATCGGCGCGCTGTCTCGCGTGCTGCACCAGCAGGCGGTCGAGGCGAGCAGCCTGAGCGCCGTGGACAAGGACGTCGACGTGCTGGCCGTCGTCGTGCGCGGCGGGCGCGCCTGCGTGAACCTGGCAATGGTGCGCGGCGGGCGCCATCTCGGCGACCGCGCCTACTTCCCTGCCCATGTCGACGAGGCGACCGCCATCGGCGACGATGCCGGCCGCACCGTCTCGCCCGAGGCGCTGGTGCTCGAGGCTTTCGTCGCGCAGCACTACCTGGGGCAGCCGGTGCCGCCGTCGCTGGTCACCAGCCATGCGGTCGACAAGGCGCTGGTCGAGGCGCTGGGCGCGCAGGCCGGCGTGAAGGTCCTCGCGCAGCACCAGCCGCGCGAGCAGCGGCGCATCTGGCTCGAGATGGCGACCCGGGGCGCCGAGATCGCGCTGGCGCGGCTGCTGTCCGAAGAGGGCTCGCAGCGCGAGCGCACGCGCGCGCTGGCCGACGCCCTCGGCCTGGACGTGCCCGACCCGGATGCGCTGCGCATCGAGTGTTTCGACGTCAGCCACACCGCCGGCGAAGCGACGCAGGCCAGCTGCGTCGTCTACCAGCAGCACCAGATGCAGCCGGCGCAATACCGCCGCTACAACGTCGAGGGCATCACCGGCGGCGACGACTACGCCGCGATGCGTCAGGTGCTGACGCGCCGCTACGCCAAGCTCGCCGAAGGCGTGGCCGCCGGCAGCGCGACGATGCCCGACGTCGTGCTGGTCGACGGCGGCAAGGGCCAGGTGGCGGTCGCGCGCGAGGTGTTCGAGGAGCTCGGCCTGGACCTGTCGCTGATCGTCGGGGTGGAGAAGGGCGAGGGGCGCAAGGTCGGCCTCGAGGAGCTGGTGTTCGCCGACGGGCGCGAGAAGGTCTGGCTCGGCGCCGACTCGGCGGCGCTGATGCTGGTGGCGCAGATCCGCGACGAGGCGCACCGCTTCGCGATCACCGGCATGCGTGCGAAGCGCGCGAGGGTGCGCACCGGCGCGAGCCGGCTCGAGGACATCGCCGGCGTCGGGCCGAAGAAGCGCGCGCGGCTGCTGCAGCGATTCGGCGGCGTGCGCGGCGTGGCCGGCGCGAGCGTCGACGACCTGGCCAGCGTCGACGGCATCTCGAAGGAACTGGCCGAGGAGATCCACCGTGCCCTGCACTGAAACGCCGTCGCGAGGGTCGGCCTTGCCGCGCGGCCGCGTCACGCGCGCGCTGGCCTGCGCCGCCGTGCTGGCGCTGGCCGCCTGCGCGCCCGGCCGACCACCGCTGCCGACGGCGCCGCCGACACCGCAGCGGCCGGCGCCGCCGTCGGTCGCGCCGCCGTCGTTGCCGGCGCCGGCGCGCGCTCGCCACTGGGACGAGTACAAGTGGCATGCCGCGCAGCGGCTGGTGGCGGCGAACCCGACGCTGACCTACCGCGGGGCGGTGCCGGACCCGCTGCTGGCCATTCCCGTGCTCGAGATCGAGCTGAACGCCGACGGCAGCGTGCGCCGCATCAAGGTGCTGCGCGAGCCGCGCCAGGCCAAGGACACGGTGCAGCTGGCGATCGACGCGGTGCGTCGCGCGGCGCCGTTCGGCGAGGTGGCGCACCTGCCGCGGCCGTGGAGCTTCGTCGAAGTGTTCCTGTTCGACGACGACCGCCGCTTCAAGCCGCGCACGCTCGAGCGCTGATGCACGCCGCCACGGCGCCGTCGGGCAGAATGGGTCCGCCATGTTCCTCACCCTGCCGACGCTGCTGACCTGGGCGCGCATCGTCGCGATCCCGCTGATCGTCGGCGTGTTCTATCTGCCGTTCGACCGTGCGACGTGCAACCTCATCGCGACGACGCTGTTCGTGGTGTTCGCCCTCACCGACTGGCTCGACGGTTGGCTGGCGCGCCGGTTGAACCAGACCTCGTCGTTCGGCGCCTTCCTCGACCCGGTGGCGGACAAGTTCCTCGTCTGCGCGTCGCTGCTGGTGCTGGTCGACCTCGACCGCGCCGACGTGTTCGTCGCGCTGATCATCATCGGGCGCGAGATCGCGATCTCGGCACTGCGCGAGTGGATGGCGCACATCGGCGCGAGCCGCAGCGTCGCGGTGCACATGCTGGGCAAGCTCAAGACCGCGGCGCAGATGACCGCGATCCCGTTCCTGCTCTACGACGGCGCGGTGCTGCGCGTGATCGACACGCGGCTGTGGGGCACGGCGCTGATCTGGGTGTCCGCCGTGCTCACGGTGTGGTCGATGGCGTATTACCTGCGCAAGGCGCTGCCCGAGATCCGCGCCAAGGTCCGGTGACAGGTCCACCCCCGACACGGCGCAGCGACCCCGCTCCGGCCGGTGGCATCGAGCATGTCCGGTAGCGACCGCACCGCGGTGATCGCGGCGATGCCGGCGGTGTTCGTGCTGATCTGGAGCACCGGTTTCGTCGTCGCGCGGTACGGCATGCCGCACGCGCCGCCGCTGTCGTTCCTCGCCTGGCGCTACGCGCTGTCGGTGGCCGCGTTCGCGGTGTGGATCGCGTGGGCGAAGCCGGCGTGGCCGCGCGAGCCGGTGCAGTGGCTGCACCTGGGCGTCACCGGCGCGCTGATGCACGGCGGCTATCTCGGCGGCGTGTGGGCCGCGGTGAAGGCCGGGATCCCGGCCGGCACGGTGTCGCTGATCGTCGGGCTGCAGCCGGTGCTGACCGCGCTGTGGGTGTCGCTGACGCTGGGCGCCGCGACGCGCGAGCAGCGCGTCGGCGTGCGGCAGTGGCTCGGGCTGGGGCTGGGGCTGGCCGGGCTGGCGCTGGTGGTCGGGCGCAAGTTCGGCCTGGGTGAGGTGACGCCGCTGAACCTGGCGCTGTCCGTGCTCGCGCTGGCGTCGATCACCGCCGGCACGCTGTATCAGAAGCGTTTCGTCGCGCCTTGCGACGTGCGCACGGCGAACACGATCCAGCTTCTCGCCGCATTCGTCGTCACCGCGCCGCTGGCCGTGTTCGAGACCGAGCCGGTGGTGTTGCACCCGGAACTGATCGGCGCGATGGCCTGGTCGGTGCTCGCACTCACGCTGGGGGGCAGCTCGCTGTTGTACCTGCTGATCCAGCGCGGCGCGGCCACGCGCGTCGCGAGCCTGATGTACCTGGTGCCGCCGTGCACCGCGCTGCTGGCGTGGTGGCTGTTCGACGAGGCGCTGGGCCTGCCGGTGCTGGCCGGCATCGCACTGACCGCCGTCGGCGTCGCACTCGTGGTGCGCGCGCCGGTGCCACGCAAGGAGAACACCGCATGAGCTCGCATCGCATCGCCGTGATCCCCGGCGACGGCATCGGCCAGGAGGTGGTGCCCGAGGGGCTGCGCGTGCTCGACGCCGCGGCACGCCGCTTCGGCGTCGCGCTGCAGATCGATCACTTCGACTTCGCGAACTGCGCGTACTACGCCAAGCACGGGCAGATGATGCCCGAGGACTGGAAGGACCGGCTCGCGGGCTTCGACGCGATCTTCTTCGGCGCCGTCGGCTGGCCGGCCACCGTGCCCGACCACGTCTCGCTGTGGGGATCGCTGCTGAAGTTCCGGCGCGAGTTCGACCTGTACGTCAACCTGCGCCCGGCGCGGCTGATGCCGGGCATCCGCTCGCCGCTGGTCGACCGCGACGGCCGCCCGCTCGCGCCCGGCGACATCGACATGCTGATCGTGCGCGAGAACACCGAGGGCGAGTACTCGAGCGTCGGCGGGCGCATGTACGAGGGCACGGAGCGCGAGATCGTGATCCAGGAGTCGGTGATGTCGCGTGTCGGCGTCGACCGCGTGCTGCAGTTCGCCTTCGAAGAGGCGATGAAGCGCCCGCGCCGCAGGCTGACGTCGGCGACGAAGAGCAACGGCATCGCGATCACGATGCCGTACTGGGACGAGCGCGTCGACGCGATGGCGAAGCGCTACCCGCAGGTGAGCGTCGATCGCTACCACATCGACATCCTCGCCGCGCACTTCGTGCAGCGGCCGCAGCAGTTCGACGTGGTGGTCGCCAGCAACCTGTTCGGCGACATCCTGTCGGATCTCGGGCCGGCGTGCACCGGCACGATCGGCATCGCGCCGTCGGCCAACATCAACCCGACGCGACGGTGGCCCAGCCTGTTCGAGCCGGTGCACGGATCGGCGCCCGACATCGCGGGCCGCGGCATCGCCAACCCGATCGGTCAGATCTGGACGGCCGCGCTGATGCTCGACTTCCTCGGCCACCGCGACGCGCACGACGCCGTCGTGCGCGCGATCGAGCGCGTGCTCGACAGCGCCAGCGGCGCGCCGCGCACGCCCGACATCGGCGGCAGCGCGCGCACCTGCGACGTCGGGCGCGCAGTCGAACAGGCGCTGTAGCGCGGTCGAACAGGCGCTGTAGCGTGCAGCGCTGCACGCATCGCCGCAGCGCGCGCACAGGGTGTTCCCGCGGCATGCCCGCGCCGCGTTTGCAAGGGTGGGTGCGCGCTTAGAATCCGCGTCCCGCGCTTGACACCGTTCGGCGCCGCGGACTGTAATCGTCGCCTCGGTTCCGGGGCGGCCGCTGTGGCCGCCGCACCCGTCGCGATGCCAGCAACGAGAGACCTTCTGAGGGGGCAACTTCGTGAACAAGGCTGAACTGATCGATCACATCGCCAAGCAGGCTGACATCTCGAAGGCCGCGGCGACGCGCGCACTGGAGGCGGTGATCGGTGGCGTGAAGGGGACGCTGAAGAAGGGCAACTCGGTCTCGCTGGTCGGTTTCGGCACGTTCTCGGTGACCAAACGCGCCGCGCGCAGC
This sequence comes from uncultured Azohydromonas sp., assembly GCA_964618555.1. Lineage (GTDB taxonomy): Bacteria > Pseudomonadota > Gammaproteobacteria > Burkholderiales > Burkholderiaceae_C > Calidifontimicrobium. The sequence continues at coordinate 14,786 of CAZUBF010000002.1, forward strand.
GGCCGCAACCCCCGCACCGGCGCGACGATCAAGATCAAGGCGGCGAAGGTGCCGAAGTTCCGCCCGGGCAAGGCGCTGAAGGACGCGATAAAGTAGTCCATGCAGCGTCCGTGGAGCGCCCGCGAGGCCGCTCGTCATGGACGCCAGCGAGGCCGCAAGCGCGACGGCATCGCCAGGTGGCCCGGTTCGCCGACGCGGGCTCGGCGATGGCGGGTGGCCGAGTGGCGCGTCGCAGCACAGCGGGTGCTTAGCTCAGTCGGTAGAGCGGCGCCCTTACAAGGCGTAGGTCGGCGGTTCGAACCCGTCAGCACCCACCACCCGCGAACGCTGCCGCGACGCACCACCGCCGCAGGCGGTGCGCGCAGCGGCGGATAGAATTGCCGGCTTGCGTTGCCGTGCCACGGCACCGAGGCGCGCGCCGCCGGGCCGTGCACCCACGTCGTCGAGGCGAACCCCGGTTCGCCTTGCTCGTTTCTGGCAGGACAGGCCGTGTCCACCGCCGAGGTCGTCCATGTTCGAGTTCATCCGATCCCACACCCGCCTGCTGCTGTTCGTGCTGGTGATCCTGATCATTCCGTCGTTCGTGTTCTTCGGGGTGCAGGGCTACTCGCAGTTCAACGACGCCGCCAACCGCACGGTGGCCACCGTCGGCGGGCGCAAGATCACGCAGGCCGAGTGGGACGCCGCGCACCAGCGCCGCGCCGAGCAGCTGCGCCGCCAGGTGCCGGGCCTCGACCCTCGGGTGCTCGACAGCGCGCAGCTCAAGCGCGAGACGCTCGACGGTCTGATCCGCGACGAGGTCCTGCGCCGCACCGCCGAACAGCTGCACCTGGTGACCACCGACGAGCGGCTGCAGCGCAGTTTCGTCAACGATCCGCAGCTGGCGTTCCTGCGCCAGGCCGACGGGCGCATCAATCGTGACCTGCTGGCCGCGCAGGGCATGAGCGTCGATCAGTTCGAGAGCCGTCTGCGCTACGACCTGACGGTGCAGCAGGTGGTCGACGGCGTCGCCGCGACGGCGACGCCGGCCGCGCAAGCTGCGCGCATGGCGCTCGACGCGCTGCTCGAACGTCGCGAGGTGCAGGTGCAGACCTTCGCCGCTGCCGACTACGCGGCGCGCGTGAACCCCACCGACGACGATCTGGCCGCGTACTACAACGACGCGGCCCACCAGGAGCGCTTCCGTGCACCCGAGCAGGCGCAGATCGAGTACGTGGTGCTCGACGTGCAGACGCTGGCGCGGGACCTCACGGTCGCCGAGGAGGACCTGCGCCGCTACTACGAGGAGAACGCCGCGCGCTACACGCAGGCCGAGCAGCGCCGCGCCAGCCACATCCTCGTCAAGGCCGACCGCGACGCCGGCGCCGAACCGCGCGCGAAGGCCAAGGCCAAGGCCGAAGCCATCCTCGCCGAGGTGCGTGCCAACCCCGCGCGGTTCGCCGAGATCGCGCGCACGCAGTCCGACGACCCGGGCTCGGCAGCCGCCGGCGGCGACCTGGACTTCTTCGGCCGCGGCGCGATGGTCAAGCCGTTCGAGGACGCGGTCTACGCAATGAAGCCCGGCGAGATCAGCCCGGTGGTCGAGACCGACTTCGGCTACCACGTGATCCGCCTCGACGCGGTGCGTGGCGGCGAGCGGCGCCCGTTCGAAAGCGTGCGCGCCGAGATCTCCGACGAGGTGCGCCGCCAGCTCGCCCAGCGCAAGTATGCCGAGGCGGCCGAGCAGTTCAGCAACACCGTCTACGAGCAGTCCGACACGCTGCAGCCGGTCATCGACAAGCTCGGCCTGCAGCGCCAGACCGCCACCGTGCAGCGCACTCCGGCGCCCGGCGCGACCGGGCCGCTGGCGTCGCCGTCGCTGCTCGAGGCGATCTTCTCCGCCGAGTCGTTGCGCACCAAGCGCAACACCGACGCCGTCGAGACAGGACCGAGCCAGTTGGTGGCCGCGCGGGTGCTGCAGCACCAGCCGCAGCGCCTACGCCCGCTCGACGAGGTGCGCGCGCAGGTGCGCGAGGCCGTCATCGCGCAGCAGTCCGCGGCGCTGGCGCGCAAGGAGGGGCAGGCCCGCGTCGAGGCGCTGCGAGGCGGCAGCACCGCCGGGTTGCCGGCTGCGGTCGCGGTCTCGCGCGACGACCCGCGCGGCCAGCCGCGCGAGGTCGTCGACGCGGTGCTGCGCGCCGACACGAAGTCGCTGCCGGCGGTGTTCGGCGTCGATCTGGGCAACGAGGGCTACGCGGCGGTGCGCCTGATCTCGGTGCAGCCGCCGCCCTCCGACGCGCCGCAGCGGGCGCAGCTGCAGCCTCGCTACGCGCAGGCCTGGGCCGCGGCCGAGGCGCAGGCGTACTACGAGGCGCTCAAGCGCCGGCTGAAGGTCGACACGAAGGCGGCGGATGCCGCCGTCGGCGCGGCGTCGACGCCGGCCCGATAGGCGGGAACGGCACCCCGGCGCTTATAATCTTTCGCTCTGCGGTGGCTGTAGCTCAGTTGGTAGAGTCCCAGATTGTGATTCTGGTCGTCGTGGGTTCGAGTCCCATCAGCCACCCCACCGAACCCCTTTAGCGCGCGCAAGGCCTTGATTTCCTCGGGAATCAAGGCCTTGTCGCTTCAAGGCTAAGCCGCGGTTGCAACACGGTCTGTCACCCAACCTTGTGGAACAGACCATGAAAGCCATCGCCGAAAACATCGACACCCGCGGCCAGCACGGCATCCAGTACGTGCGGCGTCGCATCCCGGCCGCCATCCGGGCTTCCTGTCCGGTCGACCCGACCCACATCACGCCCTGCCTGGGCACCGCTGAGCGGCAGCGCACCAAAGAGCGTGCACCGCGATGGCCGTCGGCGCACCGGCCACCCATTGCAGCGGCACGTGCTTGTGCGCATCATCGGCGCCAACGCACGGCCTGCTTCATATGTCCGCCGGATCGTCGTTCGCCGCTGCCTTCCTGCATCGAGTTGCGCTCGCGGCCTGCGCTTGGCTGCTTGCCGCCTGCACCTTGCCCGCGTCCCAGGGCGGCAGCGCGAAGCTCGCGCTGGTGATCGGCAACGCGGCCTACGAGAACGCGCCGGCGCTGAAGAACCCGGTCAACGACGCCGCCGACATGTGCGCGGCACTGCGCCGGGTCGGCTTCAGGACGCTCTGCCACACCGACGTGCGCGACCGCGCTTCCTTCGACGCGCTGGTGCAGGACTATGTGCAACAGCTCGGGCCGAACACCGTGGGCGTGGTCTATTACTCGGGCCATGGCGTGCAGGTGGGCGGCGCGAACTTCCTCATCCCGACCCAGGTGCAACTGAAGTCGGCCAGCGAGGATCCGTTGCGGGTGTTGTATGGCCTCGATCTGCTCTTCGATCGCCTGCGCCAGAAGCCGACACGCTTGCAGTTCGTGGTTCTCGATGCCTGCCGCACCGACCTGTTCGCAGCGGCACCGCCACCCACGGCAGCCCCGGGACGCGGGCCCGGCGTGGCGCGGCAACCGGCATTGCTGCGTGCACTGGAGGCCACCGGACGTGCCGGCAGCGGGCTGGCGGCGATCCAGGACGCGCCGCCGGGCACGATGGTGCTCTATGCCACCGCGGCCCGGGACGCGGCCTTCGACGGCGATGGCCGCAACGGGCCGCTGACCAAGCACATCCTGCGCCACATCGGCACCCACGGCCTGACGGTCGAGGAGTTCAGCAAGCGCGTCACGGTGGGTGTGGAAACCGAGACCGAGCGCGACTATCGCAGGCGCCAGACGCCCTTCACCTACGGTTCGTTCGGCGGCAGGTTCTGCTTCGCCGGCTGCGCCGACGACAGCCCGGTGCCGCCGTCGTTCTGAGGCCGCGCTCAGAAGGTGGCGAGCAGGCCCAGCGTCAGGCCCTGCGTCGTGTCGCGTCCGTCGAGCGCGCCGAGGGCCTCCTTGGAGTCCATCACCTGCGTGCGGTACCCGGCGGTGAAAGTCCAGCGCTGCGGCCAGCCGCCGGCGCCAATCGTCCACGCCAGGCCGAGTTCCGTGAGGCGGTAGTCGGCATCGAAGGCGATCGCCGCGCCGCCGGGCGTCTTCAGGCGGCCGACGCCGAGGCTGCCGTACAAGGACACCGCCGCGCCGAGCGAGGCGCTGGCGTTTGCGCCGAGCACCGGCCCGGCCGGTTCGTAGCGGTTTTCGCCGTCTCGCTGCGACACCTTCTTGTAGCCCAGCGTCAAGCTCAGCCCGGGCGTGACGGTGTAGCCGAGATTGATGTCGAACTCCTGTCGCGTGCCGCTGCCGCCATCGACGAAGTCGAAGTCCGTCGATGGCATGAAGCTGAGGGCGCCGACGACATTGCCCCAGCGCGCGCTGAGCACCGGCACCAGCACCCACTTGCTGCGCGCGGGCGCCTGCGTCAGCGCGAGGTTGCCGCCGTCGGCAGCGAAGTAGCTGAACGTCGACCACTCGGCATACCAGAGCCTCGCCCCGGCCGAGACGCTGAGACCGGGCTCCTGCGCCAGCGCCGGGCCGGCAGTGCAGCAGGCGAAAACGACGAGCAGCTTGCCGTCCATGCAGGGCCTCCGCGCGGCGGTCGTACGCACCGGACATTAGCGCTGATTGGCGCCGTCGGACAGCGACTGCTTCACTTCGCACGAGGGATGGCGGCGCCGACTTGCAGGCGCTACATTGAGGCCGTGCCGGTCTGCCGTACCGGGCCGCAGCAGGGGGTTTGCGCCGATGCCCACCACCGTGCCCGTTGCCGACCCCATCCGGACATGTTGAAGGACCTGACGCTGACCACCCTCGCCGGCGTGCTGGCGCTGGCGATCGCACTCGGCTTGGTCTTTCGCTGGCTCTACCCGCTGGTGGAAATGACGGCTGAGCTGGCGGGGCTCTTCCTGCTGGTGGCCGTCGCGCTCCAGCGGCTGCTGGGCACGCTGTGGCGCCTGCTGCACAAGCCGCGCCGGGCGGCCGACCCGGGGGCCGGTCAGTGAAGCCTGTGCTGCCTGCACTCGTGCTGCTGCTGGGCCTCGCCGGCTGCGGGTCGAACGAATTGCCGCCTGCGCAAACGCCGCCGCAGGATCGGCCGCCCGGTGGCCTGAAGGGTCTGTCCACCGGACGCGAGGTGCGTGACAGCGTCTACCTGCCCGTGGATCGCCGCGTTCCACCGCCCAGGGACTACGGCCTGTACAGCGTTCTGCTGGCGCGAACGGCCGACCGCAACACGCTGCAACTGCTGGCGGAGCTGTTTCGGACCACCGGCGGCGCCGGCGAAGCCGCGATGGAGCGCGTCAACCTCAACCTGATCCTGCTGCCGGTGAAGAGCGCAAGCGAGGCCGGTCGCGCGCTGGCCGCGGCGCGCGAGCAGCCAACCGAGACCGCGGTGGCGCTGATGCAGAAGCACTACGACCATGGCCAGGCGGCACTGCTGATGGCCAGCGTGTGCCACCCTGCGCGCGGCGCGGCCGTGATGAAGGTCTGCGGCTCGCAGTCGCCCGAGGGGCCGCTGCTGGTGACCGCAGCACAACCGCTGACCGGCGCCTCGCCGCCGGGGCAGCCGCTGCTGGTCGTCAACCTGTCGGGCACGCCACCGGAGGCGTTGCGCGAAGTGCTGGCGGCATACCGCCGACAGATCCTGCGCAAGGACTTCGGCGACCGCGCCGAGCTCGACGGCTGGCGGCTGCTGGCATTGAACCACCTGCTCGACGCGGCGCGGCTGCTGCCGGGCATCAGCAAGGCCTACGCGGCCTCGCGTTGAAGCAGCGCGGAGCTGCGCTTCGCGGGTGTGGGCGACGCTGGGCCGAGGGATCGGTCCTGCGGCTCGCCGAGGTCGATCTCGACGCGGCGGTTCATCGCTCGGCCGGCTTCGCCGCCGTTGTCGGCGATCGGCCCGCGCGCCGCTGCTCACCCCAAGGGCTGGCGACAAGGCGCAGCCCTGGCTCGAAGGCGCCTGACTTCGGACACCGCCAGCGGCGGCCTCGGCCCGAGGGATCGCCCATGTCCTGACGCGCGGACGCCGCACCGGCCGCACGCGGTGCACTGCGGGATCAATGATCGCCCCTTTGGGATTGACGCGGCGATGCGCGCAGGCCGTAATGCAGCGCCCCTCGGCAAGTAGGAGGCCGCATGAACGCCGAACCCGCACTTCCGCCTCTCGACGCCCTCGCCGATGCGATCGCGCTGCGCCTCGCGCGCGGCATGCCGACGCCCGGCGGGCCCTTGCCCGAGTTGCCGCAGTTCCCGGACTGGCCGCCCGGCCGCGTCGAGCCCGATCTGGCGCGGCGCACGCGGCTGACCATCAGCGGCCTCGAACTGATCCAGGTGACGCAGCACTTCAAGTCGGCACATGGTGCCGACAACTCGGTGCCGCTGGTCGCGCTGAAGCCGATGGTCGTGCGCGCCCATCCCGCGGTGCAGCCTGGCGTCTATGGCGGCGATGCGTTGACCGGCCAGCGTGTGACCGGCGAACTCGTGTTGAGCCAAGGCACGCGCGAGGTCTACCGTACGGGCCCGACACGCAGCGACGGCGCGCGCGTGGGCGCCGCCCAGCACGTGTGGCGCGAACTGTGGGACGAAGAGCTGACGGCCTTCCTCGGCGCCGGCCCGAGTGGCGTCTTCGGCGGCGCGGCATCGCTGGAGGCGCTGATCCGCAATCCGCCCCTCAATTTCCGCGTCCCGGCCTGGTACCTTCGACCCGGGCGCATGACGGCGACGGTACGCATCCACACCGCCAGCGGCCACTCGGCGGTACGCAGCGAGGACTTCACGCTCATCGACGTGCGCGCCCCCAAGGTCGCGGTGGTGGCGGTCGATTGGGTCGATGCCGAAGGCAACGTCAACACGCCGAGCGACGCCGACATGCTCGCGACGCTGCGGCTGGCCGAGCGCATGCTTCCCTTTCCGTATTTCGAGTCGACGATCCTTGGCACGCGCGAACGCCGCTCGGGCGCGTTCGCGATGGTCGCCGCCAGCGGCGGCTGCAACGCCTCATGGAACAGCCTGCTGACCTCGCTGGCGTTGACGCGCATCTTCACCGCGCTGTTCCAACTGGGCGACATCGTGTACGGGTTCGTGCCGACGGCGGCCATCCCGGCCGGCGCGGGCCGCATCAATGCCGGCTGCGGCAGCGGCGAAGACGGCGTCGGCGGCGGCTTCGTCGGCTACGAGTCCACCTTCGCCCACGAGATCGGCCACATCTATGCGCGCGAACATGTCTGGGTGCCGGGCGACCCGGACAACGACACGGCGTATCCCAAGTACGGCGGCGACCGGCGTTCGATCGGCGAAGTCGGGCTCGACCTGGGCACGTCGCCGGTGACCGTCTATACGCCGGACGGCTCCGACGACATCATGAGTTACGGCGACAACCTGTGGATCTCGCCTTACACCTACCGCGCGCTGATCGACGCGCGCTTCAACCACCAGAGCGCGCCGGCCGACCCTCGACGCGTGCGCGGCCTGCTGATCCTGGCGTTCCGGGTTTCGCGCCTGGCGCGCGGAGGCAAGTCGGTGGAATTGAAGGCGGTGCATCGCATCGAAGCCGCCGGCAGCGTCGGCACGCGCACCCCGCGCGCGCGTAGCGCGGTGTCGATCGACTTCATCGACGCCAACGAGCGCATCGTCGCGAGTCACCACTGTCATGCCTCACGCCGACATGCCGGCGGCGCCTGTGGCTGTGCCGGTCCCGTGCCGCACGGGCGCGAACCCTGGCTCGACTTCGTCGAGGCGATCGAGTGGCCGGCCGACGAAGCCGTCACGCGGCTGCAGTTCAACGACGGCAGCGAACAACCGATCGGCGAAGTGGCGGTCGAAAGCGAAGCACCGAGCGTCGAGCTCGAAGGCCCGCAGCGCGTCGAGGGCGGGCTGGAACTCGTCATCCGCGCCTGGCCGGACGACGGTACGGCGCGTTCGGCACTGCTGCTGTTCAGCAACGATGACGGGCAGACCTGGTCTCCGGCGCAACTCGAGCCGCCGCTGGGCGTGGCCTTCATCGTCGATCCGCTGCGCCTGCGCGGCGGCCCGAGTTGCCGCTTCCGCGCCGTCGTGACGATCGGCCTGCAGGCCGGCCAGCGCGACAGCGAACCCTTCGATCTGCCCGCGGTGCCGCGCGGCCTGCATCTGCGCTTGCACCCGCAGGACTGTGCGCCGCATGTGGCGCAGCTGTCGGCGTTGATCGACACCCGCGGCCTCGGCGGCGTGGCGGCACAGGACGTGACATGGGAGTCGGACCGCGACGGCGATCTGGGTCGCGGACACCAGCTGTCGGCAAGACTGAGCGAGGGCCGGCACGTCATCACCGCGACGATTCCCGACGGCCTGGGCGGCACGCTCGCCGAGCGCGGCATCATCATCGTCGGCGGGCGGCCCCGCAGCGAGTTGCGCTGACTCGACCAAGATCGCCGCACACGCCGCCGACAAGCTGCCTCGTCGATGCTCGTGTCGAATCGGCCGGCAGTCAGTGCGGCCGGCAGTCACTGCAGTTGGCGCTGCAGATTCGCCCGCGGCCGTGCAGGCGGGGACCTGGGAGGCGCAGTCAAGGCGATCGAAGGCTGCGTCGGCGCTGCGGTCGTGTTGGTTCACCTTCGGCAAGCGTCCTGCCTTGAACCGGCTGCCAGGCCCTCCCTCGCACGCGCTCGACCCGCTCCTACTTCAGCGCGCGCTGCACGTCCTTGTCCAGGTGTCGGTGCGGTCGGAGTCGTCGTACCGGGCTCAAGGAGCGGGTGTTGCGCGTCCAAGCTCGCTCTGATCACCGGCGCGTCGAGTGGCATCGGTGCCGACACGGTGCGGCTGATGACCTCCGAGGGCTGGCGAGCCGTGCTGGCGGCGCGCGATGTGGCCAAGCTGCAGAACGTGGCCCGGTCGATGGGCGCACCGGCACACGTCGAGCCTGGCGACGCGGCCGACGGCGACGCCGTCATGGCCATGGCGGCGCGTGTGCGAACGTCGCTGGGCGTACCGGACGTCGTCGTGAACTGCGCCGGGCTGGGTCGATGGGAGCGCATCGAAGACATGCCCCCCGCCGGACAAGGCCTGCTCGATGATCGCCGCCCCGTACCTCGCGGCGTTCAATGTCACGCATGCGTTCTTGACGGACATGCCGTCCCGCGGCTGCGCTGTGTTCATCCACGTCAGTTCGTCGGCCGCCTGCAGTGCCTGGCCGGCGGCGGTCAGCTTCATCGCAGCGCTTGCCGCACCGCACGGGATGCACGAAGCGCTGCGACAGGATCTGGTGGGCACCGGGGTGCACGGCTGCGAGGTGGTCTTCGGGGAGGTCTCCTCCGAGCACCTGCAGCACAACCCGGGCGTCGACCGGCACATGCCGGGCATCTCGTGGACTGTGCGCACGCTCAGTCACGGCGAATGCGCCCGCGTCATCGCCGATGTCGCGAAGCGACCCAGGCCCGAAGCAGTGCACCCGTTCATGCGGCGCCTGTGTCGCCGGCAGAACCAGTTCATGCCCGGGGTCGTGCGGTGGGTGCTGTGGCGCGCGGGTGCGCGGTGCCGGACATGAGGTCGGTCGCGGTGATGGCCGGGAACCGCTGGCCACCGCGCTGCCGACCGTGGGCGACAGGTGCATGAGCGCATCATGCGGGGCGTCAACCCACCGGTCGCCGCCACGCATGGAGGTCGGCGACGCCTGCGGCGATCCGTGTCGCCGCAAGCGGCGCAAAGGCGCCGGCGCCTCGCGTCCGGACGCGGGAAGCGCCGTCAGCCGGCGCAGCGCTGCGCCGCGTAGTGCACGAAGAAGTCCAGGCTGCCGGGGTTGGCCATCGCGTCGGGGCTGGCCACCTGGGCCGGTGCGGCGCCGAGCAGCAGCTTGCGCACCGGCAGCTCCATCTTCTTGCCGGTGAGCGTGCGCGGCACCTCGTGCACCTCGACGATCGCGTCGGGCACGTGGCGCGGCGATACCTGCCGGCGGATGCGTTCGACGATGCGCGCGCGCAGCGCGTCGTCGAGCACCGCGCCTTCGGCGAGCACGACGAACAGCGGCATGAACGACTCGCGGCCGAGGTACTCGAGGTCGACGACGAGGCTGTCGCGCACCTCGGGCAGGTCCTCGACGGCGCGGTAGATCTCGCCGGTGCCCATGCGGATGCCGTGGCGATTGATCGTGGTGTCGCTGCGGCCGTAGATCACCGCGCCGCCGTGCGGCAGGAAGCGGATCCAGTCGCCGTGGCGCCACACGCCGGGGTAGGTCTCGAAGTAGCTCTCGCGGTAGCGGGCGCCCGAGGGATCGTTCCAGAAGTACACCGGCATCGACGGCATCGGCTGCGTCACGACCAGTTCGCCGACCTGGTCGACGACGGCGCGTCCGGCCTCGTCGAACGCGTACGCCGCCACGCCGAGTTCTCGGCACTGGATCTCGCCGGCGTGCACCGGCAGCGACGGCGCGCAGGCGACGAAACCCGACGCGATGTCGGTGCCGCCGCTGATCGACGCCAGCCACAGGTCGCGCTTGACGTGCTCGTAGACCCACTCGTAGGCCTCGGGAGGCAGTGGCGAGCCGGTCGAGTTGATCGAGCGCAGCGCGCCGAAGTCGTGCCGTGCGCACGGTGCCAGCCCGTCCTTCATGGCCTGCACCAGGAACGCGGCGCCGCAGCCCATCAGCGTCACCCGCTGCTCGGCGGCCACGCGCCACGCGGCGTCGCGCTCGGGATGGGCCGGGTGGCCGTCGCACAGCACGATGCTCGCGCCCGCCAGCAGTCCGCCGACCAGCAGGTTCCACACGATCCAGCCCGGGCTGCCGAGGAACATCATGCGGTCGCCCTCGCGCACGTCGTGCTGCAGCGCCAGCGTCTTCAGGTGCGTCAGCACGATGCCGCCGTGGCCGTGCACCATCGCCTTGGGCAGCCCCGTGGTGCCCGACGAGTAGACGATCCACAGCGGGTGGTCGAACGGCAGCCGCTCGAACTGCAGCGGCGCCGCCGTGGCCAGCGTATCGCCCCAGCACACCGCGTCGCGCCAGCCGGGCCGCGGCGCGTCGTCGGACGACGGCACGTGCACGACGGTCTTCACGCTCGGCAACTCGCGCAGCAGTTCGGCGACGGTGTCGCGGCGGTCGTGCGTGCGCCCGGCGTAGGTGTAGCCGTCGCAGGCCAGCAGCAGACACGGCTCGATCTGGCGCAGCCGGTCGAGCACCATCGCCGGGCCCATGTCGGGCGAGCAGCCGGTCCAGACCGCGCCGACGCTGGCGCACGCGAGGAAGGCCACCACGGTGTGCGGGCGGCTGGGCAGGTAAGCGGCGACGCGGTCGCCGGCGCGCACGCCCTGCGCGCGCAGCCACTGCGCGAACGCGCCGACGTCGCGCGCCAGCTCGGCCCACGACACCGTCGACACGGGGGCGCCCTCGCGGTGCACGATCAGCGCCGGGCGCGTGTCGCTGGCCCTGCGGAACACGTGCTCGGCGTACGACAGCCGCACGTGCGGGAACCAGCGCGCGCCGGGCATCCTGCGCTCGGCGAGCACGACCGACGCATCGCCGTCGGCCTGCACGTCGAAGAAGTCCCACACGCCGCGCCAGAAGCGGTCGAGGTCGTCGACCGACCACCGCCACAGCGCCTCGTAGCCGTCGAAGCGCACGCCGTGGCGCGCGAGCAGCCACTGCTCGAACTGCCACAGGCGGCTCGCGCGCACCTGCGCGGGCGAGGGGGTCCACATCAGCGTGCCGGCGGGGAGGGTAATGGGCCTTGTTCCTCGATGCGCTGCAGCAGTTCGTGCACGCCGGCCAGCGACAGGTGCGGGCGCAGCGCCGCCGGCGCCGCGGCGAACGCCGCGGCGTCGTTGTTGCCGGTGTGCACCGCCACTGCGGTGGCGCCGCCTCGGCGGGCCATCGCGATCTCGAGCACCGGGTCGTCGCCGACCACCGCGATGCGAGACGGCGCCAGCCCCAGGCGCGCCGCCGCCGCGCGCAGCGCCTGGGGCGCCGGCTTGCCGACCACGGTCGCGCGGCGACGGGTGATGCTGTGCAGCGCGCCGACGATCGCCGCCGAGATCCCCAGCGCGCGCCCGCCGGCGGCGGCGAAGTAGGGTGCGGTCGACACGGTGTACAGCCGCGCGCCGGCCCACAGCGTCTGGCTCGCGGTCTCCAGGTCGGCGATGCCGAACTCGGGGTGCCATCCGACCAGCACCGCCTGCGCGTCGTCGGCGCGCCGCGGCGACACGACGACGTCGAACCCGGCCTCGGCGAGCGGGCGCCACACGCCCTCGACACCGAGCACCAGCAGGCGGCGGTAGCCGCGGCGGCGGAACACGTCGAGCGCGACGCTGATCGGCGTGAGCATGCTCGACTCGTCGATCGGTAGGTCGAGCGCGCGCAGCGTTCGCGCGTACTCGGCCGGCGTCTTCGTCGTGCCGTTGGTGAAGGCGACGAACGGCCGACCGTCGCGGCGCAGTCGGTCGAGCAGTTGGACCGCGCCGGGCAGCGGGCGGTAGCCGGCGAGCCGCTTGTCGCCGAGCACCAGCGTGCCGTCGACGTCGAACACCCAGCCTTCGACCGGGGCCAGCAGGTCGGCGGCGTTCATCGCGCGCCCCCGCGCCGCAGCTCGAGGCGAAAGCCCGGCTTCTCGACGCGCACCTGATGCAGGTCGCGCCGCGCGGCGAGTTGCTCGACCAGCCGCAGCACCGGCGCCGTCGCCGGGTCGTACCGGCGACGCGCCGGGCCCGCGGCGCGCATCGCGTCGACCTGCTCGGCGGGCATCACGGCGCGCAGCAGGAACTCCTCGTCGCTGCAGTGCACGCCCACGCGCCGGCGCAGCTCGATCGGGTCGGGCATCGGCGGCTGGGCCGCCAGCTCCTTCGCACGCGGCGACGCCTCGACGCGCGCCAGCACCTCGGGTGCCACCGGCTGCGGCGGCGTGCCGAAGCGCCCGATCACGTAGCGAACCACCTCGTCGGGCAGCGTCGCGTAGCGCTCGCCGCCGAGCACGTTCATCACCGCCATCGTGCCGACGACCTGCGAGAACGGCGTGACCATGATCGGGTAGCCGAGTTCGGCCCGCACCCGCGCCACCTCGTGAAAGACCTCGTCGAGCCGGTGCTCCTGGCGCAGCTCGCGCAGCTGGCGGCGCAGCGTGCCAATCATGCCGCCGGGCAACTGGTGCTCGAAGTACCGCGCGTCGTACTCCTGCGGCACGCCGATCGGGTGGCCTTCGGCGGCCGCCAACCGGGCGATGAACCCGCTCACGCGCGACTGCGTGTCCAGGTCCAGCGGCACCGGCACGCCCGCGGCGCGCAGGTTGGCGGCGACGTTCTCGACCGCCGGCTGGCTGGTGCCGTTGGCCAGCGGGCGTGCGGCGGTGTGCAGCGTGGCCACGCCCAGGGCGGGCGCCTCGGCGTAGGTGAACGGCGCCAGCGCGATCGTGCAGTGCGAGTGCAGCTCGAGCGGCTTGCCGGCCAGCGCGGCGTGGATCGCCGGCAGCAGCGTGCGCGCGCGCTCGGGCGTCAACAACCCGCCGGGGTCCTTGAGGTAGACACGGTCGATCGCCGGTTCGGCGGCCAGCGCCGCGGCGCAGCGCGCGAAGTACGCGTCGTCGTGCACCGGGCTGACGGTGTAGACGAGCGCGCCGACGATCTCGCGCCCGCCTTCGGCGCGCATGTCGCGCGCGCACGCGGCAACGGAAGCCATCGCGTTCATCGGGTCCATCACCTGGAAGCGTTCGACGCCGTGGCGCACCAGCAGCCGGTACGACAGCCGCATCAGCTGCGGGTGCGCCGTCTCCCACGAGATGAAGCGCATGCCGGTGGACAGGAACGCCAGCGGCGTGCGCGGCATCGCCGCCTTGACCAGGCGCAGCCGCTCCCACGGATCCTCCCGGTGGTAGCGCACCGTGACCGCCATGTGGGTGCTGGTGGAGAAGTCGATAGCGCGGTAGCCGACGCGGTCGAGCTCGGCCGCGACGGCCAGCATCATCCCGGTGGTCAGCCCGGTGGCGCCCCACAGGCTCTGGTTGCCGTCGCGCAGCGTGGTGTCGACGAAGTCGATCGCGTGGGTCGTCATGCCAGGGGGCCCGGTGCGGCGGCCGCGGCGACCGCCGCAGGTGCCAGGAAACGTGCGAGCCAGCCGGTGTCGACGCCGCCGGCCGCGAAGTCCGGCGCGGCGAGCAGCGCACGGTGCAACGCGAGGTTGGTCGGCACGCCGTCGAGCACGGCGGCGTCCAGCGCGGCGCGCTGGCGCGCCAGCGCCTCGTCGCGCGTCGCGCCGTGCGCGATCAGCTTGGCGAGCATCGAGTCGTAGTGGGGCGGCACCACCGTCCCCGGCTCGACGTGCGTGTCCACGCGCAGCCCGGGTCCGTCGGCAAAGGCCACGGCGGCGAGCCGGCCGGGCGCGGGTCGGAAGTCCCGTGCCGGGTCCTCGGCGTTCAGCCGGCACTCGATCGCGTGGCCGTCCAAGCGCACGTCGGCCTGCGTCAGAGACAGCGGCTCGCCCTGCGCGACGCGGATCTGCTGCTCGACCAGATCCAGCCCGGTGACCATCTCGGTCACCGGGTGCTCGACCTGGATGCGCGCGTTCATCTCGAGGAAGTAGAAGGCCTCGCGTTCGACGTCGACGAGGAACTCGACGGTGCCCAGGCTGCGGTAGCCGATCGCGCCGGCGAAGCGGCACGCGGCGGCGTGCAGCGCATCGCGCAACGCGGGCGGCAGCCCGGGCGCGGGCGCTTCCTCGATCAGCTTCTGGTAGCGCCGCTGCACCGAGCAGTCGCGGTCGCCGAGGTGGATCAGGCGCCGACCGTCGCCGAGCACCTGCACCTCGACGTGACGCCCGTGTTCGACGAAGCACTCGACGTAGACGCGCGGATCGCCGAAGGCCGAGCCGGCCTCGGCGCTGGCGAGATCGAACAGGGCCGCGAGCTGAAGCGCGTCGTCGGCGCGCTTCAGTCCGCGCCCGCCACCGCCGCCGACCGCCTTCACCAGCACCGGATAGCCGATGCGCGCGGCAAGCGCCAGCGCCTCGTCGCGCGTCGCGACCGGCCCGCCCGGCGCGACCGGCACGTCCGCTGCCTCGGCCAGCGCACGCGCGGCGAGTTTGTCGCCGACGCGTTCGATCTGCGCCGACGTCGGACCGATGAAGGCGAGACCGGCGTCCTCGCAGGCGCGCGCGAACGCCGCGCGCTCGGACAGGAAGCCGTAGCCCGGGTGCACGGCCTGTGCGCCGCCGGCACGCGCCGCGTGCACGAGTGCGGCGATGTTCAGGTAGCTGTCGGCCGCGCGCGCCGGGCCGACGCACAGCACCCGGTCGGCGAGCCGGGCGCCGAGGCCGTCGCGGTCCGCGGTAGAGACCGCGAGCACCGATTCGAGGCCCATGCGGCGCAGCGTGCGCAGCACGCGCACCGCGATCTCGCCGCGGTTGGCGACCAGCACCCGCCGGATCGGCGGCGCGTCGGGCGTCGTCATCGCGGTCAGAGCGGGCGCACGCGAAGCAGCGGCTGGTCGTACTCGACCAGCTCGCCGTCGCGCACCAGCACCTCGACCACCTCGCCGGCGACGCCGGCGTGCACCGCGTTCATCAGCTTCATCACCTCGACGATGCCGACGGTGGTGTCGGGTCCGACGCGGCTGCCGGGCGCGACGAAGGGCGCCGCGCCGGGCGCGGGCGAACGGAAGAACGTGCCGAGCATCGGGGCCCGCACGTCGACCAGGTCGCCGCGCGCGGTCGGCGGTGGTGGGGCCCCGGGGGCCGGTGCGGCCGGTGCAGCCAGTGCCTCGGGCGGCATCGGCAAGGGGCCATCCGTCGCTGCGGCGCCGTTGCGCCGCAGCGTCAGCTTGATGCCGTCGGTCTCGAGCTGCAGCTCGTCGAAGCTGGAGGCGTCGAGCAGCCCGAGCAGGCGCTCGACGTCGTCGTGGGTCAGGCTCATCGACGCCTCGTTCGTCGCAGTTCAGCGGCCGCCGCGCAGCGTGGCCAGCAGGTGGTCGAAGGCGGTCGCGCGCATCGGCATGGCCGGCTGGGCGTCGCGCTGCGACCACACGGTCTCGGGGCGGCTTTGCAGCAGGAAGATGCCGTCGGGCGGCGGCAGGTGGCGGTCGATCGCCCACTCGATGTCCTGCGCGCGGCCGTAGTGGCGCTCGACGCGCTTGGCGATGCGCGCGAGTTCCTGCAGCTCGTCGTCGCTCACGCTGGGCGCGGTGCGCTGCCCGGCCGGCACCGGCTCGTCGACGACGCCACCGCCGGGCACCGGCACGTGGCGCACGCCCTTGTCCGACACAGTGCGCGACCGCACCTCGAGCGTGACCTTGTCGACCGTGAAACGGTCGGGCGTGACCTCGCCGCCGACCACCGCCGATCCCAGCCCCCACGCCGCCTCGACGGTGATCACCGAGCGGTCGCCGGTGGTCGGGCTGCGCGTGAAGACCACGCCGGCGCTGCGCGCGTCGACCATGCGCTGCACGACCACGCCCATCGCCACGCCCGCCTCGGGCAGCTGCAGGCGACGCCGGTAGCTCACCGACGGCTCGCTGTACAGGCTGGCCCAGCAGCGCCGCAGATGCGTTGCCACGCCGTCGAGCCCGCGCAGCCACAGGTAGGTGTCCTGCAGGCCGGCGAAGCTGGCGTCGTCGCTGTCCTCCGACGTCGCGCTGGAGCGCACCGCCACCGGCGTGTCGGCGTCGTCGGCGCACAGCCGCGCATACGCGTCGGCGAGTGCGTCGTGCACCGCGCCGGGCAGGGGGTGACGCTCGATGCGTGCACGCGCCTCGGCGCAGATCGAAGTCAGCCGCGGGTCGTGCTCGGCCAGGCCTTCGATCGCGGCGCGCACCTCGCCGGCCGGGTCGACCGCGGCGAGGAACGCGTCGAAGGCCTGCGCCGTCACCACGAAACCCGGTGGCACGCGGATGCCGGCGCGCTCCAGCTCGCCCAGGCTCGCACCCTTGCCACCCACGGCCTCGCGGTCGGCCAGGCCGATCTCGCGGAACCACCTGACCACGCCCATCACCGCCTCACGCCCCGAGAACGGTCACGCGGCCGGCGTTGCCGTCGACGCGCACGCGTTGCCCGGTCTTGATGACCTTGGTGCCGTGCCCGGTGCCCACCACCGCCGGCATGCCGTATTCGCGCGCGACGATGGCCGCGTGCGACATCGTGCCGCCGATGTCCGACACCGCGGCGCGGATCTTGCCGAAGATCGGCGCCCAGCTCGGCGCAGTGACCGGGCACACCAGGATCTCGCCGTCGCGCACCGAGGCGATCTCGTCGACGCTGGTGACGACGCGCGCGATGCCCTCGACGACGCCGGGCGACGCCGCGAAGCCGCGCAGCTCGTCGTCCGACGCCGGCGGCGTGCTCCACATCGTCAGCTGCTCGGACGTGATGCCCCACAGCATGTTGAGCAGCGGGTCGTTGATGACCTCGGGGATCGGGCCGAGCGACGGCGGCGCCTTCCAGTCGGCCAGTCGCCGCAGCAGCGCACGGCGCTCGCGCACGACCGGCCCCCAGTGCGCCCTGCCACGCGGTGGCGTGCCCGCGCTCCACGACAGCATCAGGTCCGACAGCGCCTGCGCGACCTCGGTGTGGTGCAGCTGGAACAGGTCCTCGGCATCGTCGAGCACGCCGTGCGCGGCGAGCAGCCCGCCGAACTGGCGCATCTTCTTGTAGAAGGCCATGGTCAGCCAGTGCTCGCAGTAGATCTTGTGGTCCTCGACGTACGGGAACACGAGGTGCGCCAGGCCAAGCAGCTGGTCGAAGGTCGCGCGGTCGGCGTCGTTTGCCAGCAGGGCGCGGTACTCGGCCGTGATGCGGTCGCGTTCGGCGTGCAGCTTCTCGGTCGGACGGTCCAGGCTGCGGCCGGCGCGCAGCTCGGCGATGTAGCGCGGCAGCGCCGACATCGGGATCGCCATGTCGTCGTTCCAGCTGCGGTGGTGGTGGTAGAAGCCGTCGCCGGTGGAGACGTTGAACCACGGCTCGCGCGACTTCTCGAGCGCGCCCAGCCAGCGCGCACCGGCGTCGCCGCGCGCGCCGATCGCCGCCAGCAGTTCGTCGACCGGGCGGCCGTCACGGAACTCGTCGTCGATGCCCGACTGCACCGCCAGCCGCGCCAGCGACTTGAGTTCGTCGTCGGGGCGGAACATCAGCACGTCGACGCCGGCGACCATGCGCGAGACGGTCTGGTCGGCGATCTCGGGGAACACCTTCTTGCAGAACTCGAAGAACGTCAGGTACGCGCCGTAGCCGAGGATCAGGAACTCGAAGTGGTAGTGCCACATCTTGTAGTAGTTCTCGAGCGCGCGGTGATAGCCCTCGAGCACGCCCTGGTTCTGCGCGATGCCGGTGGCGTCGCGCACCACCGCCTCGTCCTCGAACTCGGGCAGCGCCGGCACGGCGATCGCCTCGGTGTCGGCGATCAGCGCCGTCATGCGCTGCTTCCACCGCGCGTAGAACTCGTTCCAGTGCTCGAAGTAGTACGGCGCGCGCTGCTGGAACACCGCGGCGCGGCGCTCGATGTCCTTCGGGTCGGTGACCGGCATCGCGCTGATGTAGATGCGGCCGTTGACGATGCGGTGATCGATGCCCAGCGCGGTCGGGATCGCGAACACGCGCGTGGTCATCGCGCCGAGCGCGCAGTAGCAGGCCTCGGCCGTGATGATGTCGAACGCCGGCATCGGCTCGGGGAAGTGCATGCCGTTGTAGAACCAGAACCGCTGGTCGTCCTCGGTGCGGAAGCGCGTGAAGTACGGGTACATCGACTCCCAGCCTGCGCCGCCGGGAGCGGTCGCCACCTGCGAGGGCAGGATCACGTTCGGGCCTCGGGCCATGCTCGTCTCCTTGTGTCCGGCTTTCGTTCGAGTATGGGTCGACGCCGCGGCGCGCGTTAGCATCGCGACCCCGGGTTTCGACAGGTGAAAACCGACGCGCATGCTGCAGTACAAGGTCAAGACCATCCGCGCGCTCGACCGTGGCCTCGAGGTGCTGGCGTTCCTGCAGGCCGCGCGTGCGGCCAGCCTGCACGACCTGCATCTGGCCACCGGGCTGCCCAAGCCGACGCTGATCCGCATCGTCGCCACGCTCGACCAGCGCGGGCTGATCTGGCAGCGCATCGCCGACGGCGCGTACCTGCCCAGCCACCTGCTCACTGCGCGCGCACCGCACGCCGGCAGCGAGGAGCGCCTGGCCGAGGCCGCCTCGCCGGTGCTCGCGCAGTTGTGCCGCAAGGTCAACTGGCCGTCGATCCTCGCGGTGCCGCGGCTCGACCACATGGCGGTGCTCGAGACCAACGCGCCGAAGGCGTACTTCCACCACATCCCGCTGGGGCCCGTGGGGTTTCGCGTGAACATGCTGCGTTCGGCGACCGGGCGCGCCTACCTGGCGTTCTGCAACGCCTCCGAGCGCGAGGCGCTGCTGCAGCGTCTGCGCGCCAGCCACGAGCCGGGCAACGCGATCGCACGCGACGCGGCACTGGTCGAACGCCTGCTCGACGAAACCCGGCGCATGGGCTACGGGCTGCGCGTGCCCGACTTCGGCGGCCACTTCGACCTCACGCGCCGCGGGTTCGACGACGGGCGCGACTCGATCGCGGTGCCGATCCGCGCCGGCGACGAAGTCGTCGCCGCGGTCAACCTGACCTGGATCCCGAAGGTGCTCGGCCTGCGCCAGGTCGTGGCGACGTGCCTGCCGCCGCTGCGCGAGGCCGCCGAGGCGATCGGCCAGCGGCTCGTCGCCGTCTGAAGCGGGCCCCGACGCGCCATCGCGCGCCTGCGTCCGGTTCGTTCGTCGCGCGGGCCGTGCCGGCGCGTCACGAACGACGGGTGCGAGCCCCGGTGGATGGGTCATCGCTGGGCGGCGGGGCTTTGCTGGCCGCTGGCCGGCGTGAGCGAGGTCGGTCGGGGTTGCCGCCTCGCCTTCCGGGGCGCCGCCAAACGCTTACCGCTTGCCGCTTGCCGCGAGGACCCTCTTCGGTGGCATCCGGTGGCACAGCCTACTCGATGCACGACACCGGGCCGCCGGATCCGGCAGCGCGCCGAAGGGGCGGTTACACCGACAGCGAACCCTCGCGGAAGTCGGTCCGGTCGAGCCAGACGTTGACCAGCACCGGCCGCCCCTGCGACGCCAGCAGGCGCGCGCGCCGCAGCGCGGGCACCACCTCGTCGGGGCGGCGCACGAGCAGGCCCTCCGCGCCGAAACCGGCGGCGACGGCCTGGTAGTCGCTGCGCGCCAGCACCGTGGCGACGTCGTCGTGCAGCAGCTTGACCTGGTCGCGCGCGATCTGCGCCCAGCCGGCGTCGTTGCCGACGATCGCGATCACCGGGATGCCGTGGCGGACGTAGGTGTCGAACTCGACGAGACCGAAGCCGCAGGCGCCGTCGCCGTAGACGATCCAGACCTCGCGCCCCGGCCGTGCCAACGCAGCGCCGAGCGCGAAGCCGGCGCCGACGCCCAGCGTGCCGAAGGCGCCCGGGTCGAGCCAGGCGAGCGGCCCGCGCGCGTGCAGCACGTAGCTGGCGGTGGCGACGAAATCGCCGCCGTCGGCGACGAAAATCGCGTCGACCGCCGCCTCGCGCTCGACCGCACGCAGCAGCGCGAGCGGGTTGACGTGCTCGCCGGGGTGGGCCGCCTGGGCGTCGATCTCGGCTTCGCGCGCGTCGTCGCGGGCACGCAGCGTCGCCAGCCAGCCGCCGAGCCGCGCCGCGTCGGCCGGCTGCCCGGCCAGCGCCTGCAAGAAGGCGCCGGCGTCGCCGATGGCGGCGATCGTCGGGCGCCGGTTCAGGCGCGCGTCGCGCGCGCTGCGGTTGGCCGCGATCAGCGTCGCGCTGCGGCGCACGTGGCGGCCGTAGTCGAGCCGGAAGTCGCAGGGCACGCCGGCCAGCAGCACGCAGTCGGCCTCGCGCAGCGCCTGCCGGCGCTGGTGGCGCAGCAGCAGCGGATGATCGCGTCCGAGCAGCCCGCGCGCCATTCCGGAGAGGTAGACCGGCACGCCGAGCCGGCCGACGGCGTCGGCCAGCGCCTGCGCTTCGCCGGCCTGCACCAGCGCCTGGCTGCCGATCACCATCAGCGGCCGCTCGGCGCGCGCCAGCGCCGCGCCGGCCGCACGCAGCGCCGCGTCGCCGGCGCGCGGCACCTCGACCTGGCGCGGCGTCGCCGGCGCGGCGTCGGCGCTGCCGGCGAACATCCGCCGCACGTGGCGGTTCAGGTACCAGCGCAGCGCGCGGTCGGCCAGCGCCGTGCCCTTGCCGCCGGCATCGGCATACCACTGGCGGATGAAGCCCTCGTCGTAGAGCAGGTCGGTCGGGCACTCGACGAACACCGGCCCCGGCACCCCCGACGGTGCCAGCGCCAGCGCTTCGGCCACCGCCGCGCCGAGGTCGCGCACGCGCGTGACCTTGACGAAGCGCTTGACGTGCGGCGCGACCAGCGAACGCTGGTCGATGTCCTGCAGCGCGCCGCGGCCCTGCAGCGCGGTCGGCGCCGCGCCGCCCAGCAGCAGCAGCGGCGACTGCGCCAGCTGCGCATTCTTCAGCGCCGTGATGGTGTTCGTGATGCCCGGCCCGGCGGTCACCGCGGCGACGCCCGGTCGGCCGCTCAGCCGCGCCACGGCGTCGGCGGCGAAGACCGCGGTCGCCTCGTCGCGCACGTCGACGATGCGGATGCCGCGCGCCTTGGCCGCGCTCAGGATCGGCGAGATGTGGCCGCCGCACAGCGTCGTGATGCACGGCACGCCGTGCGCCTGCAGCGCCTCGGCGACGCGGTCGCCGCCGTGGCGGATGCCGACCGCGTCGGCGGTCACGCCCACACCACGCGGTGGCCGTCGGCGTACCAGCGCTCGACCTGCGCGGCGATCGCCTTCTCGATGCCGGCGCGTTTGATCTTCATCGTCGGCGTCAGGCAGCCGTTCTCGATCGTCCACGGCTCCTTGGCGACGACGATCATCTGCAGCTTCTCGTAGTCCGACAGCTGCGCGTTGACGCGCGCGAGCAGCGCCTCGAGTTCGCGCTGCACCTCGGCGCGCACCGCGGGGTCCGACAGCTTCGGCCGCAGGTCCTCTGCGAGCACGACCAGTGCATACGCAGCCGGGTGGCCGACGCCCGAGACCATCGACAGCTCGATCATCGGGTTCGCGTTGATCAGGTTCTCGATCGGCGCCGGCGCGACGTACTTGCCCTTGGCGGTCTTGAACAGCTCCTTGGCGCGGCCGGTGATCTTCAGCAGCCCGTCGGCGCGGCGTTCGCCGAGGTCGCCGGTGCGGAAGAAGCCGTCCTCGGTGAACGAGGTGGCGGTCAGCTCGGGTTGCTTGTAGTAGCCGCTGAACTGCGCCGGCGACTTGATCAGCACCTCGCCGTCCGGGGCGATGCGCACCTGCACGCCGGGCATCGCGACGCCGACGTAGCCGGGTTCGTGCTGCGTCTCGGTGGAGGCGTGCGAGTACGAGTTGTCCTCGCTCATGCCGTAGCCCTCGAGCACCTTCAGCCCGAGCCGCTCGTACCAGCGGATCAGGTCGGGCGGCAGCGGCGCCGAGCCGCTGAACGCCGCCAGCGCGGAGTCGAGCCCGAGCCCCTTGAGCACCTTCTTCGCGACGATGCGCCCGAGGATCGGGATCCTCAGCAGCCGGTCGAGCTTGTGCGCCGGCATCTTCGCGAACACGCCCTGCTGGAACTTCAGCCACAGCCGGGGCACCGAGATGAACAACGTCGGGCGTGCCCGCTGCAGGTCGGCGAGGAAGGTCTCGAGCGCCTCGGCGAAGAACACCTGCGTGCGCCCGTCGACCAGCGACGCGCCTTCGACGCACGAACGTTCGAAGCTGTGCGCCAGCGGCAGGTACGACAGCAGCCGACCGTCGATGTCGGGCCCGATGCGCTCGCGCGAGAACGCCGCGAACCCCTCGGCGGCCGCCGAGAACGCGCCGAAGCTCGACATCACGCCCTTGGGCGTGCCGGTCGAGCCCGAGGTGTACAGCAGCATCGCCATCTCGTCGGGGTCGCGCTCGATGCGCCCGGCCAGTGGCGCGGTGCGCGCGACGAGGTCGTCCCACTTCGGCATGCCGGCGGCTAGTGCCGACGCCGGCGCCAGCGGCAGCGCGATGCACGGCAGTGACGGCGACACGCCGGCGCGCTGGTCGTCCCACGTGTCGAGCTTGCCGACGAACAGCGCGCTGGCCTCGCTGTGCTCGAGCACGTAGCGGATCGTCTCGGCCTTCTCGGTCGGGAAGATCGCCACGGTGGTGTAGCCGCCGATCCAGATCGCCAGCTCGGCGATCACGAAGTGCGCGCAGTTCTTCGACAGCATCGCCACCTTCGCGCCGCGCGGCAGCCCCATCGACTGCAGGTGCGCGGCCATGCGCCGCGCCTGGTCGAGCGTCTGCGCCCAGGTGCAGTCGACGACGCGTCCGCCCCCCACCGGCTGAGTGAGATACACGCGCTCGGGGGTGCGGGCCTCGTGGTCGTAGACGTGGTCGAGGATCAGGCGGCGGGCCGCCGGTGCGTGGGAGGTCAATTCGGGCCTCGTGGCGTGGCTGCGGTGGCGGCAGCGTACGCGGTGCACGCCGTCGCGACCACTGGGGCAATCCTGCGCCACCGCCGCCCGGGGCGTTGCCCTCGCGCCCGGCGCGGCCAACAATGCGCGCAGGCGACGCCGGCCGCAGTCACCGGCCGGCGCGCCCGCCCGAGATGTCCCCGCCGCCACCACCCGGGACGCGCCCGAGCGCGCCGTCGACGCCGCCGCCTTCGGCCGCCGCCGTCGCGGCCGGCGTCGCCTGGCTGCAGGGGCTGCTGGTGCTGAGCTGGACGCTGTACGCGCTGTTCCTGCCGTCGCTGGCCGACCGCGCCGGGTTGTCGCGCTCGTGGGTGCCGTGGCTGCTGCTGGCTGACCAGCTGCTGTTCGCCGCCGGCGACTGGGCCGCCGGCCTGTACACGGACCGCCTGCGCCGGGCGCTTCGCGCCGTCGGCCCGTGGGTGCTGGCATCGGCGCTCGCGTCGGCCTTGCTGCTGGGCGCGCTGCCGGCGGCCGCGGCGCTGGCCACGCCCGGTGTCCTGGTCGCTGCCGCACTGTTGTGGGCACTGTCCTCGTCGATGCTGCGCGCACCCGTGTTCGCGTTGCTCGGCCGTGTGGGGGCGGGCACGCCACGGGCCGGTGCGGTGCACCTGGCGCTGGCGGGCGTCGCGCTGGCCAGTGCGGTGGGGCCGCTGCTGACGCGTGCGCTGCAGGGTGTCGACCCGCGTGCCCCGCTGTGGCTGGCGTCGCTGGCGCTGGTCGTCGCGGCATGGCCGGTGCTGCGGCTGGAGCCACGCACGGCCGTCGCGCCCGCGCCGGCGCCAACGGCCGACTGGCGTGCCTTGGCGATGTTGGCGTCGGCCGTGCTCGCGCTGGCCTTCGCGGTGCAGGTGTTCAGCGTGCTGCTGCCGCCGCGGCTGGCCGGCAGCAGCGTCGCCTGGATCGCGTGGTGGGCGCCGCTGTTCTGGGGCGGCTTCGCGCTGGGGCTGGGGCTCGGCCCGGTGCTCGCGGCGCGCGTCGCCGAAGGGCGCCGCGACGCGGCGGCGCTGACCGTCGGCGCGGTCGCGCTGTGGATCGCGCCGCTGGCCGACGGCGCGTGGCGTGCGCTTGCGTTGGCAACTGCCGGCCTGTGCTGGGCACTGGTGTTCGCCGCCGCGCTCGGCAGCGTGCTGCGCTTCGGCCGCGATGCCGGCCTCGCGACGCCGGTGGGTGTGTTCGTGTCGGCGGTCGCACTGGCCGCGGCGGCGCGGCTGACGCTGGTGGTCACCGGCGCCGTCGACTGGCTGCCGCTGCGCGACGTGGCGCTGGCGGCCTGGATCGCCGGCGCGGCCGGCGTGCTCGCGGCGCGCACGCGGCTCGCCGACTGAACCACCGCCCGCCGCGGCGCGGTGCGCACTGCGGCATGGCCCACAATCGCCGCCGATGCCCCCCGCCGCCGACCCCGCGCGCCGTGCCGCCGAACTGCGCGCGCTGATCCAGCACCACGACCGCTGCTACTACGTGCTCGACGCGCCGCAGATCCCGGACGCGGAGTACGACCTCCTGTTCCGGGAACTGCAGGCGATCGAGGCCGAACACCCGCAGCTGCGCACGCCCGACAGCCCGACGCAGCGCGTCGGCGGCGCGGTGCTCGAGGGCTTCACGCCGGTGCGCCACGCGGTGCCCATGCTGAGCATCCGCACCGAGACCGACACGACCGAGGGCGGCGCGCGCGCCTTCGACGCGCGGGTGCGCCGCGAGCTGGGGCTGGGCGATGCGGACGCGGCGGTCGAGTACGCGTGCGAGCTGAAGTTCGACGGGCTGGCGATCAACCTGCGCTACGAGCACGGCGTGCTGGTGCAGGCGGCCACGCGCGGCGACGGCGAGACCGGCGAGGACGTGACGCAGAACGTGCGCACGATCGGCGCGATCGCCCTGCGGCTGGCCGTCGCCGCGGCGCCGGTGCTCGAGGTGCGCGGCGAGGTCTACATGCGCCGCGACGACTTCGAGGCGCTGAACGAACGCCAGCGCGAGCGCGGCGGCAAGACCTTCGTCAACCCGCGCAACGCCGCCGCCGGCGCGGTGCGCCAGCTCGATCCGGCCGTGGCGCGCGAGCGGCCGCTGAGCTTCTTCGCCTACGGCCTCGGCGAGGTCCGCGGCTGGGCCACGCCGGCCACGCACAGCGCGACGCTCGACGCGATCGCGGCGATGGGCGTGCCGGTGGACGGGCACCGCGCGGTGGTGCGCGGCGCCGACGGGCTGGTGGCGTTCCACCGCGAGATCGCGGCGCTGCGCGACGCGCTGCCGTTCGACATCGACGGCGTCGTCTACAAAGTCAATTGGCTCGACCAGCAGCGCGCCCTGGGCTTCGTCACGCGCGAGCCGCGCTGGGCGGTGGCGCACAAGTACCCGGCGCAGGAGCAGACGACGGTGCTGCGCGGCATCGAGGTGCAGGTCGGCCGCACCGGCAAGCTCACGCCGGTGGCCAAGCTCGAGCCGGTGTTCGTGGGCGGCACGACGGTGAGCAACGCGACGCTGCACAACGAGGACGAGGCGCGACGCAAGGACGTGCGCATCGGCGACACCGTCATCGTGCGCCGCGCCGGCGACGTGATCCCCGAGGTCGTCGGCGTCGTGCCCGACCGCCGCCCGGCCGACGCCGGGCCGCCGTTCGACATGCACGCGCTGCTGCAGGGCCGATGCCCGGTGTGCGGCAGCGCGATCGTGCGCGAGGAGGGCGAGGTCGACTGGCGCTGCAGCGGCGGCCTGTTCTGCGCCGCGCAGCGCAAGCAGGCGTTGCTGCACTTCGCCAGCCGCCGCGCGATGGACATCGAGGGGCTGGGCGACAGGCTGGTCGACCAGCTGGTCGACGGCGGGCTGATCCGCACGCTCCCCGATCTGTACAAGCTCGGGGTGGCCCACCTCGCCACGCTCGAGCGCATGGCCGACAAGAGCGCGGCGAACCTGGTCGGCGCGCTCGAACGCAGCAAGCGCACGACGCTGGCGCGCTTCCTCTACGGACTGGGCATCCGCCACGTCGGCGAGGCGACCGCCAGGGACCTGGCGCGCCACTTCGGCTCGATCGACCGCATCATGGACGCGCCGGTGGACGTGTTGCTGCAGGTGCGCGACGTCGGGCCGGTGGTCGCGCGCAGCATCCGCACGTTCTTCGACCAGCCGCACCACCGCGAGGTCGTCGAGCAGCTGCGCGCCGCCGGCGTGCGCTGGGACGAGCACGACGGCGCGGCGCCGGCCGGGGCGCTGCCGCTGGCCGGCAAGACGCTGGTGCTCACCGGCGCGCTGCCGACGCTGTCGCGCGACGAGGCCAAGGCGCTGATCGAGACCGCGGGCGGCAAGGTCTCGGGGTCGGTGTCGAAGAAGACGCACTTCGTCGTCGCCGGCGCCGAGGCCGGCAGCAAGCTCGACAAGGCGCGCGAGCTGGGCGTCGCGGTGATCGACGAGGACACGCTGCGCCGATTGCTGGCCGGCGGCGGCTGAACGCGCGGAGCGCTCACCCGTAGACGTTGCGCAGCGTGCCGATGCCGTCGATCTCGACCTCGACCTCGGCGCCCGGCTTCATCGGCAGCACGCCGAGCGAGGTGCCGCAGAAGATCACGTCGCCGGGCTCGAGGGTCATGTCCTGCGAGATGCGCGCCACGAGCTCGGCCGGGCCGAAGAACATGTCCGACAGTGCGAAGTGCTGGCGCTCGCGCCCGCCGACACGGGTGCGCAGCGTGGCCGTCGCCGGATCGAAGTCGGTCTCGATCACCGGGCCGAACGGGGCGAAGCCGTCGAAGCTCTTCGCGCGTGTCCACTGCGCGAACGATGCGTCGCGTTGCAGCAGCTCGAGCGCGGTCAGGTCGTTGGCGCACGCGTAGCCGAAGACGTGCGCCGACGCGTCGGCGACGGCGACGGCACGTGCACGCCGCCCGATCACCACCGCCAGTTCGCCTTCGTAGGCGACGCGGCCGTCGTACGATGCGGGAGCGGCGATGCGCTGTCCGTGCGCGGCGGCACAGCCCGGCGACTTCAGGAAGTACAACGGCTCGGCCGGCTCGGGCCAGCCGTTCTTCTGCGCCGCGGCGCGGAAGTTGTTCCACAGGCCAACGATCTTGCCCGGCTCGCAGGGCGGCAGCCACTCGACGTCGGCCAACGCCAGCGCGACGCCGGTGGCGCGCGGCGCATCGAACATCGAACCTTCGTGGCAGTGCACGACGTCGCCGTCGAGCGTGCCGAAGCCGGCGCGCCCCTGGTGCCTGAATCGCAACCACTTCACGGCCTGTCTCCCACCTGCGCCTGTGCAGCATCCCGCCGTGGCGTCGCACGCGCAAGCTGGGCGAGTGTACGGGCGGCCGTGAGCGCCGCCCCGGCGCTGGACGGCAGCACGTGGCACGACACCCCTCGGGTGTCTGCGGACATCGGCTGACAGGCCGGCGGCGGCGGCCTACAATCCACGTCATGCTCGTCCGGCCCCTGCACCCCTGCAACGTCACCGTGGCCACCACCACCGTGGCGGTGGACTGCGCGTTCGAGCTGCCACCCTGCACACGCCCCGCGCGGCGGCAAGGGCTGGCCGCACATCCCTGAGCCCGGCGGCCCGTGCCTTCGCACGCGGGTCGCCGGGCACACCCCCTGTGACACGTCGCCGCGCGGCCGATCGGGCCAGCACGGCGTCGCCTCGATCGCAGTGGTGCGGCGGCCTTCGAAGAACTCTGTGTTGACACGCCTCGGCGCGCGCCGGGCCCGGCTCGCCGGGCGCTGATCGCGCCTCCCGCCTCGCGGGACGTCCGCTCCTCTGCACGTTCGCATCCGGTCGATCCCGCCCGCCGTGGCCCGCGCGCCAGCGCCCGGGCCACGAGGGGCATCGACCAGCCGCCTTCGACGGTGCCGCCCCGCTGCGCCGCCGCGGGCCATGGGGAGATGGGGATGTCCAGACTCGACACCGTCGCAGCGCTCGTCGACCGGCCCGACAGCGATGCCCTGCGCAAGGCCGCGCACATCGCGTCGCGGGCCGGCGGCCGCCTGGCGGTCCTCGGCGTCGCCTCGATCCGCGAGCGCGTCGCCGCGCGCGGCGTGCCGCTCGGCGACCCACACCTGCCGGCGCGGCTGCGCCGCCGCTTCGGGCTCGATCACGTCGAGGTGACTTCGCCGACGCCGCCGCAGGCGGTGCACGCCGCACGGCGCTTCGGGCTGATCGTCGTCGACGACGCGGACCCCTGCGCCGCGGCCGCGCGGCGGGTGGTGCGCACGCTGCTGCGGGCGGGACACGCGCCGGTGCTGCTCGTGCGCACGCCCGGCGTCGGCCACCGACGCGCGCTGCTGTCGGTCGACGACGCACCGCGTGACGCCACCGCCTGGGCGACGGTGGCCGACGTGGCCGTCGGCGCCGAACTGCACGCGCTGCAGGTGCTCGACGCCGACGCGGTGCATGCGCTGGCCGGGCGCGACGGTGCGGTGGCGCGCAGCGCGCGCGGCCGCGCCGTCGTGGCCGAGCGGGTGCGCCGCCACGTCGGTCGCTGGCTGCGCGACGAAGCGGGGCTGACGGTGGCGCAGGTGCACGTGAGCGTCGCCGAAGGGCGCGTCGCTGCGCTCGTCGCGCAGACCGAGGCCGCGCAGGCGGACCTGGTCGTGGTGCGCCGTGCTCGCATGCCGGCGCTGGCCGCGCTGCTCGGCATCGACCCGGTCGCCAGGCTGCGCGCGGCACTGCGCTGCGACCTGCTGGTGCTGCCGAACGCGGTGACCGATCGGGGCGCAGAGCCTTCGGTCGGCGCGCCGCCGCCCGCATCGCCCGGTTCGGCGTGCAGGGCGGCGCGGCGCCGACGCGACCGCGGCGCCGGGGCGCCGCACCGCACGCTGCAGGTGACCGACCTGCAATCGGGCCGAACCCGCACCGTGGTGCTGGGTGACCCCCGCGACGCCGGCGCCGGACGGGCGGAGTCGCCGTTCTCGGCCATCGGGCGTGCGCTGCGCTCGGCGCGGCTCGCGTCGTCGGCGGTGGTCGCGGTGCCCGGCTGGCCGCCGCAACACCTTCGCATCGACGCCGTGCTCGACGGGCACGGCGACCCCGTGGCGACGCCGGCGGGGCGCGAGCGTGCCTCCGACGTCGGTATCGCCGCGCCGCAACACCTTCGGGAGCACCACGATGGATCTCACCATTGACTTCATCCGCGCCAAGCGCCCTTGCGCGCCCGGGTGGCGCTGGTACCTGCGCCACGGCATGCAGGGCGCGAGCTACCAGCAACTGCTCGACGCGCTGGTGGCGGCTGGCCGCGTCGACGACGCGTGCTGGCTGCTCGACCAGTTCGGGCCGACGCACGAGCGGCTGGTCGTCGACCACCTCGACGCCGAGGCGGTGGTGTTCGCCGGGTCGATCGAGGCGCGAGGCCACGTCGAGGTGGGCTCGCTGCTGCGCGCGGGGCGGTCGATCTCGGCCGGCGGCGGCGTGATCGCCGGCGGCTCGGTGATCGCCGGCGACGACCTGAGGTGCGGGGGCGGGCTGCGCGCGGGCCAGCGGGTGGCGTGCGGCGGTGACCTGCGCGCGGCCGCGAACGTCGACGTCGGCGGCGCGATCGACTGTCGTGGCGACGCGCGCATCGGGCTCGACCTGCGCTGCGGCGGGCGGGTCACGGTCGACGGCAGCGTCTCGGTGGGGGGGGACCTGCACTGCGCCGAGCGCGTCGCGGTCGGCAAGGGGCTGCGCGTCGGCGCGTCGCTCGAGGGCGGCGACAGCGTGCGCGCCGGCGGCGGCATCGCCTGCGGTGGCGACGTGCGCGTCGGGCTGCACGTGGAAGCCGGCTGGGGCATCGCGGCGCGCGGCGACATTGCCGCCGAAGGCGCGGTGCGCGCCGGCGAGAGCCTGCAGGCCGACGGGATGATCCGCGCCGGCGCCGGCTACGGCGTCTACGCCGGGCTCGACGTGCGCCGGGCCGACTGGCCGTCCAGCGGGTTCGTGCGTGCCGCGGCGCGGCCGGCGGCGTTGTGCAGCGGCGCGTGGCTCGGCGGGGCCGACGCTGCGGCGGCCGAGGCGGTGGCCGAAGCGGCGAACGAAGCGCAGGCCGGAGGCTTCGCTGCGCTGCGCCGCGTCGGGGGGTAGCCATGCGCATCGACGTGCACTACACCGCCGCGCAGATCGACGACGAACTCGCGGCCCTGTGGCATCGGCTGCGCGACCCGGCCACGCCGCTGCAGCGGCTGCGCCACACGGCGCGCCTGCCGGGCTTCGCCGTGCGCCACCGCTGCACCGACGGCAGCGTGTTCGTCTACGTGGAGGACCTCGCGCAGCGGCGGCTGGCCGGCTACACGGTGTTCAGGCGGCTCGACGGGATCGACCGCCGCAGCCGCGGCGCCGTGCTGTCGCCGCACTCGAAGTTCGCGCCGGCGTACCAGCGGCGCGGGCTGGCGAGCCACGTCTACGGCTGGATGCTCGACGGCGGCGTGTGCCTGGTCAGCGGGGCGCGGCAGTCGCCGGCGGCGCACGCGCTGTGGCGCTCGATCGGCCGCGCCCGCCACCTGGGCTACGTGCGCTGCGGCGATCGCCACCTGCGCTACCTCGGCGCCGACGCGCCGCCCGGCGCGTTCGACGACCTCGACACGCGCATGGTGCTGTGGGGCGCGGGCTGGTGCGAAGAGCGCTTCGAGCGCCTCGCGCCGTCGCGCGGCCGGCCGGCGCTTCAGCTCCGCGGTCCGAGCATGTCCTCGACCCGGATCCAGGCGTCGAACTGTTCGGCGCTGACGAGGCCCGACGCGATCGCCGCGTCGCGCAGGCTCGAGTCGCCGCGGTGCGCCGCCTTGGCGATCTCGGCGGCGCGGTCGTAGCCGATGTGCGGCGCCAGCGCGGTGACCAGCATCAGCGAGCGCTGCACGCCTTCGGCCAGGCGCGCCACGTTCGGCGCGATGCCGCGCGCACAGTGCAGGTCGAAGCTGCGCGTGCCGTCGGCAAGCAGGCGCAGGCTCTGCAGCAGGGCGTGCGCGATCACCGGCTTGTAGACGTTGAGTTCGAAGGCGCCGCCGGCGCCGGCGACGTTGACCGCGACGTCGTTGCCGAACACCTGGCAGCAGGCCATCGTCAGCGCCTCGCACTGCGTCGGGTTGACCTTGCCCGGCATGATCGAACTGCCCGGTTCGTTCTCGGGGATCGTGATCTCGCCCAGCCCGGCGCGCGGGCCCGACGCGAGCCAGCGCACGTCGTTGGCGATCTTGGTCAGCGCCGCGGCGGCGGTCTTCAGCACGCCGTGCAGGTGCACCAGCGCGTCGTGCGCGGCCAGCGCGGCGAACTTGTTGGCGGCGTCGACGAACGGCTCGCCGGTCGAGCGCGCCAGCTCGGCGGCGACGCGCGCGCCGAACTCGGGGTGCGTGTTCAGCCCGGTGCCGACCGCGGTGCCACCGATGGCCAGCTCGGCCAGCGGCGGCATCGCGCCGTCGAGCCGCGCCAGCACCTGCTCCAGCTGCGCCGCCCAACCCGAGACCTCCTGGCCCAGGGTCAGCGGCGTCGCGTCCTGCAGGTGCGTGCGGCCGATCTTGACGATGCCGGCGAAGTCGCGCGACTTGGCCCGCAGCGTCGCGTGCAGCCCGGCCAGCGCCGGGCGCAGCCGTTGCACCACCGCCAGCCGCGCGGCGACGTGCATCGCGGTCGGGAACACGTCGTTCGACGACTGGCCGCGGTTGACGTCGTCGTTCGGGTGCACGAGCCGCTGTGGCCCCAGCGGCCCGCCGAGCAGCTGCGACGCGCGGTTGGCGAGCACCTCGTTGAGGTTCATGTTCGTCTGCGTGCCCGAGCCGGTCTGCCAGACGACGAGCGGGAACTCGGCGTCGTGGTGACCGGCGACGACCTCGTCGGCGGCGGCGGCGATGGCCTGCGCCTTCGCGCGGTCGAGCCGCCCGAGCTCGGCGTTGACGACGGCTGCGGCGCGCTTGACCCGCGCCAGCGCGCCGATCAGCTCGGCGGGCAGGCGCTCGGTCGAGATCTCGAACAGCTCGAGCGAGCGCTGGGTCTGCGCGCCCCACAGCCGCCGCGCGTCGACGGCGATGTCGCCGAAGCTGTCGCGCTCGATGCGCTGGTCGTCGGCCATGGTGATCTCCTCGCAGCGGCGCGGGTCGGCGCGCGACGTCGGGCATCATCGCGGCGGCACGCCCGGTGAACCGATGAACGCGCAACCCTACTACGTCGTCGCCGTGTTCGCCGTCGTCTACCTGGGCATGATCCTCGGCGGGCTGCCGCGTCTGCAGCTCGACCGCACCGGCGTCGCGCTGCTCGGCGCGATCGCGATCGTCGGCCCCGGCGTGCTCGGCCTCGAGCAGGCGGCGCAGGCGGTGCACCTGCCGACGATCCTGCTGCTGTTCTCGTTCATGGTGATCTCGGCGCAGATGCGCCTGGGCGGGTTCTACACCTGGGTCACGCGGCGCGTCGCGGCGCTCGACGCGAGCCCGGCGGCGCTGCTGGCGGTGGTGATCGCCGTGGTCGCGGTGCTGTCGGCGGTGTTCTCGAACGACATCGTGTGCCTGGCGGTGGCGCCGGTGCTCGCCGACGCCTGCCTGCGCCGCCGGCTCGACCCGGTGCCGTTCCTGCTGGCGCTGGCCTGCGCAGCGAACATCGGCTCGGCGGCGACGCTGATCGGCAACCCGCAGAACATGCTGATCGGCCAGCGGCTGGGGCTGGACTTCGCCGGCTACCTGATCGAGGCGATCGTCCCGGTGGCGCTCGGGCTGCTGGCGCTGTGGGCGCTGCTCGCGTGGGGGCTGCGCCGCGCCGCGCCGCTGCCCGCGCCCGACCCCGTGCGCCTGTTGGCGCTCGAGGCCGAGTACCCGCCGTTCGACCGCTGGCAGACGGCCAAGGGGCTCGCGGTGGCGACGGCGCTGGTGGCGGTGTTCCTGTTCACCGGCTGGCGGCACGACGTCGCGGCGCTGGTCGGCGCCGGCGTGCTGCTGCTGTCGCGGCGGTTCCATTCGTCGCAGGTCATGGGGCTGATCGACTGGGAGCTGCTGGTGCTGTTCATCGGGCTGTTCGTCGTCAACGCGGCACTCGAGTCCACCGGGCTGACGGCCGACGCCGTCGCGTGGCTGGCCGTGCAGGGCGTGCACCTGGGCGAGCCGGCGCCGCTGTTCGTGGTCACGCTGTTGCTGTCGAACCTGGTGTCGAACGTGCCCGCGGTGATGCTGCTGCTGCCGGTGGCCGACACCGCGCACGCCGGGCCGATGCTGGCGCTGGTCAGCACGCTGGCGGGCAACCTGTTCATCGTCGGCTCGATCGCCAACATCATCGTCGTCGACGCGGCGCGCAAACGCGGTATCGTGATCGACTGGAAGCGCCACGCGGCAACCGGCATCCCGGTGACGCTGGTCACGCTGGCCATCACCGCCGGCTGGCTCGCGTGGCGCCATGCGTCCTGAACCCCTCGCACCGACGATGACCATCCGCGAGATCCTGATGATGGGCGACTCCCGGCTGCTGCGCGTCGCGCAGCCGGTGACGGCTTTCGACACGCCCGAGCTGCACGCGCTGATCGGCGACCTGTTCGACACCATGGCCGCCGCCGACGGCGCCGGGCTGGCGGCGCCGCAGGTCGGCGTCGACCTGCAGGTGGTGATCTTCGGCTTCGAGCGCAACCCGCGTTACCCCGACGCCCCACCGGTGCCGAAGACGGTGCTGATCAACCCGACGATCACGCCGCTCGGCGACGCCGAGGAGGAGGGCTGGGAGGGCTGCCTGTCGGTGCCGGGGCTGCGCGGCATCGTGCCGCGCTGGGCGCGCATCCGCTACGCCGGGTTCGACCCGCGGGGCCGGCGGATCGAGCGCGAGGCCGACGGCTTCCACGCCCGCGTCGTGCAGCACGAGTGCGACCACCTGATCGGTCGGCTGTACCCCACGCGCATGCGCGACCTGTCGCGGCTGGGCTTCACCCGCGTGCTGTTCCCCGACCTCGATCCGGCGGGCGACGATTGAGCCGCCGCGGCGGGATGTAAAGCTGTGTGAAGGCGGTCGACGCCGCGCCGGCGCCCGACGTTGACGGTGGGTGGACATCCGAGGAGCGTCACGCATGAACGCCTGGCCGTCATCCGTCGCCGCGCGCGGCGCCCGTTGGCGCGCGCTGCTGGGCCTGTTGCTGCTCGCGCTGTGCGCCGCGTCGGCGCGCGCCGACGTACCGGGGCGCGTCGGCCGGCTCGCCGAGGTGCAGGGCACGGTGTGGGTCGCCGACGCCGACGACGGCAGCTGGACCGAGGCACTGCGCAACCGGCCGCTGACCGGTGGCGACCGCCTGGCCACCGACGACGGCGCGCGCGCCGTGGTGCAGATCGGCTCGTCGACGCTGCGGCTGGCCGCGCGCACCGAAGTGGAGTGGTTGCGCCTCGACGACGAACTGGTGCAGTTGCGCGTGCACGCCGGCAGCGTCGCGCTGCGGTTGCGCAGCGACGAGGTCGCCCGCGAGCACGAGGTGGTCGTCGCGCCCGGGCGCTGGTTGCCGCTGGCGGCCGGCCACTACCGCATCGACGACCTCGGCGACGCCGCCGCGGTGCAGGTGCTGTCGGGTGAAGGGGTGTTCGACGCGGCCGACAGCCGCAAGACGGTACGCGCCGGGGAACGCCTCGAGTTCTGGCAGTCGGGCCAACCGCCGCGCACGCGCTACGACAGCGTGGTCGCCAGCGGCGACGCGTTCGACCGCTGGCTGCGCGAGGCCGATCGCGCCGAGGCGACGCTCGCGGCCAGCCGCTACGTCTCTGCCGAGATGACCGGCTGGGACGACCTCGAACGCCACGGCCGCTGGGACCGCCACCCCGAGTTCGGCGCGATCTGGGTGCCGCTGCACGTCGCATCGGGCTGGTCGCCGTACCGCTACGGCCGCTGGATGTGGCTGCGCCCGTGGGGCTGGACCTGGGTCGACGACATGCCGTGGGGGTTTGCGCCGTTCCACTACGGACGCTGGATGATGTGGTCGGGTCGCTGGACCTGGGTGCCGGGGCCCTACGTGCGGCGGCCGGTGTTCGCGCCGGCGCTGGTCGGCTGGCTCGGCGTGCCGGGCAGCGGCGTGAGCCTGTCGATCCAGCTCGGCCCGCTGGTCGCCTGGGTGCCGCTGACGCCGTACGAGACCTATCGCCCTTGGTACCGGTTGCCACCGCGGCACGTGCCGATCGTCAATCCGTACCCGGGGCGTGCGCCGCGGCGAGACGGCCACGGGCATTCGCTGGTCGGCGTTCCGGGCGCGGTGACGGTGGTGCCCGGGCATGTGCTGGACACGCGCCGTCCGGTGGCCGACCACGCGGTGCGTCGCGTCGACCCCGACCTGTTGCGCCGCCTGCAGCGTCAGCGCGACGACGACGGCCGCACGCTGGCGCCGCCGCCGCCGCGGCGCGTGGCGAACGCGCCCGCAGTGCCGGGGCGCGCCGCCCCGCCGGCGTGGCCGGGAGCGCGTCGCGACGACCGCGATGGCCGCGAGGCGCGCCCCGGCGGTGGCGACGGCGCTGTCGACCGCGACCGGCGCCCTGGCGACAGCCGTCGCGACGACCGGCGCGACGAGCGGGGAGACGACCGGCCGGGCCGTCCAGGGCTGCCCGACGGCCGCGACGGCGACGGGCGCCGCGATCAACGCGACGGCAGCCCGCGGTTCGATCGCCGTGACGCCGACGACGGCGGGTTGCGCATCGGGCCGGTGCAGCCCGGACAGGCGCGCACGCCGACGGGAGTGACGCCGCGTGCGTCCGACGACACCACGACGCCGCGGCCGACGTCGCGCATCGAGCCGGCCGACACGCCGCGGTTCGGCGCGCCCGGGCCGGCGACGCCGGCGCCCGTGGCACCGCGCGAGGACCTGCGCCCCACGCCGCCGGCGGCGCAACCGGAACCGCCGCGTGCCGCAGTCCCGGGGCTCTCGCTGCCGAACGTGCCGCAGCGAGAACGTGCACCGTCGATGCGCGACGACGGGCGCGACGACCGGCGCGACGACCGGCGCGACGACCGGCGTGACGATCCGCGCCGCGACGCCCCGCGTTTCGAGCCGCGTGCGCCGGCCGCGCTGCCCGCAGATCCCGGGCGCGCAGCGCAGTCGGCGACCGTCGCTCCGCAGCGGCCGGTGCCGCCGATGCCCCCGTCATCGCCGCCGCGTTTCGAGCCGCGTGCGCCGGCCGCGCTGCCCGCAGATCCCGGGCGCGCGCCGCAGTCGGCGACCGTCGCGCCGCAGCGGCCGGTGCCGTCGATGCCCCCGTCACCGCCACCGCGTGCGGTCGAGCGGCCGATGCCGCCGCCCGCCGCGCCGCCCGCCTTGGCGCCGGTCGCGCCGCGCGAGGCGCCGCCGGCGGCGCCGCCGCGGGGGTCGTTCGGCGGCGTCGGGGTCGAGCGTGTGCCGCTGCGCGCGCCGCCCGCGCTGGAATCCCCCCCGGGCCGTGGCCCGACCCGTGAGCTGGGTCGCGAGCCCGGCGGGGAGCCGGCGCGAGAGCCTGGGCGGGACGTGCGCCGCGGCCCGCTGGAGCGGCAGTCGCAGCGCTGACGCCCGTCAGCCGAGCTGGCGGCGCAGCACCGGCCAGACGTTGTCGAGCATGATCGGGTGCGCCTGCGCGTTCGGGTGGATGCGGTCGCTCTGGAACAGCGACTCGGCCTCGGGCGAGTCGGCCACGCCCTTGAGCAGGAACGGCACCAGCGCCGCGCCCTCGGCGCGCGCGACCTCGCCGAACAGCGCCGCGAAGTCGTCGGCGTAACGTCGCCCGTAGTTCGGCGGCACTTGCATGCCCACCAGCAGCACGCGTGCCCCCGCGGTGCGCGCGGCGCGGGCCATCTCGGTCAAGTTGGCGCGCGTCGACGCCAGCGGCAGACCGCGCAGCGCGTCGTTGCCACCCAGCTCGATCACCACGTGCGTCGGCTTGTGTTCGGCCAGCAGCGCGGGCAGCCGCGACCGACCGCCGGCCGTGGTGTCGCCGCTGACGCTGGCGTTGACCACGCGCGCGGCGATCTTTTGCGCGGCCAGGCGCTGCTCGAGCAGCGCCACCCAGCCGCTGCCGCGCGCGATGCCGTACTCGGCCGACAGGCTGTCGCCGACGACGAGGATCGTCGCCGACGCCCGAGCGCCTCGTGCGGGCACCGCGGCCGCGGCCGCGAGCGCCAGCGCGACGCCGCTACAGTGCGCGATCCACCGCCGGCGATCCGTCCGGAACGAAGCCTTCATGACCCCAGACACCGCATCTCCGATCATCGCCGTCGAGCACGTCACCAAGCAGGTGCGCGACTCGACCGGCACGCTGACGATTCTCCACGACATCGATTTCACCGTGCCGGCGCGCGAGTCGGCGGCCATCGTCGGCGCCTCCGGCTCGGGCAAGAGCACGCTGCTGTCGATCATCGCCGGGCTCGACGTGCCGACCTCGGGCACGGTGCATCTGGCCGGAACCGACCTGTTCGCGCTCGACGAGGACGCGCGCGCGGCGGTGCGCGCGCGCAACGTCGGGTTCGTGTTCCAGAGCTTCCAGCTGCTGGCCAACCTGACGGCGCTCGAGAACGTGATGCTGCCGCTCGAGCTGATGGGCCGGCGCGATGCCCGTGCGCAGGCGACCGAGATGCTCGGCCGCGTCGGGTTGTCGCAGCGGCTGGGGCACTACCCGCGCGTGCTCTCCGGCGGCGAGCAGCAGCGCGTCGCACTGGCGCGCGCCTTCGTCGTGCGCCCGGCCGTGCTGCTGGCCGACGAGCCCACGGGCAGCCTCGACTTCGCCACCGGTGCGACGGTGATGCAGCTGATGTTCGACCTCAACCGCGAGGCCGGCACGACGCTGCTGCTGGTCACCCACGACCGCGAGATCGCCACGCGCTGCGACCGCCAGCTGCACATCGAGGCGGGCAGGCTCGTCGCCGACTGAGCCCGCCAGGGCCGGTCGCGCCCGGCCCGCCCCCGCGTCACTGGCCGAACTTGAAGTCGGTCTTGGCCTTGTCGCGCAGCGACTGCTGGTACTGCTGCATCTTCGTCTGGACGAGCTGCTGCTCGATCTGCGGGCGCACGTCGTCGAAGGCCGGGAACTGCGCGTCGCGCGTGTCGTCGAGCCGGATGATGTGCCAGCCGAACTGCGTCTTCACCGGCACGTCGGTCATCTGGCCCTTCTGCAGCTTGGCCAGCGCCTGGCCGAACTCGGCGACGTAGGCGTCGGGCTTGGCGAAGTCGAGATCGCCCCCGTTGGCCGCCGAGCCGGTGTCGGTGGAGTGCTTCTTGGCCAGATCGTCGAAGCTGGCGCCGCCCTTGATCTGCGCGATCAGCTTCTTCGCCTCGTCCTCGCCGGCGACGAGGATGTGACGCGCACGGTATTCGGTGCCGCTGGCCTGCCCCTTGAACTTGTCGTACTCGGCGCGCGCTTCGGCCTCGGTCACCGGGTTCTTCTTCTGCCAGTCGGCAAACAGCTCGCGGATCAGGATGGTCTGGCGTGCCAGTTCCATCTGCGCCTTGTACGACGCGCCCTGGGCGATGCCGCGGCGCTCGGCCTCCTGCGTGAAGATCTCGCGCAGCACGACCTCCTCGCGCGCGCGCACCTCGAGCTCGGGCGTCACCGGCTGCTGGCCGCTGCGCGTGGCCTGCTGCAGCAGCGTGTCGACGCGCGCCTTGGGCACGGGTTTGCCGTTGACGATGGCGACGTTCTGGGCCTGGGCGGGCAGCCAAAGGGCCAGCGCGACGCTGGCGAGCGCCAGGCGCGTGGCGGACAACTTCGGGTTCATGAGGGCAGGGGCCTTTCGCGGACGTGGGAAGCGCCGGTCGACGGCGCAGGGAGGCAGATTCGGCGGCAACGGGCGTGCGGCGGACGCGGAACCGGGGACGGGCGTGGACGGTGGCGTCGGCGCCGCTTCAGCCCTCGTCGGGGGCGCGCGCCTCGATCGCCAGCGCGTGGATGCCGGCGGGCATCAGATCGCGCAGGGCATCATACACAAGGCGATGGCGGGCCACGCGCGCATGGCCGGCAAACGCCGCGGCCGTCAGGCGCACCGTGAAGTGGCGGCCCTCGCGCGCGCCGGCGTGTCCGGCATGGCGGTGGCTGTCGTCGACGACTTCCAGCCGCAGCGGCTCGAAGCGGCGCTGCAGCGCCTCGTGGATCTGCTGGGCACTGACCGGCATCGTGGGGTGGGTCTCGAGCGACGTGCGCGGCGAAGGGGTGGCGGGCCGGCCGATCAGGTGCGATTCGCCGGCGCGTCGCCGCTGCGCCGGCGCGACACCAGCGACGACTGCGCCAGCGTGAACACCAGCAGCAGCGCGATGCCGCCGAACACCTTGAACGGCTGCCAGATCTCGTCGGGCACGCTATAGGCGACCCAGAGGTTGAGCAGCCCCATGACGCCGAAGAACCCGACCCAGATCGCGTTGAGTCGCTGCCACGCCGCGTCGGGCAGGTCGAGCCGGTGTCCGAGCAGCATGCGCAACAGGTTGCGGCCCAGCGCGACACGCGCGAGCCACAGCGCCAGCCCGACCAGCCAGTACATCGCGCTCGGCCGCCAGGCGTCGTAGGCGGCGCCGCGCAGGCCGATCGCGGCCAGCGCCAGCAGCGTCACCAGCACCAGCCCGGCGACCAGCGCCGGCGTCGCGCGCCGGCCGCGCCAGCGCTGCCAGCCGAAGTGCGCGAACACCGCCAGCACCCCGACCGCAGTGGCGAGCAGCGCCGGCGCCTGGCGCGCACCGACCTCGACGGCCACCACGCCGCCGATCGAGTCGTCGGGCCACGCCGAGCGGGTCGGCTGCGCGTCGGCCCAGGCGAGCACGGCGATGAACAGGAAGACGGGGAGCAGATCGACCAGGGTCTTCATCGCGGCTCGAAGTCTATCGAAGCCGAGTTGATGCAGAAGCGCTCTCCGGTGGGCTCGGGCCCGTCGTCGAACACGTGGCCCAGATGCGAGCCGCAGTTGCGACAGCGCACCTCGATGCGCACCATGCCGTGGCTGGTGTCGAGCACGCGTTCGACGCGCGTCTCGTCGACGGCGCGCCACCAGCTGGGCCAGCCGCATCCGGCGTCGAACTTGGTGTCGGCGTCGAACAGCGTCGCGCCGCAGCCGACGCACTTGTAGCTGCCGTCGGCGAAGTGGTCCCAGTACTTGCCGCTGAACGCGCGCTCGGTGGCGGCCTGGCGCGCGATGCGGTACTGCACCGGGTCGAGCTCGGCGCGCCACTGTGCGTCGCTCTTGCGCACCGGGTAGCGCGCGTCGTCGATGGGGTGAGGGGATTCGATCGTCGCTTTGTTCACTGACGGCATTCCGGACGCCACGCGCGACGCATCGGCGCGTGGCAGGCATCGGCGGATTGTCGGCGCTGCGACAAAGTCTGCAAGCGGGTTGGGGAGAATCACGTGTTGCACCGCGGCAGGCACGCTTCGATACTGCGCGCCCGGGCGGCGCACGCCGGCCGCCCGACGCTGTCACCAAGGAGACTTCCATGCTCGGTCTGATGCAAGACCAACCGCTGCTGATCTCGAGCCTGATCGAGTTCGCCGCCCGCCACCACCACGACGGCGAGATCGTCTCGCGGCGCGTCGAGGGCGACCTGCACCGCTACACGTACCGCGACGCGGCCGCGCGCTCGCGACGCGTGGCCCACGCGCTCGACCGGCTGGGGCTGGCCTTCAGCGACCGGGTCGCGACGCTGGCGTGGAACGGCTACCGCCACCTGGAACTGTACTTCGGCGTCGCCGGCAGCGGCCGCGTCGTGCACACCATCAACCCGCGCCTGGCCCCCGAGCAGATCGTGTGGATCGCCAACCACGCCGAGGACCGGGTGCTGTGCTTCGACATGACCTTCCTGCCGATCGTCAAGGCGGTGTGGTCGAAGTGCCCGACCGTCAGGCAATGGGTGGCCCTGTGCGACGCCGACGCGCTGCCGGCCGACACCGGCATCGAGGGGCTGGTCAGCTACGAGGCCTGGATCGGCGCGGAGAGCGACGCCTACGCGTGGCCGCAGTTCGACGAACGCAGCGCTGCGGCGCTGTGCTACACGAGCGGCACCACCGGCAACCCGAAGGGCGCGCTGTACAGCCACCGCTCGACGATCCTGCACGCCTACGGCGGCGCGCTGCCCGACGCGCTGGGCGTGTCGGCGCGCGACAGCATCCTGCCGGTGGTGCCGATGTTCCACGTCAACGCCTGGGGCATCCCGTACAGCGCGGCGATGACCGGCGCCAAGCTGGTGTTCCCCGGCGCGGCGCTCGACGGCAAGTCGGTCTACGAGCTGATCGAGGCCGAGAGGGTGACGATGGCCGCCGGCGTGCCCACCGTGTGGCTCGGGCTGTTGACGCACATGGCGCAGCACGACGTGCGCTTCTCGACGCTGCAGCGCACCGTGATCGGCGGCTCGGCGTGCCCGCCGGCGATGATCCACACCTTCAAGGAACGCTACGGCGTGACCGTGCTGCACGCCTGGGGCATGACCGAGATGTCGCCGCTGGGCACCGTGTGCCACCTGAAGAACAAGCACCTGGGGCTGGGCGCCGACGAGCAGATGAACGTGCTCGTCAAGCAGGGCCGCGCGGTGTTCGGCGTCGAGATGAAGATCGTCGACCCGGCCGGCAGGGAGCTGCCCTGGGACGGCCGCCAGAGCGGCGACCTGATGGTCAAGGGCCCGTGGATCATCTCCGGCTACTTCAAGGGCGAGGGCGGAGACCCGCTGCGCCACGACCCCGACGGCGACTGGTTCCCCACCGGCGACGTCGCCTCGATCGACGCCGACGGTTTCCTGCAGATCACCGACCGCAGCAAGGACGTGATCAAGTCCGGCGGCGAGTGGATCA
>CAZUBF010000003.1:0-55539 GCA_964618555.1 uncultured Azohydromonas sp.
CTTCGCCGACCGTGCGGCGAGCCAGCTGACCTACATCGACCAGAAGCGCCTCGAGCTGGCGCGCGCGCTGGCGCTGCAGCCGCGGCTGCTGCTGCTCGACGAGTGGCTCGCCGGGCTGAACCCGTCGGAGCTGGTCGAGGGCGTCGCGCTGATCCGCGCACTGCGCGGCACCGGCGCGACGGTGCTGATGGTCGAGCACGTGATGGACGCGATCCGCTCGCTGTGCGACCGCTGCGTGGTGATGAACTCCGGCGTCAAGATCGCCGAGGGCACGCCGGCGCAGGTGCTGTCGGACCGCGCGGTGGTCCAGGCCTACCTGGGCGACGACGACCTGGAGGGCACCGGTGTTTGAGGTGCAGCGGCTGTCGGCGTCGTACGGGCTGCACCGCGCGCTCGACGAGGTCGCGCTGAAAGTCGGCGAACACGAGGTGGTGGTGATGCTCGGCGCCAACGGCGCGGGCAAGACGACGATGCTCAAGGCCATCGCCGGCCTCGTGCCTGCGCCGGCGGCCAGCCGCATCGAGCTGGCCGGGCAGGCGCTGCACGGGCTGCCGGCGCGGCTGCGCGTCGAGGCCGGCGTCGCGCTGGTGCCCGAGGGCCGCGGCATCTTCGGCGAGCTGACGGTGCGCGAGAACCTCGCGCTGGGCGCCTACCCGCGGCGCGCGCGCGCCGGCGAGAAGGCCAACCTCGAGCGCGTGCTCGCGCTGTTCCCGCGCCTGGCCGAGCGGCTGGCGCAGACCGCGCGCACGATGAGCGGCGGCGAGCAGCAGATGGTGGCGATCGGGCGCGCGCTGATGTCGGCGCCGCGGCTGCTGCTGCTCGACGAGCCGTCGCTGGGACTGTCGCCGCTGATGTGCGTCGAGCTGTTCCGCGCGCTCGAACGCGTGCGCGCCACCGGCATGAGCATCCTGCTCGTCGAGCAGAACGCCAGACGCAGCCTGGCGATCGCCGATCGCGGCTACCTGCTCGAGAACGGCCGCATCGCCGGTGAAGGGCGCGCCGACCAGCTGCTCAGCGACCCCGCGGTGCAGGCGGCGTACCTGGGCATCGGTGGTGCCACGGCCTGAGCCACCGCCGACGGCGGCGCCGCGCACGCTCGACGAGGCGCTGGCGCGCATCGCGCGGCTCGACGCGCGGCTGCACGCCTTCACGCACATCGCGCCGCGCCCAGGCGGCCCCGGGCCGCTGGCCGGCTGGCCGCTGGCGCTGAAGGACAACATCGAGGTCGAGGGCGAGCCGCTCGGGCTGGGCAGCGCCGCGGTGCCGCGCGTGGCCACGCGCACGGCGCCGGTGGTGCAGCGGTTGCGCGCCGCCGGCGCCGCGCTGGTCGGCCGCACCCACATGGTCGAGTATGCGTTCGGCGGCTGGGGCCTGAACGCTGCGCTGGGCGCGCCGCGCAACCCCTGGGACGACGCCGTGCACCGCGTGGCCGGCGGCTCGAGCAGCGGCGCCGCGGTGGCGGTGGCCGCCGGCATGGCGCGGTTCGCGCTGGGCACCGACACCGCCGGCTCGGTGCGAATGCCGGCGGCGCTGTGCGGCGTGGTCGGCTTCAAGCCGAGCTTCGGCCGCTACCCGAGCGACGGCGTGTTCCCGTTGGCGCCGAGCTACGACAGCGTCGGGGTGCTGGCGTCGACGGTCGCCGACGCGATGGCCGTCGACGCGGTGCTGGCCGGCGGCGACGCCGGCGCCGCCATCGACGCGGTCGTGGTCGTGGACCCGCGCGGCTGGCCGGTGCCGGTGGAGCCGGCCGTGCGCACCGCGGTCCAGACCGCGGCCGAAGCGCTGGAGCGGCTGGGCCTGCGGGTGCACATCGCCACGCTGCCGCTGGACCTGGCCGCGCTGGCGCGCGAGGCCGGCACGCTGATCGCTGCCGAGGCCTGGGCCGTGCACCGCGATCGCTTCGAGGCGCAGCCGGGCCACTACGGCGCCGAGATGCGACGCCGGCTGGCGGCGGCACGCGACCTCGACCCCGCCGCGGTGCAGGTCGCGCGCGCGGCCCGCGCCGACGCCGAGCGCGCCTTCCGCGCGGCGCTTGCGCCCGGCGCCGCGCTGCTGCTGCCCAGCGTGCCGTGCGTGGCGCCGCCGGTGGACGCGGTGAGCGAGTCGGGCGCCCCGCTGGGCGCCTTCACGCGCTGGGTCAACCACGTGGGTGGCTGCGCGCTCAGCCTGCCGGCGGGCGGCGACGCGCGGGGGCTGCCGGTGGCGGTGCAGCTGGTGGCCGCTGGCGGGGCCGACCGGGCGCTGCTCGACCTGGGCGGGCGGCTGGCGTCGACGGGCGCGTAACGAGGCGGCGCTCGTCCTTGCGTCGGTGAAGGGGCAGCGGCGTTCGCCGGCGAACGACCGCGTCCGGCGTCGTCGACGACCCGACGCATCTCGGACCAGGGGGGTCGGCGCCTTCGTCGGACGGCTTCAGATGCCTCGCGCCGCGAAGAAGCGCTCGATGTGGGCCGCGACTTCCAGCGGGCGGGTCAGGGTGGGCAGATGGCCCGAGCCCGCCATGACCACCAGTTCGCTGTCGG
This sequence comes from uncultured Azohydromonas sp., assembly GCA_964618555.1. Lineage (GTDB taxonomy): Bacteria > Pseudomonadota > Gammaproteobacteria > Burkholderiales > Burkholderiaceae_C > Calidifontimicrobium. The sequence continues at coordinate 2,520 of CAZUBF010000003.1, forward strand.
GGATCAGGGACTGCGTGTAGCGCATGTGCTCGATGCGGTAGAAGGCGTCGAGTTCGCCGTGGACGATCAGCGTCGGTGCGCGCAGCTGCGGCAGGCGGTTGGCCCAGTCGAGCGGCTGCTCGGCCTCCATCGTGAACAACCGATCGGCCGCCTCGGGTGTCGCGCGGGCGAGGACGTAGTCGCCCCAGCGCCGGATGTGCTCGCTGTCGGGCTCGGGCGTACAGCGCTCGACGAACCACCGCATCCGCTCGGCATGGGTGGCGCCGGGCCAGGCCGAAGGCGGCACCCGGGGCGCGACGGGCAGTCCGGGCGATCTCACTTCGCCGCAGCCGTTCATCAGCACCAGCCCGTCGAAGCGGTGCGGCTGCGCCAGCACCGCCCGCATCGCCGCGACGGTGCCGAGGGAGAAGCCGGCCATCACGCAGCGCTCGATGCCCAGCGCGTCCATCACGCGGAAGACGTCGTCCACCAGCGCTTCGGTCGAGATGCGCTCCACCGGCACGCGGGTCAGGCCGGCGCCGCGGTGGTCGTAGGTGACGGTGCGCCAGCGCGCGCTCAGCGGCGCCAGGGTCGCGATCCAGTCCTCGACGGTGCTGATCCACCCGCCGTGGGCGAGGATCGTCCGCGGCCCGCTGCCGAACGCGAGCGTGAACATCCGGTTGCCGTCGATGTCCAGAAACATGGGATCTCCCGAGTGCGGTGGTCGCGGCCGGCTCGCGCGATCGCGCTGTCAGGCTAGCGGTCCGGTGTATTAGCCGACACGGGACGGCCGTCCCGGTCGCGGGCGTCTACAGGCCGAGGTCCCGGGACCGCGCGACGGCGCGGGCGCGGCTGTCCACGCCCAGCTTGGCGTACAGCGCCGACAGGGCGTTGCGGATGGTCTTGTCGGCCAGGCCCAGGCGCGCCGCGATCTGCGCGTTGTCCAGGCCCTGCGCGACGAGGCCCGCGAGTTCGCGCTCGCGGGGCGTGAGCCGGGGTGCCTCGCCGGCGCCGGCGACGAAGTCGACCACCGCGTCGCAGAAGCGGGCGAACGCCGGCTCGTGCCCCAGCGGCACGTGGTTGGCCGAGGGCAGCGACTCGAAGCGTGCACCGGGAATCGACGCGGCGATCTCGTGTCCCAGCTCGACCGGCACGGCGCGGTCGCCCGCGCAGTGCAGCACCAGGGTCGGCACGGCCACCTGCGGCGCGAGTGCGCGCACGTCGAGCCCGGCCCGCGCCCGCATGATCTCGGCCGCGCGCGGGCCGTCGCAGCTGCGGCGCTGCTGCTCGTTCATGCCCGCGCGCACCTCGGGCGTGGCGTCGGGCACGAAGCGGCTGCTGAAGAACTCGCGCACCGCGGGGTCGTCACGCCCCCAGCCGAACTCGACGAGCCGCCACTGCGCTTCGAGAAAGCCGCGCTCCTGCGGCGTGAGGCCCCGGTGCAGGGCCCCGTGCAGGAAGCCGCCCAGGATCACCAGGCGCGACACCCGCTCGGGGTGCCGCACCGCATAGGCGATCGCGATGGCCGCGGCGCCGCTGACGCCCAGCAGGGCCGCCCTCGGCTCGCGCGAGGCATCGACCGCGGCGTCGATCACGGCCTCGAGTTCCTCCACCCAGGGCTCGAGCCCGCGCGGACGCGGGTCGTCGCCCGACAGGCCGCAGCCGCGTTCGTCGTAGCGCACGAGTCGGAACGAGCGGCTGAGCCGCTCCACCCAGGGGCGCCAGATCGGCGAATGCAGGTCGAATTCGACGTTCGTGAGCCAGTGCGCCACGCGCACCAGCGTCGGCGCGCCGGGCGGACCGCTGCGCGTCCAGGCGATGCGCGCCCCCGCGGGGAGCTGAGCGAAGCGAAACGCCTGGGACGGGACGGTCGGCGCACCGGTCGGCGGGTGGGTGCGTGGGGATGAGAAACGCGTCATCGGGCAAGGGGTCGGGTATCTGCACGTCGGCATTCTCGACCGCCTTGCGGGCTTGCGGTACGCGTCAGCGGTCGCGGGCTTCGACAGCACTTGCCTGGGGTATCGAAATCGCACGGACTGATGAGATCGCGCCTGTGAACGGTCGCAGATGCGTTCGCGATCGCGCTGTCCGTCTACCGCATCTTGCACCTTCGCGCGCGTCGCGAGGCTGGACACCCGGCCCGCAATCCCCGCCGGACTTTGCCGGGGTGTTCGAAGTTCGGCCGACTCCGGGACGCCGTCGAACGACGGATGCCCCGACTGGCGCTGCAGCCCCTTCGTGCCGAACACGATCAGCGCAGCGATCGCGAGGCTCGCGACCGGGTCGATCCCGGTTCCGCCGTGCCACGGCGCCAGCGCGCCGGCGACGACGATGATCGTCAGGCCCTTGGCCGGTCGGGGCGCCTGCAGCCGCAGCATGGCCCCCCGGCCCCGGTGTGCTGATGGCGACGAGCAACTGCGTGGCGCTGACGCACGCGGCGACGATGCCTGCGCGCTGGCAGCCGTCGATGTGGCGGGCATCGGGCCGCAGCCGGCCGGCGATCGCGGCGACCCAGGCGCGCACGAGGCCGCCGGCGCCGAGGTCGTGGTCGGCGTGCTGCACCGGCGAGCCGATCTGCCCGCCGCACGAGGGTTCGATCGCGACGAAGTCCAGGTTCAAGGCGAAGCCGATCGCAAAGGCACGGTCGAAGGGTTTCGGCGCGTGTCCGTGTCCCGGCTTGCAGTCCCGATGCGCGTGCCGGGCCGGGTGGTGGGACGTGTCGTGCAGCCGGCGGTCGTGCCGTTGCACCTGATCGCGCATGTCGCGCTCACGACCGGTGCGCGATGCGGCCCATCACCGCCACCGCAACGGCAGGCCCTTTGCCGCGCGCATCAACGTACCGCCGCCGGCGTATGGCGGATCAGCAGCAGCGCTGCGACCGACGCGATGCCGAGCGCGGCGGTGATCCACAGCGCGCCGGCCTGCCAGCGCGCCAGTGCCAGGCCGAACGCAAAGGGCGCGAGCGCCTGCGCGATGCGCGACGGCAACGCCAGCCAGCCCTGACGCCGGCCGTAGCCGTGCGGACCGAACAGCACCAGCGGCAGCGTGCCCTTGGCGATCGTCATCACGCCGTTGCCGGCGCCATGCAGCAGCGCGAACAGCGGCGCGAACCCCGCACCGGCCAGCAGCAGCACGCCGGCGCCCGCAGGGTGGGTGAGGGCGGCCAGCCGTGCCGACCACAGGGGGTGGATGCGCCGCAGCAGGCTGAACTCGAGCAGCCGCCCGGCCACCTGCGCCGGCCCGACCAGCGCGCCGACCGCCAGCGCCGTGGCCGCCGTCGCACCCAGGCCCTGCAGCATCGTCGGCAGGTGCGCCGCCATCGCGGTGCTCGTGAACCAGGTCGCGGCGAACACGAACGCCAGCAGTGCGCCGGTCCACGGGCCCCGCCGTGTCGCGTCGCTCGCGGACGGTGCCGCTGCGCTTTCCGGCGCTTGGGCGTCGGAGTCTGCCGCCGGCGCGGCCGCCGGCGGCAGCAGCGCGTTCAGCGGCAGGCCGACCAGCAGGTGCAGCGCCGCCCAGCCCAGGCAGGCGCCGCGCCAGCCGATGGCGGCTTCCATCCACGCCGACAGCGGCCCGCCGAGCGTGCTCGCGAAACCCGCCATCAGCGTGATGCCGGTGATCGCATTGCGCGAGTCGTGGCCGCGCAGGCGCACGAGCGTCGCGAAGGCGGCCTCGTACAGACCTGCGCCCATCGCCAGGCCGAGCAGCAGCCAGCCGGCGAACATCGACACCGGCCCGTGCGCGGCGGCCAGCGCGACGAGGCCGAGCGCGAACAGCAGGCTCGTGCCGACCAGCACCGGTCGGCCGCCGGCCCGGTCGATCGCCCGCCCGGCCCACGGCCCGACGATCGCCGACGCGCCGAGCGCCACCGAGAAGGCCGCGTACACCGTCGGCACCGCGACGCCGAGGTCGCGGGCCATCGGCGCGGCGAGCATCGCCGGCAGGTAGTACGACGATGCCCACGCGAGCGTCTGCGCCGTGCCGAGCGCGAGGACGGTCCGGCGGCCGTCGTGCATCGCTCAGCCGCAGCAGGCGTCGCGCACGCGCGGCTTCGCCACGGGCGGCACCTGCGAAGCCACGGGCGCGGGGGCCGGCATCGACGTTGCGGCGGAGCCGCATCCGCAGCCCGCCTCGCCGGCGGCCTTCTTCGTCTCGTCGAGCACGCAGCAGGCGCTCGCGTCGGCCTTCGGCGGACCGCCGCAGCAGCCGCCGGCCTCCGCACCGGCGGCCAAGGGCGTCGTCGCCAGGTCGGTCGAGCAGACGCCGGTCTGCGGCAGGTCGAGCTGCACGTCGTCGGCAGCCCGCAGGTCACCGGCGATGGCGGCGACGACCGAACGCGCCTGTTCGTGGCCGGTGGCCATCAGGAAGTTCGGGGCGCGGCCGTAGCTCTTCGCGCCGATCGCGTAGAACCCCGGCTCGGGATGCGCCAGCTCGCGGTGGCCGTGCGGTCGCACCGTGCCGCAGCTGTGCACGTTCGGGTCGATCAGCGGCGCCAGTGCCTCGGCGCTCTCGAGCCAGGGATCCAGGCGCACGCGCAGTTCGCGCGCCGGCCCCAGGTCGGGCCGCGAGCCGGTGGCGGCGACGATCTCGTCGATGCCGTCGATCGGCGCCTTCGCCGCGTCGGCGGCGACGACGCGCAGCCCCTTCGGTCCGCGTGTCACTGCGGCGATGCCGAAGCCCAGGTGCACCTCGAGCCGGCCGGCGTCGACCAGCGAGCGCAGCCGTTCGCCGAGCGCGCCGCGCGCCGGCAGCCCGTCGTTCGCACCGCCGCCGAACAGTCGACGCAGGTCGTTGCCGCGCACCGCCCACACCACGTGCGTGCCCGGCACCTCGCCGGCCAGCTGGGCCAGCGCAAGCAGGTTGCCGGCCGCCGAGTGGCCGGCGCCGACGACGAGCACGCGCCGGCCGGCGTAGCGCTCGCGCTCGCCGCCGAGGATGTCGGGCATGCCGTAGGCGATGCGGTCGGCCGCCTCGGCCTCGCCGGGCACCGGCAGGCCGTTCGCGCCGATCGGATTCGGTTGCGCCCAGGTGCCACTGGCGTCGATCACCGCGCGGGCGCGCCATTCCTGCGTGCCCTGCGCGGTCTGGACCTGCAGCACGAAGTCGGCCTGCTCGCGGCCTTCGGTGCGCACCTTGTCCACGCCGACGCGCGAGATCGCGGTGATGCGCGCGCCCAGGTGCACATGCGGCTTGAGCTCGGGCGTGCGCGCCAGCGGCACCAGGTAGCGGTCGACCAGTTCGCCGGCGGTGGGCAGCGTGTCGTCGTCGGGCACCTCGTGTCCGGCACGCTGCAGCAGCACACGGGCGGCGCGGTCGACGTTGTAGCGCCACGGCGAGAACAACCGCACGTGGCCGACGCTCGCCAGGTTCTCGGCGACCCGTGGGCCCGCTTCGAACACCTCGACCGGCAGGCCGCGGCCGACCAGGTGCGCGGCCGCGGCCAGACCGGCCGGACCGGCACCGATGACGGCCACCGGGGGCCGGTCTTGCGATGGGGTTTGCATGATGCGATGCTCCTTCGTACTTCGTCGATTGACGAATGATGGGACAAAAAAACGAGTGCGCTGGCTCAGAGCGCCTCGACGAGCCGCTTCAGCACGGCAATGCGATCGGGGTTCACGCAGTAGCAGGTGCGCTGCTCGTCGGCTGACCCCAGCACCAGCCCGGCCTCCTTCAGCACCTTGACATGCTGCGAGGTGGTCGATGGAGCGAGGCCGACGATGTCCGACAGGTTCCCGAAGTGGCAGGTGCCGTGACGGCCGAGATGCTGCAGCAGGCGGATGCGCGCCGGGTGGGCGAGCGCCTTCAACAGCACGGCCAGTTCCTCGGCGTCGACCTGGACGACGTCCGGTGGCGGGGCACGGGTGATAGGAGTCATATTCGTAATTCGCAGAATTACGAACAATATAGAGCCTGCTGAGGTGAACGTCAAACCCGTCGGCGGGGCGGCCCCGCCACGCGACCTGAAACGCCGCCCCGATGCCGAAGTGCGACGACTGCGGTGCCGGCAGGTGCAGCCCGCCGGGGCCGAACAGGATCGGCGACTCGCGCCCGGCGCGCTTGTCGAGCAGGTCGCCGGCGCCGGCGCGCCGCACCAGCACGTCGCAGGTCCTGGCGAGCGCGAAGCCGGTACCGTCCCAGCCGGGACATCGCGCACCGTGCTCGCGGGTGGCGAAGCGGGCCGGCCCATGCATCCCGCAGTCGGCCCCGCGGAACGGCCGGGTTCAATCGAAGCGGCGGATTCTCGGCCTGCAACCCGTGTTCGGTGGTCGTTCGGCCAACCCGTCATGACGACGTGGAATGGGGGCCGAGTCGTCGATGGGCGCCGCGCCCGAGTGGCGTGTGCCGCGCGGCGTCCCAGCGGGTGCGACGGGGGCCGGCGCCGACACCGTCACGCGGCGGGGGCGCCCCCGCGATCGATCGGTGACGCCGTCGCCGGCACGTCAGCGGCCGAGGTCCTTGGCGCTGACGCCGGCGATGCCCCAGTTGTGCTTGGGCACGTCGTGGATCCAGACTCGGATCGTCTCCTTGGGCGCACCGACGGCCTCGTGCAGCGCCTGCGTGACCTTCTCGATCACGGCGCGCTTCTGGTCTTCGGTGCGACCTTCCATCATGTAGATCTGCGCGAACGGCATGCGTGGGTCCTCCGGCGGGGGTTCAGGCGAAGCGCAGCGAGACGCTGCCCAGGTCCTGGATGCGCAGCGTGACGTGGTCGCCGGGCTCGACGGCCACCGCCTCGGTGACGCCGCCCGACAGGATCAGAGTGCCCGCGGGAATGCTGTGCCCGCGCCGGCCGAGGTGGTTGGCGAGCATCGCCACCGCCGCCGCCGGGTGGCCGAGCACCGCGGCACCGGCGCCGATCGAGACCACCTGGCCGTTCTTCTCCATCACCACGCCCAGCGTGCGCAGGTCGACCTCGTCGGGCCGCATCGCGCGCCCGCCGACGACGAAGCGCGCCGCCGAGGTGTTGTCGGCGATCACGCTCTTGAGGTCGAACTTGAAGTCGCGGTAGCGGCTGTCGATGACCTCGATGCCGGGCAGCACGAAGTCGGTGGCGGCCAGCACGCTGCCGATGTGGCAGCCGGGGCCCTTGAGCTCGCGCTTGAGCACGAAGGCGATCTCGGGCTCGACCTTGGGGTGGATGAGCGCCTTCGTGTCGACCTCGGCGCCCTCGGCCAGCAGGAACTCGTCGACCAGGAAGCCGAACACCGGCTCGGTGACGCCCATCTGCTTCATCTTCGCGTGCGAGGTCAGGCCGCATTTCAGGCCCGCCGGCCGCGCGCCGCGTGCCAGCTTGGCGGCCAGGATCGCGTCCTGGATCGCGTAGGCGTCGTCCCAGTCCATGCCGGGATGATCGTCGGTGATCTTCAGCGTGTCGTGCGCCTCGAGCTGGCAGCGCTCGAGGTGCTCGGCCAGGCCGGCGATGGTGGCTTTGTCGAGTGCCATCGTGTGTCCTCGCGCCACTTTAGGCGGCCTTGGCCGGGATCAGCCCGCGCGCCTTGGCCATCGTCAGCGCGGTGTCCTCGATCATGTCTTCCTGGCCGCCGACCATGCCACGCCGGCCGAGCTCGACCAGCAGGTCGCGCGCCGGGATGCCGTACTTCTTCTCCGCCCGCTTGGCGAACAGCAGGAAGCTGCCGTACACCCCCGCGTAGCCGAGCGTGAGCGAATCGCGGTCGACGCGGATCGGGAAGTCCATGATCGGCACCACCAGGTCCTCGGCGACGTCCTGGATCTTCCAGACGTCGACGCCCGTCTCGATGCCCATGCGGTCGCACACCGCCACCAGCACCTCCATCGGCGTGTTGCCGGCGCCGGCGCCCAGGCCGGCGGCGGCGGCATCGATGCGGTTGGCGCCGGCGGCGATCGCGGCGATCGAGTTGGCCACGCCCATCGCCAGGTTGTGGTGGCCGTGGAAGCCGAGCTCGGTCTCGGGCTTGAGCGCAGCGCGCACCGCGGTGAGGCGCGCCGTGACGTCGTTGGGCAGCATGTGGCCGGCCGAGTCGGTGACGTAGATGCAGTTGGCGCCGTAGCCTTCCATCAGCTTGGCCTGCTGCACCAGCCCCTCGGGGCTGTTCATGTGCGCCATCATCAGGAAGCCGACGGTGTCCATCTCCAGCTTGCGCGCCAGCGTGATGTGCTGCTCGGCGACGTCGGCCTCGGTGCAGTGGGTGGCCACACGGATGGTGTTCACGCCCAGGCCGTGCGCCATGCGCAGGTGGTCGACGGTGCCGATGCCCGGCAGCAGCAGCGCGCTGACCTTGCTCGTCTTCATCAGCGGGATCACCGTGGAGAGGTATTCCTCGTCGGTGTGCGCCGGGAAGCCGTAGTTGACCGAGCTGCCGCCCAGCCCGTCGCCGTGCGTGACCTCGATCAGCGGCATGCCGGCGGCGTCCAGCCCCTGCGCGATCGTCTTCATCTGCTCCAGCGTCATCTGGTGGCGCTTGGGGTGCATGCCGTCGCGCAGCGTCATGTCGTGCAGCGTGATCTTGCGGCCGTTCAGCTTGCTCATGGGTGTTCTCCGTTCGGTGTCGCTTCGGCTCAGGCGGCGGCGCGCTCGGCCACCACCGGCTCGAGCTTCAACGTGCCGGCCAGGATCTCCTCGGCGAACATCTCGGCCGTGCGCGCGGCGGCGGCGGTCATGATGTCGAGGTTGCCGGCGTACTTGGGCAGGTAGTCCCCGAGGCCCTCGACCTCGAGGTAGATCGAGACGCGGTCGCCGTCGATCACCGGGCCGTTGACGATGCGGTAGCCGGGCACGTACTTCTGCACCTCGGCCAGCATCGCGTGCACCGAGGCCTCGATCTCCGCCGCCTTCGGCGTGCCGTCGACCAGGCAGTGCACGGTGTCGCGCATGATCAGCGGCGGGTCGGCCGGGTTGATGACGATGATGGCCTTGCCCTGCCGGGCGCCGCCCACCTTGGCGACCGCGCCGGCGGTCGTGCGGGTGAACTCGTCGATGTTCTTGCGCGTGCCCGGGCCGGCCGACTTGCTGGAGACGGTGGCGACGATCTCGGCGTAGCGCACCGGCTGCACGCGGCTGACGGCGTAGACCATCGGGATCGTCGCCTGGCCGCCGCAGGTGACCATGTTGACGTTCATCTCGCGCTTGCCCACGTGCTCACGCAGGTTGACCGGCGGCACGCAGTACGGGCCGATCGCCGCCGGCGTGAGGTCGATCATCATCGCGCCCTCGGCGTTGACCTTGCGCGAGTTCTCGGCGTGCACGTAGGCGCTGGTGGCGTCGAAGACGATCTGCACACCGTCGCGCCGGATGTGCGGCACGAGGCCGTCGACGCCCTCGGCGGTGGTCTTGATGCCCATCTCGCGGGCCTTCTTGAGGCCGTCGGAGGCAGGGTCGATGCCCACCATCCACACCGGCTCGAGCACCGCGCTGCGCTGCAGCTTGGCCAGCAGGTCGGTCCCGATGTTGCCGGGGCCGATCAGAGCGCACCTGATCTTCTTGCTCATCGCGGTGTCCTCATTCCAGGGTGATCTTGGCGTCGCGGATCACCTTGCCCCAGCGCGCGCCTTCGGCGCGGATGTACTCGGTGAACTGCTCGGGCGTGTTGGTGGCCGGCTCGGCGCCGATCTGGGTGAAACGTTCGACGGCCTCGGGCGTGCGCAGCCCTTCGACCACGGCGCCGTGGACCGCAGCCACGACGTCCTTCGGCAGGTTGGCCGGGCCGAGCAGGCCGAACCAGATCGGGACGTCGAAGCCGGGGTAGCCCTGCTCGGCCACCGTGGGCAGGTCGGGCAGCAACGGCGCGCGGGTGGCGGTGATGATCGCGATGCCCTTGAGCTTGCCGCTCTTGATGTTCGCCGCGGCACTGGACAGCGAGCTCTCGACGCTCAGCGGTAACTGGCCTCCCATCAGGTCCTGCACCAGCGGGGCGGTGCCCTTGTACGGGATGTGCTGCATCTCGAAGCCGGCGGCGGCCTGCAGCATCTCGCCGGCCAGGTGGTTGGCGGTGCCGATGCCCGAGCTGCCGTAGCTCAGCTTGCCGGGGTTCGCCTTGGCGTAGGCGACCAGGCCCTTGAGGTCGTTGAACGGGGCGCTGGGGTGGGCCACGATCGCACCCTTGGTGATGCCCACGCGGGTGATCGGCGTGAAGTCGCGCGACACGTCGTACGGCAGCTTGGGGTACAGGCTGGGCGCGATCGCCAGGCTGCTGACGGCCGACAGCAGCAGGGTGTAGCCGTCGGCCGGCGACTTGGCCGCGGCGTCGGTGCCCAGGTTGCCGCCGGCGCCGGGGCGGTTCTCGACCACCACGGACTGGTTGAGCTTGTCGCCCAGCACCTTGGCCACCACGCGGCCCATCACGTCGGTGGGTCCGCCGGGCGGGAACGGGACGATCAGCCGGATCGGCTTGGACGGATAGGGGTCCGCAGCCAGGGCGGACGCGGTGACGGCGGCGCAGGCCAGGGCCAGGGCGGCGCGCAGGAAGCGCCCGCGCGACATCGGGAGTCGGTTCATCGTGGAAGTCTCTCGGTTGTTTGGGGGAGGGGAGGAGGTCAGACGAAGCGCACCGAGCAGCCGCCGATGCCGCCGATCGTCACGCGCAGGTCGTCACCGGCTTGCACCGGCACCATCGCGCCGAGCGCGCCGGACAGCACCACCTCGCCGGCCTTGAGCGGGATGCCCAGCCGGCCCAGGGTGTTGGCGAGCCACGCCATCGCGGTCAGCGGCGAGCCCATGGTCGCGGCGCCGGCGCCGGTGACGACGACTTCGCCGTTCTTCTCGAGCACCATGCCGCAGGTCTGCAGGTCGACGCGTCTCGGGTCGACGACGCGGTCGCCGAGCACGAACACGCCGCAGCTGGCGTTGTCGGCCACCGTGTCCTGGATCTTGATCTTCCAGTCGCGGATGCGGCTGTCGACGATCTCGAAGCAGGCCATCACGCCCTCGGTGGCGGCGAGCACGTCGGCGGCGCTCACGCCCGGGCCCATCAGGTCGCGCTTGAGCAGGAAGGCGATCTCGCCCTCGGCCTTCGGCTGGATGAGGGTCTTCGCCTCGATCGCCTCGCCTTCGTTGTAGACCATCGCGTCGGTCAGCATGCCGAAGTCGGGCTGGTCCACGCCCAGCATGTGCATCACCGCCTGGCTGGTGACGCCGATCTTCTTGCCGATGATCACTTCGCCGGCCGCGGTGCGGCGTGCGTTCAGCCGCTGCTGGATGCGGTACGCGTCGGTGACGGTGATGCCGGGGTGGCGGCTGCTCAGCGGGTCGACCACGCGGCGGCCGGTGAGTGCCTCGTAGAGCTCGTCGCCGAGGGTCGTGATCAGTTCCGGGTTCATCGTGTCATGTCCATGGGCAGGGGTTCGTCGGCGCCGGCCTCGGCGAGGAAGTTGGCGACCAGCTGCGCGAAGCGCGCTGCGTGTTCGATCTGCGTCCAGTGGCCGCACTGGCCGAAGACGTGCAACTGGGCGCGCGGAATCCAGTCGGCCAGCGTGAGCGAGTTCGACAGCGGGATCACCCGGTCCTCGCGACCGTGCACGACCAGCGTCTCGTGCGGCAGCGCGCGGATCGCCGCCTCCGGGCTGCACATCGCGTCGACCCAGCGCTGCCGCGGGGCCGGGAACATCGCGCCGAAGGACTCCTGGAAGCCCGGACGGATGCTGGCCTCGTAGCGCAGGCGCGCCAGCTCGTCGGTGACCAGCGCGCGGCTGTAGGCGAAGACGTCGAGCAGCTTGCGCATCGTCTCGAACGACGGTGTGTAGCCCCACACGGCGTCGAGCCCGGGCGTGATCTCGAAGGGCACGCCGACGCTGCCCATCAGCACCAGCCGGCGCACGCGCTGCGGATGGCGCGTGGCCAGCGCCAGCGCCAGCGCGCCGCCGAAGCTGTTGCCGACCAGGTCGACGCGCGGCAGGTCCAGCGCGTCCAGCAGGTCCAGCGCCTGGCGCACCCAGGTGTCCATCGTGAAGGCGATGCCCGCCGGCCGGTCGGTGAAGCCGAAGCCGACCATGTCGGGGGCGATCACGCGGCGCTCGCGGGCCAGCATCGGCAGCACGAGCCGCCAGTTGGCCCAGGCGCTGACGCCGGGGCCGGAGCCGTGGATGAACAGCACCGGCTCGCCCGTGCCGGCTTCGAGCACGTTGGTCTCGAAGGCGCCGGTGCGCACGCGGCGGCCGATCTCGGGGTTCGGGGTGGTCATGAGCGAGTCGTTGCGGTGTGGCTGAAGGTTAGGGGTGCGGTTCGATACTGTCCAATACTGAATCCGACGTTTCTAATACCTCGGAGGTATCGGATCGGACGCACGAACGGCATCGACCCGCCCGCGCCGTCAGAGCTTGACCATCACGTTGCGCAGCTCGGTGTAGAACTCGAGCGAGTGCACGCCGCCCTCGCGGCCGATGCCCGAGGCCTTGGCGCCGCCGAAGGCGGTGCGCAGGTCGCGCAGGAACCAGCTGTTGATCCAGCACAGGCCGACCTCGATCTCCTTGGCCATGCGGTGCGCGGTGGACAGGTTCTGCGTCCACACCGTGGTGGCCAGGCCGTAGTCGGTGTCGTTGGCCAGCGCGATCGCCTCGTCGACGGTGTCGAACGGCGCGACGTGACAGCACGGACCGAAGATCTCCTCGCGGATCACGGCCGAGCTCTCCGGCAGGCCGGTCCAGATGGTGGGCTGCACCCAGTAGCCGTCGGCGCCGTCGCCGCCGATCGACGGCACGCCGCCGCCGGTGACCACCGTCGCGCCTTCGGCGCGTGCCTTGTCGTAGTACGACAGCACCTTGCGCCGATGCTCGGCCGAGATCAGCGGGCCCAGGCCCACCCCCGGCTCGTGCGGCATGCCGACCTTCAGCCGCTCGGCGCTGGCCTTCAGCGCGGCGACGAACTTGTCGAAAATCGGTCGCTGCACGTAGACGCGCTCGGTGCCCAGGCAGACCTGGCCGCAGTTCTCGAAAGCGCTGCGCGTGATGCCCGCCACCGCCTTGTCGAAGTCGGCGTCGGCGAACACGATGCCGGCGTTCTTGCCGCCGAGCTCGAAGCTCACCGGGCGCACGCCCTTGGCGGCGGCGGCCATGATCGCCTCGCCGGTGCGCGTCTCGCCGGTGAAGGTGATGCCGTTGACGCCGGGGTGGCGGGTGAGGAACTCGCCGGCCGAGTTCGGCCCGAAGCCGTGCACCACGTTGTACACGCCCCTGGGCACGCCGACCTTGTTCATCACCTCGCCGAGCAGCGTGGCGGTGGCCGGGGTCTCCTCGGACGGCTTGATCACCACCGTGTTGCCGCAGGCCAGCGCCGGGCCGACCTTCCACGTCATCAGCAGCAGCGGCAGGTTCCACGGGCAGACCACGCCGATCACGCCGAGCGGCGTGCGCAGCGCGTAGCTCAGCGCCGTGCCGCCGTCGGGGGTCGCCATCTCGAAGCTTTCGGTGGCGACGTTCTTGACGATGTCGGCGAAGACCTTGAAGTTGGCCGCGCCGCGCGGGATGTCGATGTGCGAGGCCAGCGACAGCGGCTTGCCGGTGTCGGCCACCTCCGCCTGCAGAAAATCGTCGAAGCGGCGGTTGATCTCGTCGACCACCGCGTACAGCATCTCGACGCGCTGGACCGTGGCCATGCGGCCCCAGTCGCCCTTGAGCGCGGCGCGCGCGGCCGTCACGGCGGCGTCGACCTCGGCCGCGCCGGCTTCGTGCACCGGGCCGATGACGCGGCCGGTGGCGGGGTTGCGGTTGTCGAAGGTCTTGCCGGTGGCGACGAACTGGCCGTCGATGAAGTTCAGGAATTCGGTCATGGCGTGGTGATCGTGGGGAGGTGGGCGACGGCGTCGCGCCGCCGTTCTCGCCGCGCATGGCGCGGCGCGCTCGAGCTCAGGTGTAGACCTCGGTGAACGACGGCACCAGGTCGCCCGTGTGATAGAAGATCCCGGAGCCCAGGCGATCCTCGCTCCAGGTCGTCACGGGCCGGTCGCGCTGCGCCAGGTAGCCCAGGCCGGCGAAGGTCTCGTTGCGGTTGCCGCTCGGGTCGAAGAAGTAGATCGTCTCGCCGCGCGTGATGCCGTGGCGCGTGGGCGCGACGTCGATGCGCACCTTGTTCTTGGCCATCACGTCGGCCGCCTTGAGCACGTCGTGCCAGCTGTCGAGGAAGAAGGCGATGTGGTGCAGGCCGCTCGTCGGCCCGCCGACGAAGGCGATGTCGTGCGGCGTCGTCGTGCGGCTCATCCAGGTCGCGGCCTGGATGTCGCCCTGCGGGCCGACCATCACCTGCTCGGTGAGAAAGAAGTCGAGCACCTCGGTCATGAAGCGCGTGTTGTCGGCCACCGTGTTGACGCCCTTCTCGGGGTTCATCTCGCACATCAGCAGCAGGTGGTCGAGCCAGTGCGCACCGGCGCCGCGGATGCCGTCGGGCCAGGGGTCCGGATTGACGCTGCCGACGTCCGTGCCGACGAACTCCTTCGTCGCATACAGCCGCATCTCGTGGCCGCTGGGCAGGTTGAAGCGCAGCATGCGGCCGGTGGCGGGCAGCGTGCCCTCGGGCAGCATCGTGGTCGGGGTGCCCCAGGCCTCGATCCTGCGCTGCAACTCGTCGAGATCGCCGTCGCGCTCGACCTTGTAGGCGACGTGATTCAGGCCGGCCCGGTCGGAGGGCGTGAGGATGAGCGAGTACTTGTCCCACTCGTCCCAGCACTTGAGGTACACGTTGCCGTGCTTGTCCTCCATGGTCTTGCGCAGGCCCAGCGCCTTCTCGTAGTGGTTCACGGCCGCGGCCATGTCCATCACACGCAGGCTTGCGTGCCCGATGCGCATCACTCCACTCATGCTCGTCTCCCTGTTCATGCCCCGCCCGGGGCCGATTCACCGCGTGGACACACGGTCCGCCGCGTCGGCGGACCCCTTCTGAATGCACTTCTCGAACCGTCCGGCGACGGCCAGCCGCACGTCCGTCTTCGGCGCGGCGCGACACGCCAGCGTGTAACCGCGCGCCTGTTCCTCGGCGCCGACGTGGGCGCGGCTGACCGGGCCCAGCGCCGAGACCTCGCCGTCCAGGATGCGCACCTTGCACACCCCGCACCCGCCGTTGACGCATTCCACCGGGATGCCGCGCCGGCCCAGTCGCAACATGCCCTTCAGCAGGCTCTCGGTCGTCGCGCAGGAGTAGCTCTCGCCGGTCTGCTCGATCGTGACCGTGACCTTGGGGCGCGAGTCGAAGAACATGCGGATCGCTTCGGTGGGTGCCATGCGACCACGGACGGTGGCGCTGGAAGGATTCACGACGAGCATAGGCAGCGACACCGATACTGTCCAATACCAGTTTCGCCGCTCGTGATACCTTTATGGTATGTCCGAGACTCCGCGGAGCCCGTGATGGACCTGCGCCAGATGCGCTACTTCCTTGCCGTGGCCGAGGAGCGCCACGTCGGCCGCGCGGCCGAGCGCCTGCACATGGCGCAGCCGCCGCTGTCGCGGCAGATTCACGCGCTGGAGGAGGAACTGGGCACGCGCCTGTTCGTGCGCACGCCCAAGGGCGTCGAACTGACCGAGGCCGGCGATGCGCTGCTGGCCGAGGTGCCCAACCTGTTGCTGCTCGCACAGCGCGCGGCCGAGCGCACGCGGCTCGCCGGACAGGGTCTGGTGGGCCGGCTGGACGTGGGCTTGTTCGGCTCCGGCGTGCTCGACGTGATCCCGCGCATCCTGGCGCAGTTCCACGCCGCGCGGCCGCAGGTGAAGATCGCGCTGCACAACCTGACCAAGAACGAGCAACTGCAGGCGCTGCGCGAGCGACGCATCACCGTCGGCTTCAATCGCCTCGTGCCCGACGAACCCGGGATCGTGGTGCGCACGGTGCTGCGCGAGCCGTTGGTGGTCGCCTTGCCCGACACCCATGCGCTGGCCGCGCGTTCGACCCTGACCATCGCGGACCTCGAGGATCAGCCGATGATCGTGTACCCCAACGTGCCGATGCGCGGGCTGGCGCAGGAGGTGGCGGACGCGTTTCGCATCGAGGGCGCAAGGCTGGTGGTCGAGCAGGAGGTGGAGGACGTGCTGACCGCGGTGGCGCTGGTGGCCACCGGATTCGGGCTGGCCGTGACCACGCTGTCGGCCACCAACCTGCGCCTGCCCGGCGTCGCGTTCCGGCCGCTGCGCAGCGCCCACCTGAAGGACCTGGAACTCAGCTGCCTGTGGCGCGAGGGCGATGCGTCGCCGATCCTCGCGGCCTTCTTGGATGTGCTGAGCGCCTTCGAGCACGACGACCGCGCCGTCCCAAGTTCCGCTCGCCAAGACGGCAAGGCCGCGCGCCGGCGTCGACCCGCCTGAACGGCATGCGGTGCGGCGTGCCGCGGCCGTCCGCAGGCGCCGCGCGTCGGCGCCACGACCCGGTGGTCGGTCTGCGACGGCAAGGCGTGCTGCCGCGGTTCGCCGATACCGGGCCGGTATCGTGAATCGCACCAACGGTATTGGACGTGCGCGGTCGCGGTACCTAGACTGCAGCTCAACCAGACTGCGAGCGACACAAGGAACACGCTGATGCTTCCCAAGCGCATCGACCGCGACGTCGTCGAGCGGGCCATGGGCCGCGCCGACGACGTCGATCGGTACACCCGGATCTACGAGGAACTGCTCGGCTTCGTGCCTCCGCGCATCGAGGCGCGGATGGCCGTCACCGGTGCGATCGATCCGGAGATGGTCGCGATCCAGGAGCGCATGCGCGAGCACGCGATGTACCCCAGGTGCTTCGACGTGAAGACGGCGCAACTCATGCTGTTCGGCATGCTGCTGATGGACATGAGCGACGCCGCCGTGCTGCACGGCATCGCGGCGCGACGCGCCGGCGCCACCTGGGAAGAGATGCAGGCCGTCGTCAACCTGTGTTTCCTGTTCCGTGGCCTGTCGGCAGCCAATCGCGGCGCCGAGACGCTCGCCCACATCGCCGAGCGCGAAGCGGCGCTCGCGACGCGGGCCACCTGAGCCCCGTCACCCACCCAGGCCGAAGCGATCCGCGCGCCGTGCCGCCGCGCCGCCGGGGTTCATGCCGCAAGCCGGCAGACCGCGCACGGATGGCTTCGGCTCGCCCGCTGCCTGCCTGACTCCCCCCACCTCGGAGACCCTCCATGACACGTCCGCTTGTTTCCAGACGCATCGCTCTCGCGGCGACGGTGCTCGCGCTGTGCGCAGCGTCGCTGCCCGCCATGGCGCAGAAGTACCCCGATCGGGCGGTGAAGTTCGTCGTGCCGTTCGCGCCCGGCGGCGCCATCGACGTCATGACCCGACCGATCGCCGATTCGATGGGCCGCGAACTGGGGCAGACCATCGTCGTCGAGAACAAGGCCGGCGCCGCCGGCAACATCGGTGCGGCGCAGGTCGCCAAGTCGCCGGCCGACGGCTACACGCTGCTGGTGGGCACTTCGGCCACGCACGGCGCGAACCCGGCGCTGTTCGCCAACCTGGGCTACGACGCGGTCGCCGACTTCGAACCGATCATGCTGTTCGGCGGCGTGCCCAACATCCTCGTCGTGCAGGCGGAGAAGGGCGCGAAGACGCTGGCCGAGATCACCCAGCGCGCGAAGGCCAGGCCGGACGCGCTGACGTACGGCTCGGCGGGTGCCGGCACGTCGTTGCACCTGGCGGGAGTCCTCTTCGAGCAGTCCGCGGGCGTGAAGCTGGTGCACGTGCCGTACAAGGGCGGTGCCCCGGCATCGGTCGACCTGATGGGAGGTCAGATCGACATGATGTTCGACACGGTGGCCGTGTCGCTGCCCCACATCAGGTCGGGCAAGCTGCGGCCGATCGCGGTGGCGGCGGCCGAACGGCACTTTGCGCTGCCCGACGTGCCGACCTTCGCCGAGCTCGGCGTCAAGGGCGTCGAAGCGTCCACGTGGGCCGGGCTGTTCGCCCCCAAGGGGACCCCCGCGCCGGCGCTGGCCGCGCTGCGCGACGCCGCCGACAAGGCGATGAAGGATCCGCGCGTGCAGGAGGTGCTGCGCAACAACGGATACCAGATCATGGCGTGGCCCGGCCAGCGCTTCGGCGACTTCGTCGCCAGCGAAACCGCGCGCTGGGGCAAGGTGGTCAAGGACGCAGGCATCCAGCCGCAGTGACGCGCCGGCCGGGCAGGCGGCGGGCCCGCGACAACCTGCGGCGCCGCTGCCGACCGGCCGCTTCGTCCACTTCGGCGCGGGATGCCCACGACGCCGACGCGGACCGGATGCGGTGGCGCCTCACGCCACCAGCAATGCCGGCTGCGGCAGCGCCGCCAGCATCGCCGGGGTGGCCAGCGCTCGCGGCAGCACGAGCAGGTCGCAGCGTGTCGCGGCGGCGGCACCCGCGGCGCCGGCCTCGGCGCGGCGCAGCTGCAGCGTGCCATCCAGCGCCCGGGCGGCCTCTTGGGCGACCTGCGCGCAGCGGCGCCCGGCATCGCTGTCGTCGGCGATCGCGATGACCAGCGGCCGCGCGGGCCGCCGCTGCGGCGGCGCCAGCGTCGGCGCGGCCGGCGCGGTGCCCACCAGCACCAGATCCGACTGCGCGTGCAGCTCGAACGCGGCGCGCGGCAACGCGCCGCGCACCACGCGCATCGACCAGTGCACCGCGTGGCGCAGCGTGATGCGCTCGGTGAGCACGCGCAGCCGCTGCGCCTGCGCGCGGTAGCCGATCTCGACGTCGAGCGGGTCGAGCCGGTGCCACTGCGCGCCGCCTTCGGCGAGCACCTGGGTGAACGGCAGCGCCGCGGCGAGCAGCGCCGTCGCACTCTCGACGTAGACGACCTCGAGCGGACGCTGCAGCGCCTGCGCGAGTGCCGTCGACACCTCGATCACGCGCTGCGCGGGCGCCGCGTCGTCGACCAGCGCGAACAGCTGCGGGCGGTGCTCGGCGTTCACGTGCGGCCCCCGTCGTCGACGACGCGGCGCGGCCCCCCCGGCGCCCGGCGGCGCGCCACGCGCGGCTCGCCGCGGCGCAGCCGCGCGTACTCGCGCAGCCGCAGCGCGATGCGCCCGTTGACGGTGCCGTCCAGCGCGACCCCCGGGTCGCCGGCCGGCAACCCGGTCATCCGCTCGAGCGCGTCGTCGACGCCGCGCACCGCGTGCACCGCAAAACGCCCGGCGGCCACGGCGTCGACGACGTCGTCGCGCAGCATCAGGTGCGCGACGTTGGCCTCGGGGATCAGCACGCCGTGCGAGCCGTCGAGCCCGCGCGCTGCGCACACGTCGAAGAAGCCCTCGATCTTCTCGTTGACGCCGCCGATGGCCTGCACGTCGCCGAACTGGTTGACCGACCCGGTGACCGCCCAGCACTGGTGCACCGGCACGCCGGCGATCGACGACAGCAGCGCGACGAGTTCGCCGAGCGACGCGCTGTCGCCTTCGACCAGGCCGTAGGTCTGCTCGAACACCAGGCTGGCCGCGATGGCGCACGGCTGCAGCCGCGCATAGCGCGCGGCGAGGAACGACGACAGGATCATCACGCCCTTCGCGTGCAGCGGGCCGCCGAGCTGCGTCTCGCGCTGGACGTCGATCACCTGCCCGTCGCCCAGTCGCGAGGTGGCGCTGATGCGCGTGACGCGGCCGAAGCTCTCGTTGCCGACCTCGTACACCGACAGCCCGTTGACCTGGCCGACGCGCTCGCCGGCGGTGGCGATCATCAGGATGTCGCGCTGCACCGCCTCGTGCACGCGCTCGTGCACGCGCGCGACGCGCTCGCGCCGGGCGGCGATCGCCTCGGCGACGTCGTTCGCCTCGATGCGCGAGCCGCCGCGCGCCCGTGCGCCGTGCTCGGCCTCGAGCAGCACGTCGAGCAGCCGGCGCACCTGCGCGGTGATGCGCGTCGCGTCGCCGGCCAGCCGCACGCCGTGGTCGATCAGCCGCGCCAGCGCGGCGCCGCCGGGCTCGAGCAGCTGCTGCGACTGCAGGTGCACCGCGAGCATGCGCGCCAGCGCGCGCTCGGTGTCGGCGCCGCGCGACATGTCGTCGCCGAGGTCGGCGAGCACGCGGAACAGCTCGTCGAACTCGGGGTCGGCCGCCTGCAGCATCCGGCACACCCAGCGCTCGCCGACCAGCACCACCTTCACCTGCAGCGGGATCGGCTCGGGCTCGAGCTGCACCGTCGAGACCACGCTGTACATCTCGCCCAGCGACTCGAGCCGGATCTCGCGCCGCAGCAGCGCACGCTTGAGCGCGGCCCAGGCGAACGGCTGCTGCAGCAGCTTCACCGCGTCGATCAGCAGGTAGCCGCCGTTGGCGCGGTGCAGCAGGCCACCCTTGATGAGCCGGAAGTCGGTGAGCAGCGCGCCGAAGCGCGCGATGTGGTCGACACGGCCGACCAGGTGCTGGTACGACGGCAGGTCGGCCTCGACGATCGGCGCCTCGTCGCTGGCGCCCGCGTCGAGCACCAGGTTGACCTCGAAGCGCGCGAGTTCGGCCTGGCGCTCGGGTCGCGCGCCGCCGCCTTCCTCGTCTTCGCGGGCGCGGAAGTCGTTGGCGTTGTCGATGACGTCGGCGCGCACCGCGTCGAGGTAGGCGCACACGCGCGGCAGCGCGGCGTAGCGGGCCTTGACGTCGTCGAAGGCGTGCTCGACGGCCAGCAGCGTCATCGAGCGGTCGAGCGAGCGCACGCGGTCGGCGTGCTCTTTGCGCATGCGCATGTGCGCGCGCAGCATGCGCAGCAGCTGCTCCTGCAGCTCGCTGACCGCCTTCTGCAGCTCGGCGCGGCGCTGCTCGGGCAGCGCCTCGAAGACCTCGGGCGACATCACCTCGCCGTCCTTCTGCGGCGCAAACGTGAACCCGACCGGCGTGCGGATCATCGCCAGGTCGCGCCGCTGCGCCTCCTGCGCGACCTCGTGCAGCGCCTGCTCGGCGCGTTCCTTGAACTCGTGGTTGATGCGCTCGACCTGGGTCGCGTACTCCTCCGACTCGAACGCCGCGGCGATCAGCGTGCGCAGGTCGGTCACCAGCGCCTTCATGTCGGCGCGCAGCCGCGTGCCCTGGCCCGCGGGCAGCTCGAGCGCGATCGGCTGGTGCGTGCGTTCGAAGTTGTTGACGTAGACCCAGTCGCTGCGCGGGCGTGCGTCGCGCGCCGCGACGCCGGCGATCACGCGACGCGCCAGGCTGCGCCGCCCCGAGCCGGACGGGCCCATCACGAACAGGTGGAAGCCGTCGTGCCGCGTCGCGATGCCGAACTCGACCGCGGCGCGCGCGCGCTCCTGGCCGACGATGCGCTGCGCATCGTCGGGCGTGGCCGCTTCGGCCGCGTCGAGGAACGCCGGGTCGCAGCGGCGGGCGAGTTCGTGGGCTTGCAGCGCGCGGGTGGGCATCGGCGGGTCGGGTCGGCGGTCGCAACGGGACCTCGAGTGTGCGTCAGCCGCGGCGCGCGTCGTCCCCGGCCCGACCGTCGGCGACACTGGCCGCACGTCGTTCAATCGCACCGCCGCAGGCGGCGTGCCTGTCGGCGAACCGCCGTGCCAGCTGCACGACCTGCCTCAGGCCGTGCGCCATGCAGGCCGCCGGCCGGCGGCGGTCGGCGTCACAGGCGCGACCATGCCGCGCCGGGCCCGTCTCGGCGGCTTCAGTAGTTGAGCCCCATCGCCTCGCGGACGTCCTTCATCGTGCGCTTGGCGACGGTGCGCGCCCGCTCGGTGCCGACTTCGACGACCCAGTGCACCTGCTTCGGGTTTGCCAGATACGGTGCGGCGCGTTCGCGCCACGGCTGCTGTTCCCTGACGATCGCGTCGATCACCGGCTGCTTGCACTCGAGGCAGCCGATCCCGGCGCTGGTGCAGCCCTCGACGACCCAGTGGCGCGTCGCCTCGTCACTGTAGAGCTTGTGGAACTGCCACACCGGGCAGCGCTCGGGGTTGCCCGGGTCGGTGCGGCGCACGCGCGCCGGGTCGGTGGTCATGCCGCGGACCTTCTTCTCGACCACCGCCGGCTCGTCGCGCATCAGCACCGCGTTGCCGTAGCTCTTGCTCATCTTCGTGCCGTCGAGCCCGGGCAGGCGCAGCACCTCGGTGTGCAGCGCCTGCGGCTCGGGCAGGAGGGTCCGGCCGCTGCCGCGCAGGTGGCCGAGCAGCAGCTCGGTGTCGTCGTCGCTCCAGCCGGCGACGGCGCCCACGGCCTTGCGCACCACGGCCTCGCCCTTGGCCAGCGCCTCGGCGCTGCCGGTCTCGCCGTAGGCCTTGCGCTGCTTGTCGAAGTAGCGCGCATCGTCCTTGCCCAGGCGCGCGAGCGCCGCGCTCACCTTGGCGTCGAAGCCGGGCACGCGGCCGTACAGGTGGTTGAAGCGGCGGGCGATCTCGCGCGAGAACTCGATGTGCGGCACCTGGTCCTCGCCCACCGGCACACGGTTGGCGCGGTAGATCAGGATGTCGGCCGCCTGCAGCAGCGGGTAGCCGAGGAAGCCGTAGGTGGCGAGGTCGCGGTCCCTGAGTTTGTCGATCTGGTCCTTGTAGGTCGGCACGCGCTCGAGCCAGCCCAGCGGCGTGCCCATCGCCAGCAGCGTGAACAGCTCGGCATGCTCGGGCAGGCGGCTCTGGATGAAGATCGTGCAGCGCTCGGGGTCGAGGCCGGCGGCGATCCAGTCGATGACCATGTCGTAGACGTACTTCTCCAGCACGTCGCGCTCCTCGTAGTGCGTGGTCAGCGCATGCCAGTCGGCGACGAAGTAGTAGCAGTCGTAGTCGTCCTGCAGACGCACCCAGTTCTTCAGGGCGCCGTGGTAGTGGCCGAGGTGCAGCGCGCCGGTGGGGCGCATGCCGGAGAGGACGCGGGCTTTCATGCGCTCGATTCTAGGCGGCGGCCATGGGCCGGACGGCGTGCCTCGGCTGGCTACACTGCCGCGGTGCAGCGCATCGTGGTCATGATTTCCGGCCGGGGTTCGAACCTGCGGGCCATCGTCGACGCGTGCCGCGTGCAGCACTGGCCGGCCCGGGTGGTGACGGTGATCAGCGACCGCGCCGATGCCGGCGGGTTGCGCTTCGCGCGCGAGCACGGCATCACCACCGAGGTGGTCGATCGCGCCCGCTTCGATTCGCGCGCCGCGTTCGACGCCGCGCTCGCCGCGAGGGTCGACGCCTGCGCGCCCGATCTGGTGCTGCTCGCCGGGTTCATGCGCATCCTCGACGCCGCCTTCGTGCAGCGCCACGCCGGCCGCCTGCTCAACGTGCACCCGTCGCTGCTGCCGGCGTTCACCGGCCTGCACACGCACCGCCGCGCCCTCGACGCCGGCTGCAAACTCGCCGGAGCGACGGTGCACTTCGTCACCGCCGAACTCGACCACGGTCCGATCGTGATCCAGGCCGCGGTGCCGGTGCTCGCCGGCGACACCGAGGCGACGCTGGCGGCGCGCGTGCTCGCGCAGGAGCACGTGATCTACCCGCTGGCGGTGCGCTGGTTCGTCGAGGGGGTGCTGCGCGTCGACGACGGCGTCGTGCGACACGCCGACGGGGCGCCGCAGTGGCGCTTCGCCGGCGTGCCCGGCTGAACCGCGCGCCGTCCCGGCCACGGTCGAACATGCCTGCGACGCGCGCCCGATCGCTGCTCGACCACGCACACGAGCTGCTGCGCGAGGTGCTGCGTTTCGACGCCGCCGCCGATGCCGTCGTCGCCGCTTACGTGCGGCGCCACCCAAGGCTCGGTCCGCGCGAGCGCCAGCTGCTCGCCGACACCGTGTTCGCCGCGCTGCGTCGGCTGCCGCTGTGGCGCCACCTCGCGCGCGGCGCGGCCGGCGCCGTCGAGCGCCGCATCGCCGCGCTGGCCTGGACGGGCGACGCCGACGTGCTCGCGCGCAGCCTGGACGCCGACGAACGCGCGTGGCTCGGCGCCGCGCGTGCCTGCGACGCCGAGGCGCTGCCCGACGCACTGCGCCACCACCTGCCCGACTGGCTCGCCGCGGCGCTGCGCGCGCAGCTCGACGACAGCGGGTTCTGGGCGCTGGCGCGCGCGTTGCTGGCGCCGGCGCCGCTGGACCTGCGCGTCAACACGCTGAAGGCGCGTCGCGACGCCGTGCGCGCCGCGCTGGCCGACGCCGGCATCGTGGCCGATGCGACGCCGTACTCGCCGTGGGGCCTGCGCGTGCAGGGCAAGCCGTCGCTGCGCGGCCTCGCGGCCGTGCAGCGCGGCGACGTCGAGGTGCAGGACGAAGGCAGCCAGCTGCTGGCGCTGCTCACCGGCGCGCGGCGTGGCGAGACGGTGGTCGACTTCTGCGCGGGCGCCGGCGGCAAGACGCTGGCGCTCGGCGCGATGATGCGCGGCAGCGGCCGCCTCTACGCGTTCGACGTCTCGGCATCGCGGCTGGCTGCGCTGCAGCCGCGGCTGCAGCGCAGCGGCATCGACCACGTCTACCCGATGGCGATTGCGCACGAGCGCGACGAACGGGTGCAGCGGCTCGCGGGCAAGGTCGATCGCGTGCTCGTCGACGCCCCCTGCTCGGGGCTGGGCACGCTGCGCCGCAACCCGGACCTGAAGTGGCGGCACACGCCGCAGACGGTCGAGGTGCTGGTGGCGACGCAGCGCGCGGTGCTCGACGCGGCGGCGCGGCTGCTCGCGCCGGGCGGGCGCCTCGTGTACGCCACGTGCAGCCTGCTCGAGGCCGAGAACGAAGCGGTGGCCGACGCGTTCGCCGCCGACCACCCGCAGTGGCGCCCCCTCGACGTGGCGGCGTTGCTGCGGCATGCCGGCGTGGCCGACGCCGAGTCGCTGGCGCCGGCCGGGCGGCTTCGGCTGTGGCCGCACCGGCACGGCACCGACGGCTTTTTCGCGGCGGCCTGGCAGCGGCCCTGACCCGGCACGCACCGCGCTGGTGCGCCGTACGCGGTTTCCACCGGCGCCGGCGGGGGTGGTCGACTAAAATCGGCG
Source organism: uncultured Azohydromonas sp. (assembly GCA_964618555.1). GTDB lineage: Bacteria > Pseudomonadota > Gammaproteobacteria > Burkholderiales > Burkholderiaceae_C > Calidifontimicrobium. Next base: position 27,287 of record CAZUBF010000003.1, read on the forward strand.
CAGCCCGGCGATTTGCAGCCGGGGAGGCTGAATCCCGAGATGAATGAACTTTCCGTGCTGTGGAGCTCGCTGGTGGACTGGCTGGCCCGCGGCCTGCTCGACGCGTCGTGGTGGCAGATCGTCGTCTTCACGCTGGTCGTGACGCACGTCACCATCGCGTCGGTGACCATCTTCCTGCACCGCGCGCAGGCGCACCGTGCGCTCGAACTGGGGCCGGTGCCGTCGCACTTCTTCCGCTTCTGGCTGTGGCTGACCACCGGCATGGTGACCAGGGAGTGGGTCGCGATCCACCGCAAGCACCACGCCAAGTGCGAAACCGAAGAAGACCCGCACAGCCCGCAGACGCGCGGCCTGGGCACGGTCATGCGCGAGGGTGCCGAGCTGTACCGCGCGGAGGCGAAGAACGCCGAGACACTGGCCAAGTACAGCCACGGCGTGCCCGACGACTGGCTCGAGCGCCACCTGTACTCGCGCTACAGCTGGCAGGGCGTGGGGCTGATGCTGATCGTCGACCTGCTGCTCTTCGGCGCCGCCGGCGCCACGGTGTGGGCGGTGCAGATGGTCTGGATCCCGTTCTGGGCCGCCGGCGTGGTCAACGGCATCGGGCACTACTGGGGCTACCGCAACTTCGAGGCGCCCGACGCGTCGACCAACGTCTCGCCGTGGGGCCTGATCATCGGCGGCGAGGAACTGCACAACAACCACCACACCTACCCGACGTCGGCCAAGTTCTCGGTCAAGCCGTTCGAGTTCGACATCGGCTGGGGTTACATCCGTGCGCTCGAGATGCTCGGCTGGGCCAAGGTGCGCAAGACCCCGCCGAAGCTGGCGCTGGGCGAGATCAAGTCGGTGGCCGACAGCCGCACGCTCGAGGCGATCATCGCCAACCGCTACGAGGTGATGGCGACCTACGCGGCCGAGATGCGGCGCGCCGTGCGCGCCGAGATCGCCCACCTGAAGGCACAGGGCGCGCAGAACAGTTCGCGCCTGGCGCAGCTCGTGCTGGCCAAGCGCTGGCTGCACCGCGACGCCGACAGGATCCCCAGCCCGGTGAAGCCGCAGCTGGCGCAGGCGGTCAGCGGCAGTCCGCAGCTGGCCAAGCTGGTGGCGATGCGCGAGGAGTTGCGCCAGCTGTGGACGCGCACCAACGTCTCGGCCGAGCAGCTGGTGGCCGACCTGCAGGCCTGGTGCCGCAAGGCCGAGGACAGCGGCATCGCCGCACTGCAGGAGTTCTCGCTGAGGCTGCGCGCCGCGGCGCACGCCTGATCGCGCGGGGCTTCGCGTGCCGCCATCACAAGGGGCGGCAGCCGACAAAACGAAGAGGGCCCGCAATGCGGGCCCTCTTCGTTGCGAGTGGTCCGACCGGTGCGGCCGGATCACTTCAGCTTGGTTTCCTTGTACAGCACGTGCTTGCGCGCCTTCGGGTCGAACTTCATGAACTCGAGCTTCTCCGGCGTGGTCTTTTTGTTCTTGCTCGTCGTGTAGAAGTGCCCGGTGCCGGCCGTCGATTCCAGCTTGATCTTGTCGCGTCCGCCTTTGGTTGCCATCTCGGCCTCCTAGTTCAGAGTTCGCCCTTGGCACGCAGGTCGGCGACGACCCGGTCGATGCCCACCTTGTCGATCAGCCGCAGTGCCGCGTTGCTCACGCGCAGTCGCACCCAGCGATTCTCGGTTTCGAGCCAGAAGCGGCGGTACTGCAGGTTGGGCAGGAACCGGCGCTTGGTCTTGTTGTTGGCGTGGGACACGTGGTTCCCGACCATCGGGCGCTTGCCCGTGACTTGACAGACGCGTGCCATGACGCTTCTCCGAGAGATTCAGCAAAGCCGCGCATTATAGCCAGGTTCGGCGCGCGCCGGCGTCGCAGGCGCCGGGCGGGGCCGCTGCGGTCAGCCCTGCTGCTGCTCGAGGAAGCGCTGCGCGTCGAGCGCGGCCATGCAGCCCGTGCCGGCGCTGGTGATCGCCTGCCGGTACACGTGGTCCTGCACGTCGCCGGCGGCGAACACGCCGGGCACGCTGGTCATCGTCGCCATCCCCGACAGACCGGAACGGGTGACGATGTAACCATCCTTCATCTCGAGCTGGCCCTTGAAGATGTCGGTGTTCGGGCTGTGGCCGATGGCGATGAAGCAGCCCTTGAGCGCGAGTGGGCGGGTGCTGCCGTCCAGCGTGGACTTCAGCCGCACGCCCGTCACGCCGCTGGCGTCGCCGAGCACCTCGTCGAGCGTGTGGAACAGGTGCAGCTCGATCTTGCCCGCCTTCACCTTGTCCATCAGCTTGTCGACCATGATCGGCTCGGCGCGGAACTTGTCGCGGCGGTGGATCAGGTGCACCTTGGTCGCGATGTTGGACAGGTACAGCGCCTCCTCGACCGCGGTGTTGCCACCGCCGACGACGCCCACCTCCTCGCCGCGGTAGAAGAAGCCGTCGCAGGTGGCGCAGCCGCTGACGCCGCGTCCCATGAACGCCTGCTCGCTGGGCAGGCCCAGGTACTTCGCGCTGGCGCCGGTGGCGACGATCAGCGCGTCGCACGTGTAGCTGCCCGAGTCGCCCTTCAGGCGGAACGGCCGCTGCGACAGGTCGACCTCGTTGACGTGGTCGAACACGATCTTCGTGTCGAAGCGCTCGGCGTGCTGCTGGAAGCGCTGCATCAGGTCCGGCCCCTGCACGCCGGCCACGTCGGCGGGCCAGTTGTCGACGTCGGTGGTCGTCATCAACTGGCCGCCCTGGGCCATGCCGGTGACCAGCAGCGGTTGCAGGTTCGCGCGCGCAGCATAGATCGCCGCGGTGTAGCCGGCAGGGCCGGAGCCGAGGATCAGGACCTGGGCGTGGGTGGGGGCAGTGGTCATCGCGAAGAGGGGGGCAGGAGTCTCGGAACGGAGCGCGTGGGCCGCGCGACGGCGTGGTGCAGGCCCCACGCCGATGATGACATGGGGTTGCCACAGGGTGCCGCCCGGCGCTGCAATCGGCACAATAGTGAAATTCTAGGCACTTGGCGCGCGTCGATAGCGCAGGGTGCCCGTCGACCGGCACCGGCCGACGCACAACCAGGAGGAACCGCTGATGTCGATGCTGTCGAATCTCGACCTGATCCGCCGCGTGCCGTTGTTTTCGATGCTGACCAACGACCAGGCGCAGACGATCGCCGACAGCGTGGTCAAGCGGCGCTTCCGCCGCGGCGAGATCGTCGTCGAGCAGGGGCGCAAGAGCAATGCGTTGTTCATCCTGCTCAACGGCCGCGCGCGCGTGCTGACCTCGGACTCGCGCGGCCGCGAGGTGATCCTCGCGGTGCTGCAGGCCGGCGACTACGTCGGCGAGATGAGCCTGATCGACAACGAGCCGCACTCGGCCACGGTGCGCGCCGAAGTGCAAACCGACATGCTGGTGCTCGGGCGCAACGAGTTCTCGCGCTGCCTGCCCGAGACCGCGAGTCTGGCGTACGCGATCCTGCGCGGGTTGGTCGCGCGGCTGCGCGCCGCCGACCGGCAGATCGAATCGCTGGCGCTGCTCGACGTGTACGGGCGCGTCGCGCGCGCGCTGCTCGACATGGCCGAGGACGACAAGGGCGTGCTGATCATCCGCAGCAAGGTCTCGCGCCAGGACCTGGCCAAGGTCGTCGGCGCGTCGCGCGAGATGGTCAGCCGCGTGATGAAGGACCTCGAGGAACGCGGCCACATCGAGACCCAGGACAACGGCTGGGTCGTCGTCAAGGACCGGCTGCAGCGGGACTGACCGCGCCGGCGGCGCCGCGACTTCAGGGCGCGGTGCGCGGCGGTGCCCAGTCGGCGAGCCACTGGTCGGCGGCGGCGCGCGGGTGACGGCGCACCTCGGTGGCGGTGCCCAGTGACACGAAACACACCGGGCGCTCGTCGTCGGCCAGGCCCAGCCCGCGAGCGAACGCGCCGCTGCGCAGCGCGCGGCCGCTGGTGAGCATGCCGGCGAAGCCCATCGCGTGCGCCGTCAGCAGCAGCGCCATCAGCGCCGCACCGAGGGTGACGTAGCGTTCGTGCTCGACGACGTCGTCGTGCGGTGGCTGCAGTCTCGCCACGGCGAGCAGCAGCTCGGGCGCGCGGTGCGCCTTGACGCGCGCCTCGGCGCGTTCGGCTTCGCCCGCGGCCGGGTCGCGTTCGAGCAGCGCGGCCTCGAACAGGTCGGCGAGCGCGTCGCGCTGCGCCGCGCCGATGCGCAGCAGCCGCCACGGGCGCAGCTCGCGGTGATCGGGCGCGGTGCCTGCCGCCTCGACGATGCGGCGCAGCTGTTCGGCGCTGGGCCCGGGCGCGTGCAGCCGCTTCGGCGAGACCGAGAAGCGGCTGCCGATCAGCGCCAGCGCGAAGTCGGCCAGCTCGTCGGTGCCTGGGGCCGGGTTCATCGCGGGGCCCGCTGGCGTCGCGTCGAGACCACGATGCCGGCGATGATTAGGCCGAATGCCAGCGCGTGGTACGGGCGTGGCGACTCGTGCAGCAGCGCGCCTTGCATCAGCGCGGCGAACAGCGGCGCGAGGTTGGCGAAGAACGCCGCCACCGCCGGCCCGACCGCGCCGACGCCGCGGCCCCAGCAGTAGTACGCGACGATCGACGGCCCCAGCGCGACGTACAGCACCGCCAGCACCACCGGCAGCGACCACTGCACCGACGCCTGCGGCACCGCCAGCGCTTCGCCCACGCCGAAGGCGCCGGCCCACAGCACGCCGAACACCGCCTGCACCAGCAGGAACTCGGCCCAGTTCCACGCCGGCCGCGTGTCGGCGCGCATCAGCGGGCCGGGGCGGGCGAGCCGCCACGAGTAGAAGGCCCAGGCGACGACGGCCAGCAGCATCCACAGGTCGCCGGCGACGAAGCGCACCTGCACCAGCCGCGCCGGCTCGCCGCGCGCGAGCACCACCGCGACGCCGAGCAGCGACAGTGCCGCACCGAACAGCGCACGCCGAGAGGCGCGCTCGCCGTAGCACAGCGCACCGACGGCGAGCATCCACACCGGCGTGCTGGCGGCGATCAGCGTGACGTTCAGCGGCGTCGACGTCACCAGCGCCGCGTACTGCAGCGCGTTGTAGCTGCCCATGCCGAGCAGCCCGAGCAGCGCCAGCTCGCGCCAGCGTTGCGTCACGGCGCGCCGCGCCGCCGCGCCGGCGAGCGCACGCCAGCCCAGCGGAAGCAGCAGCACGAACACGACGATCCAGCGCAGCGCGTTGAGCGTCAGCGGCGGCACGTGGCCGACCATCAGTCGGCCGACGACCGCGTTGCTGGCCCACAGCAGCGGCGGCAGCGTCAGCAGGACGGCGAGCCCGGGCGTCAGGCGCATGGCAGCGGTGCGACGCGGCGGCTCAGCGCGGCATCATCGCGCCGCAGTTCCAGCACTGCTCGAACGCCCCCTCGACACGCTCGCCGCAGGCGCGGCACAGCCAGTCGCGCTGCGGCGCGTGGCGCAGCCCGTCGAGCAGCGCACGTGCCGCCGCGAGCTCGTCGTCGCGCTCGACCCACACCTCGGGCAGCGCCTGGTCGGGCGGGATTTCTCCGGCGATGCTGCTGGCCCAGGCGCGCTGCACGCTGGCGTCGATACCGGCGTGGCGCAGCAGGTCGGCCCACAGCGTGGCCACCGCCAGGTTGGGCGCGCGCGTCACCCGCAGCATCGCGCGTGGGAACATCGCATCGTCATGATCGAGCGCATTCTCGCCGACGCGGTGCTGGCGCTGCACGCGCTGTTCGTCGTCTGGGTCGCCGCCGGGGCGCTCGCGGTGTGGCGCTGGCCGCGACTGGCGTGGCTGCACGTGCCGGCGCTGGCCTGGGGGCTGTGGATCGAGGTCAGCGGCGGGCTGTGCCCCCTGACGCCGATCGAGGTCGCGCTGCGCCGTGCCGCCGGCGGACAGGGTTACGCCGGCAGCTTCGTCGAGCACTACCTGGGCGCACTGGTCTACCCGGCGGGGCTGACGCGCGAGGCGCAGTGGGTGCTGGCCGCGGTGCTGGCGCTCGTCAATGCGGGTCTTTACGGGGCGATCGTGCGCCGCTGGCGGGGTCGAAGTGCGATGCGCTAACCTGCGCCGCTTCGACCGACATCCACCCCCGCAACCCACCGGAGCCAGCGATGCCCGAGACCCTGAGCAAGAGCGTGATGATCGAGCAGTTCGGAGGCCCGGAGCAGATGCGCTTCGTCGACCTGCCGGTGGGCGAGCCCGGCCCCGGTCAGATCCGCATCCGCCACCATGCGTGCGGGCTGAACTTCATCGACGTCTACCAGCGCACCGGCCTGTACGCCAACGCGCTGCCGCTGGCGTTGGGCATGGAGGCCGCCGGCGTGGTCGAGGCGGTCGGCGAGGGCGTCACGCACCTCGCGCCCGGCGACCGCGCCGCGTACGCCAGCATGCCGCCGCCGGGAGCGTACTGCGAGTGCCGCGTGATGCCCGCGATGAACGTCGTCAGGCTGCCCGACGGCATCGACTTCGAGACCGCCGCGGCGATGATGCTCAAGGGCCTGACGGTGCAGTACCTGCTCAAGCGCACGCTGCCGCAGGGCGGGCTGCAGCCCGGCGATGCGATCGTGTTCCATGCCGCCGCCGGCGGGGTCGGGCTGATCGCGTGCCAGTGGGCCAAGGCGCTCGGGCTGGAGCTGATCGCCACCGCCGGCAGCGACGCCAAGTGCGCGCTGGCGCGCGAGCACGGCGCGGCGCACGCGATCAACTACAACGCCGAGGACTTCGTCGCGCGGGTGCGCGAGATCACCGGCGGGCGCGGCGTGAAGGTGGTGTACGACTCGGTCGGCAAGGACACCTTCGAACGCTCGCTCGAGTGCCTGGCGCCGTTCGGGCTGCTCGCCGCGTTCGGCAACGCGTCGGGGCCGGTGCCGCCGCTGCAGGTCGGCATGCTGGGAGCCAAGGGCTCGCTGTACGTGACGCGGCAGACGCTGTTCACGCACATCGCCACGCGCGAGGCCACGCAGGCGATGGCCGACGACCTGTTCTCGGTGGTGCTGTCGGGGCAGGTGAAGATCCGCATCGACCAGCGCTACCCGCTGGCCGACGTCGCGCTCGCGCACCGCGACCTCGAGGCGCGCCGCACCACCGGATCGAGCGTGCTGCTGCCTTGAGCGCCGCGCCTCGCGCCGGCGCCGCCACCCTCGCTCGAGTCGCCGCTGGACGCGCCGCCCGGCCGTGCCGACCCGGCGCGCGCGTCGCTGGCGGGCGGGCGGATCACCACCGCGCCGCACGGGGCGAGGTTCAGTCGACGACGGCGGCGCGGTACGCGTGCCAGCTGGCGTGGCCGAGCACCGGCCCGACCACCAGCAGCCCGGCAAACCACGGCAGCAACGCGAGCGCGACCAGCAGCGTGATCAGCGCCCCCCAGAACAGCATCACCAGCGGCTGCGTCAGCACCAGCCTGAGGCTGGTCAGCCCGGCGGTGATCGCGTCGGTCTGGCGGTGCAGGATCATCGGCATCGAGACGACGCTGACGGCGAAGATCAGCCCGGCGAAGATGCCACCGACGGCGACGTAGGCGACGATGAACTGCAGGTTGGCGGGGTCGAGCAGCGCCTGCACCGACCCCTTGAAGTCGGGCATGCCGTCGAAGCTGACCGCGAACACCACCAGCGCCGCGCGCCCCCACAGCATCTCGAGCACGAGCAGCACGAAGCCGAAGATCGCCAGCGTGCCGGTGCGCGTCTGCCAGGCGAGCAGCGAGTCGCCGAAGTCGGGTCGCTCGCCGCGTTCGAGGCGCAGGCTGGTCTGGTACAGGCCCAGGCACAGGAACGGGCCCATCAGCAGAAAGCCGGCCGACAGGGCCAGCGTGTACGCCGGCGCCTGCTCGAAGACCTTCATCAGCGCCCAGCCCATGACCATGAAGCAGCCGCCGTAGAACAGCCCGATGAGCGGCGCGCGCGCGAAGTCGCGCGCCCCGCGTGCGATCCAGCGCAGGGGCTCGGCCAGGCCGAGCGGGCGCAGCGCGATCGAGAACGGCGAGGCGGGGGATGCCGCGGCGTCGCCCGGCGCGGCGGGGCCGGTCCCGGGCGGCGGTACGGGCGACGGTGGCGGGTCGGACATCTGCATCCCCGCCAGGGTAGCGGGCCGCGATCGACGCGACCAGACGGATTGTCCCGGGGCGACGGCGCTCACGGGAGCGCGGCAGGCGCGAGGCGCGCGGCCAGCCAGCCGTCGAGCAGGCGCCGCTCGTGCGCCAGCGGCTCCAGTGCGCGCCGCGGCGGCAGGCGGTCGAGGTACGCGGCGTCGGTCAGCTGTTGCGCACCGCTGGCGAGCACGCGCTCGCCGGCGCGCAGCGTGTAGCGCAGGTGCAGGCGCGGCGCGTCGACGCGCCCGTCGAGCACGCGCAGGTCGCGCCGCGCGCCGGGGTGCTCGCGGCCGGCCAGGTCGACGTCGAGCACGTCGACCTGCAGCGACTGCCCGTCGGCGAGCAGGTCGCGTCCACGGCGCTCGAGGTGGGCGCGCAGCGTGGCCATCGCGCGGTCGCGGTCGGCGGCGGCGAAGCCGATGTCGGTGTAACGCTCGGGCTGCACGAAGTTCGCGACGACCGTGCCCGCGGCGTGGGCCGGCGCGGCGACGAGTGCGCCGACGAGCAGGGCGAGGAGGTGAGCGCGAGCCGGGCGCGAGGCGCGGCGGGCGATGGCGGTTCGCTGAGAAGTCATGGGTGTCCTCCGCAACGGCGAAGCGGTGGCGTCGTCGCTGACGTCGGCCCGCCACCGCTCACAACGCGTGGCGCCGGCGGCGCGATGACGCGGTGGCGGGCGATGGCGGTCGCGACCCTCGCACGGTCCAGGCCTGCCTGCACAGGCGCGGAGCGGCGGGGCTCAGTGCTTCGGGTGGCCGACGGTCTGCGACAGCAGCACCTGCCGGTCGGGGTCGAGGCCGAGCGCGTCGGCGATGGCCTGGCGGTCGATCCACGCGCGGATCACGGTCGCCAGCCCGGTGCTGGCGGCGTACAGGTACACGTTCTGCGCGATCGCGCCGGCCGACGCGGCGGCGTACAGCGTGCGCTGTTCGGCCGGCACCAGCCTCTGCCGCGCGTGGTCGGCGACGTAGACCAGGTCCAGCGGCGCGTCGTCGACGAAGTCTTGGTAGCCGGTGACGCGTCGCAGGTCGGCGGCGGCGACCAGTTCGAGCCGGTGGCCGTGCGCGTCGTAACGGTACGCACCTTGCGGTAGCGCCACGTAGACCTCGACTTCCTGCGCATCCAGCGCCGACGGCGCGGTGCGGCCGCCGTCGGCGCGGCGGTTCACGCCGAACGCCGCCCACAGCAGGTCGCCGAGCAATTGCGGCTCGAGCGGGCGCAAGGCGAACTCGCGCGACGACCGGCGCCGGGCCAACGCGTCCATCAACGGCAGCCCGCCATGGTGCGTCGCGTGCGGCAGCGCGATCGTGCGCTCGGCGTCGCCGAGCGCCGCGGCGGGGCGCAGCCGACCCATCAGCCCGAGCGCCAGTTTGGTCAGCGTCGTCATCGTCGTTCTCCTTCGCTGCGGCCCCACGCCAGCAGCAGGTTGTTGGCTGGCATCGCGACGCGTTCGCGTCGCACGAGCCCGGCCGATCGCGCCTGAGCGTCGACCGCGGCGAGGTCGCGCAGGCCCCAGTGGGGGTCGCGACGGCGCAGGTCGGCGTCGAAGGCGAGGTTGCTCGCCGCGGTGGGCACGTCGGCTTCGACGAACGGGCCGTAGACGACGAGCAGTCCGGTCGGTGCGAGGTGGCGTGCGGCACCGGCCATCAGCGCGGCGCACACCGGCCATGGGGCGATGTGCAGCAGGTTCACGGCCAGCAGCAGGTCCACGCGGTTGGGCGCGCCGGTCCAGGCCGCGTCGCCGGCGTCCAGCGCCAGCGGCGCGCGCACGTTGGGCAGCCCGACGCACCAGGCGGCGATCGACGCGAGCGCGGCCGGGTCGGGGTCGCTGGGTTGCCAGGACCAGCCGGGCATCGCTGCAGCGAAGCACGCCACGTGCTGGCCGCTGCCGCTGGCCAGTTCCAGCGCCGTGCCACGCGGCGGCAGCAGGCGCAGCAGCTGCCCGAGGATCGGCTGGCGGTTGCGTTCGGCCGCCGGGCTGTGCAGCTGCGCAGTGTGCATGGCCTCAGCGCGGCGTGCAGGTGTCGCCGGCGCCGCGCACGAAGCGCGCGCCCTGCAGCGCCGCCGGAGCGTCGACGCGCAGCGTGCCGTCGGCATGCCATTGCAGTACCCACTCGGTGCCGGCCGAGGCGCGCAGCCGCAGTCGCGAGCCGTCGACGCGGCCGGCGAGCGGCATCGCGTCGAGCGTGGCGTCGACGTCCTGGTGGCGCTGGTCGATGCGCAGCCGGTGCGCGGCGGCGTCGCCGCTGCCGCACCAGGTGCCCGCGACGCGCGCCGGCACGGTCCACAGGTGCAGCGTGCTGCGCTTGTCGCGTCCGACGGGCTTGTCGGGTGCGTCGACGACGACGCTGCGGTCGGGGCGCCAGTCGCCGAGATCGTAGTCGTGCGAGACGATGCGCGTGCCCGGCGCGAGCGCGAGCAGGCGCGGGCGCAGCTGCAGGTTGACCGCGGGCAGCAGGTACATCGTGACCACCGTGGCGCGCGACAGGTCGGTGGCGAACAGGTCCTCGGCGCGGAACTCGACGCGGCCGGCCACGCCGGCGCGCACGGCGTTGTCGCGGCTGCGCCGCACCAGGTCGTCGACGATCTCGACGCCGAGCCCGGTGGCGCCGAAGCGCTGCGCGGCGAGGATCACGATGCGCCCATCGCCCGAGCCGAGGTCGATCACGTGGTCGCCGGGGCCGACGCCGGCGAGTTCGAGCATCGCCAGCGTGACGCGGTCGGGGGTCACGACGAACGGCACGTCGGTGTCGGGCGCCGCGGCGGCTGCCGCCCATGGTGCGAGTGCAGCGGTCACTGCCAGCGCAGCCGCGGCGACGGCGCCGTGCCATCTGCGGCTGCCCCGGTCGCGCTGCGTGCCGCGCGGGTGCGGCGCTGGCGGGGCGGCACGAGGCGCGAGCGGCGGGCAGCGCGAGCGGCGGGTGGCGACGGCGGGCATGGCGGGCTGGCGGGTCAGCGGCTGCCACGCAGCCGGCGGTAGACGGTGTTGCGGCTGATGCCCAGGCGTCGCGCCGCGGCCGTGACGTTGCCGCCGAGCGCGTCGAGCGTCGCGCGGATGGTCTCGATCTCGATCTGCTCGAGCGTGGCGGCGGCGGGGGCGTCGCGCAGGCCGGCCGGCGGCACCCGCGCGCCGGCGTCCGGCCCGCGCGCCGGCGCAGGGAGCACGGCCGCGATGTGCGCCACCCCGACGCGCGCGCCGCGCTCGGCCAGCAGGGCCGCCGCACGCAGCACGTGGGCGAGCTCGCGCACGTTGCCGGGCCAGTCGTGCGCGCGCAGACGCTGCAGCGCGTCGGCGTCGAGCGGCGGGGCCCGGGTGGCGTCGCGGCGCAGCAGGCGCTCGGCGAGCACCGGCAGGTCGCCGCGTTCGCGCAGCGGCGGCAACCGCACCGTCAGGCCATCGAGGCGGAAGTACAGGTCCTCGCGCAAGGCGCCGGCGCGCACGCGCTCGCGCAGGTCGCAGCGCGTCGCGACGACGACCTGCGCCGGGCCCGGCGTCCCGCCGGGCGCGCGGTCGGCGCCGGCTTCGCGCAGGTGGTGCAGCAGGCGCGCCTGCAGTGCGGCGGGCAGCGCGTCGACCTCGTCGAGCAGCAGCGTGCCGCCACCGGCGCGCGCCAGCGCGCCGGCGTCGCCGCCGCCGAACAGCGCCGCCTCGAGCCGCGCCGCCGGCGTCGCCGCGCAATGCAGCTCGACGTACGGGCCCGACGCATGCATCGACGCGCGGTGCAAAGCGTGCGCGAGCATTCCCTTGCCGGTGCCCGTCTCGCCGACCAGAACGATGGTCACGCCGCGGTCGAGCACCCGCCGCAGCCGCTGCACGGCCTGGTCCCAGACGGGGTCGCCGGTGCACAGCGTCACGAGCGAGGCGCAGGGCGCGTCGTCGCCGGCCGCAGGCGCGGCGGCCGGCGGCGGCAGCATCGGCACCGCCGCGCCCGCGACACGCGCGCGCACGGCCGGCCGTCGAACCGCGGCACGCCACGCCGGCCCGTGCACGCGCGCGTGCACGTGCACGATGCGGCCGTCGTGCAGCATCAGGGCCATCGGCGTCGCGGCGGCCTGGCGCGAGCGGTCGACCAGGGCGCCGAGCGCGGTGCCGATCAGCGAGTCCAGCGTGTGCAGCCGCATCGCCGCGCCGCTGAGCCCGAGCTGGTCGAGCGCGCTGCGGTTGGCGCCGACGACGCGCCCGTCGGGGGCGATCGCGACGATGCCCTCCATCAGCGTGCCGACGAATCCGGCGCGGCGGTGGAAGTGCAGCCGCAGCGCCTGGCGGAAGTCGTCGTCGAGCCAGTGGTTCTCGATCATGCGCGCCGACATCGTCACCAGCGCCATCGTGTGCCTGTGGTAACTGCGGTGGTCCCCGGTGACGTCGAGCACGCCGAGCACGTTGCCACGCGGGTCGACGATCGGCGCCGCCGAGCAGGTCAGGAAGTGGTTGGCGTGCAGGAAGTGCTCGTCGGCGTGCACCAGCGTCGGCGCCTCGTCGACCAGCGCGGTGCCGATCGCGTTGGTGCCCTTGGCCGGTTCCGACCAGTCGACCCCGGGCTGCAGCGCCACCTTCTGCGCGCGCTCGAGGAAGTCGTCGTCGCCGACCGAGTGGATGATCGTCCCGGTGGCGTCGCACAGCACGACCATGCTCTCGGTGCCGGCGATCTGCTCGTACAGCATCTCCATCACCGGCGCGGCGTGGGCGTACAGGCGCAGGTTGCGCTCGCGCACCACACCCAGGTCGGTGCGGCCGAGCGGGGCGTGGTCGGGGCGCCCGATGCGAGTCAGCCCCAGCGCGGCGCATCGCGCGTGCGACTGCGCGATCGTTTCGGCCTGGCGCGTCCCGGTCGTGGCGGGTGTCGGGCGCAGGCCGCGACGCCAGGCGGCGGGCGGGGACATCGGCATCGCGCGGTCTCCAAGGGGTGTGGCCGCGCGGGGCGGCGGCGCGGGGCGGGTCGGGTGGCATGGTAGGCGATCGGCGGCGGTGTCCGGCGCCGCGGGCGGCTCGCGCAGGCGAGGCGCCGGGCTGTCACGCGATGGGACAGGCCTAGGGTTTGCCCCAGGTATCGGCGGGATCGGCCGGTTCGGAAGATATGCAGCTGCCGGCATCAGTGGCTGTGGCGCCACGCGCGCGTCGGCCGACGGCCCCACCTCACCGAGGACACCATGCAGAAGACCTTGCACATCAATCCGGACAAGTGCACCGGCTGTCTCCAGTGCGAGATGGCGTGCTCGTTCGAAAACTACGCCACCTACGCGCCGGCGAAGTCGCGCATCAAGGTGTTCGACTTCCACCACACCGGGCGCAAGGTGCCGTACACCTGCACGCAGTGCGACGAGGCCTGGTGTCTGCACGCCTGCCCGGTCGAGGCGATCACGATCGACAAGCTCACCGGCGCCAAGGTGGTCAGCGAGACCACCTGCGTGGGCTGCAAGGTGTGCACGATCGCCTGCCCCTTCGGCACCATCAACTACGTGCAGGAGACCGGCAAGGTGCAGAAGTGCGACCTGTGCGGCGGCGAGCCGGCGTGCGCCGAGGCCTGCCCGACCGGCGCCATCACCTACATCGACGCCAACTGGACCGGCCTGAACAAGATGCAGGCCTGGGCCGACAAGCTCGGCAACCAACCCGCCGCGGCGTAAGGAGCATCAACATGTCCTGGGCAGGAAAGATTCTGCGCGTCAACCTCAGCGCCGGCACCGTCGAGGCCGAGCCGTTGAACATGGACTGGGCGCGCGCCTACATCGGCTCGCGCGGCCTGGCCACGAAGTACATCGTCGAGGAGGTCGACCCGAAGGTCGACCCGCTGAGCCCCGACAACAAGGTGATCTGGGCCACCGGCCCGCTGACCGGCACGATGGCCTCGACCGGCGGGCGCTACACGGTCGTCACCAAGGGCCCGCTGACCGGCGCGATCGCCTGCAGCAACTCGGGTGGCTACTGGGGCGCCGAGCTGAAGATGGCCGGCTGGGACATGATCGTCTTCGAGGGCAGGTCGGCCAAGCCGGTGTACCTGTACATCGAGGACGACGTCGCCGAACTGCGCGACGCCTCCCACCTGTGGGGCAAGTCGGTGTGGGAGACCGAGGAGACGCTGAAGAAGCTGCACCAGGACCCGCTGCTGCGCATCTCCAGCATCGGCGCCGCGGGCGAGAACCAGGTGCTGTTCGCCGCCGTCGTCAACGACCTGCACCGCGCCGCCGGGCGCTCGGGCGTCGGCGCCGTGATGGGCAGCAAGAACCTGAAGGCCATCGCGGTGCGCGGCACGAAGGGGGTGGGCAACATCAAGAACCCCAAGGAGTTCATGAAGGTCACCTTCGAGAAGAAGAAGATCCTGGCCGAGAACGCCGTCACCGGGCAGGGGCTGCCGACCTACGGCACGCAGGTGCTGATGAACGTCATCAACGAGATCGGCGCCTTGCCCACGCGCAACCACCGCGACGTGCAGTTCGAGGGCGCGAAGGACATCTCGGCCGAGGCGATGGCCACGCCGCGCAAGAGCGACGGCAAGCCGCAGCTGGTGACCAACCAGGCCTGCTTCGGCTGCACCATCGCCTGCGGGCGCATCAGCAAGATCGACCCGACGCACTTCAGCGTGCAGAACAAGCCGCAGTACTGGGGCGCCTCGGGCGGCCTCGAGTACGAGGCGGCGTGGGCGCTGGGCGCGGCCAACGGCGTCAACGACCTCGAGGCGCTGCAGTACGCCAACCTGATCTGCAACGAACACGGCATGGACCCGATCAGCTTCGGCGCCACCGTCGGCGCGGTGATGGAGCTGTACGAGATGGGCGTGCTGACCAAGGAGCAGATCGGCGTCGCCGCGCCGTTCGGCTCGGCGCAGGCGCTGTGCGAGTTCGCCGACATGACCGCCAAGGGCGTCGGCTTCGGCAAGGAGCTCGGCCTGGGCAGCAAGCGGCTGACCGCGAAGTACGGCCACCCCGAGCTGACGATGAGCGTCAAGGGCCAGGAGTTCCCGGCCTACGACAGCCGTGGCATCCAGGGCATGGGGCTGGCGTACGCCACCAGCAACCGCGGTGCGTGCCACCTGCGCGGCTACACGGTGGCCTCCGAGGTGCTGGGCATCCCGGTGAAGACCGACCCGCTCAGCGCCGACGGCAAGCCCGAACTGGTCAAGGCGTTCCAGGACGCAACCGCGGTGTTCGACTCGTCGGGCACCTGCGTGTTCACGACCTTCGCCTGGGGACTGGCCGACCTGCAGCCGCAGCTGGCCGCCGCGTGCGGCGACGAGTTCACGCTCGACAACCTGAACGTCATCGGCGAGCGCATCTGGAACATGGAGCGCGACTTCAACAACCGCGCCGGGTTCACGGCCAAGGACGACACGCTGCCGCCGCGCCTGCTCAACGAGCCGGCGAAGACCGGCCCGGCCAAGGGCCTGGTCAACAAGCTGCCCGAGATGCTGCCGAAGTACTACGAGGTGCGCGGCTGGAACCCCGACGGCACGCTCAGGCCCGAGACGCGCGCGCGGCTGGGCCTGTGACGCCGCTGCGCGCAGCGCAAGGCGGTTCTCGGACCGCCTTTTGCTTTTGAGGACCTGACGATGCGACACATCATCCTCGGCGCCGGCCCGGCCGGCGTCATCGCCGCCGAGACGATCCGCAAGCACGCGCCCGACGACGAGATCTATCTCGTCGGCGACGAGCCCGAGGCGCCGTACTCGCGCATGGCGATCCCGTACCTGCTGATCGGCGACATCGGCGAAGCCGGCACGCACCTGCGCCACGCCGGCGACCACTACGACCGGCTGGGCATCCAGCTCAAGCGCAACCGCGCCGTGAAGGTCGACGCCGCCGCAAAGACCGTGACGATGGACGACGGCAGCACGCACGCCTTCGACCGCCTGCTGATCGCCACCGGCTCCAGCCCGGCGACGCCGCCGATCCCCGGCATCGCCGGCCCCGGCGTGCATGCCTGCTGGACGCTGGCCGACGCGCGCGCGATCCAGTCGCTGGCGCGGCCCGGCGCACGCGTGGTGCAGATGGGCGCCGGCTTCATCGGCTGCATCATCATGGAGGCGCTGGCCACGCGCGGCGTGAAGCTGTCGGTCGTCGAGATGGGCGACCGCATGGTGCCGCGCATGATGGGCCCGGTGGCCGGCGGCATGATCAAGCGGTGGTGCGAGCAGAAGCACGTGGCCGTGCACACCGGCGCGCGCGTCGACGCCATCGAGCGCGACGCCTCGCCGGTGATGAAGGTGCGGCTGTCCGACGGCCAGGTGATCGAGGCCGACCTCGTGATCAGTGCCACCGGCGTCAAGCCCAACATCGGCTTCCTCCAGGACAGCGGCGTGCGCTGCCTGGTGGGCGTGCTGACCGACGAGCACCTGCAGACCAGCGTGCCCGGCATCTTCGCCGCCGGCGACTGCGCCGAGGCCTTCGACAAGGTCAGCGGCCGCACCATCGTCAGCGCGATCCAGCCCAACGCGGCCGACCAGGCGCGCGTCGCGGCGCTGAACATGGTCGGCCGGCGTGCCGAGCTCAAGGGCGTCACGCAGATCAACGTGCTCGACACGCTGGGCCTGATTTCCACCAGCTT
The DNA here is from genome assembly GCA_964618555.1 of uncultured Azohydromonas sp. Classification (GTDB taxonomy): domain Bacteria; phylum Pseudomonadota; class Gammaproteobacteria; order Burkholderiales; family Burkholderiaceae_C; genus Calidifontimicrobium. The sequence goes on from CAZUBF010000003.1 coordinate 43,873, forward strand.
CGGCCACTGGGAGGGCGTGCCCGGCGGCGAGCAGGTCGAACTGACCGACCGCGCCGCCTGGCGCCACCTGAGCCTGCAGTTTGCCGGTGACCGGCTGGTCGGCTGCAACAGCATCGGCTGGACCGAGCACGTCGGCGTGATGCGCGGTCTCGTCGAGGGGCAGGTGAGCCTGGGCGAGTGGAAGGACCGGCTGCTCGCCGACCCGACGCTGCTGATGGAGGCCTACCTGGCGCGCGCGCAAGCCCAGCACGCGCGGGGTCTCGTCAAGGCCTGAGCACGCCGCGGCGGCCCGTGCGGCAACATCGCGCGATGCGCATCACGTTCAAGCTCTACGCCAGCCTCACGCCCTACCTGCCGCACGAGGCGCGGGCCGGCAACCAGGTGACGATCGACGTGGCGCCCGACGCGACGATCGCCGACGTCGTCGAGCCGTTCAACTTGCCGATGAAGCTGGTGCACCTGGTGCTGGTCAACGGCGTGTTCGTGCCGCCGCACGAGCGTGCGGCGCGCCGGCTCGCCGAAGGCGACGTGCTCGCGATCTGGCCGCCGATCGCCGGCGGCTGAGCCGACGCGCAGCAGGCTTCGCCGGTGCGGTGCGAAGACGGCGCGCGTTTCGAGCGCGAGATGGGCTGCACAGCCGACGAGCTGCGCCGCTGGCTGCCCGGCGCCAGCGGTGGCCGCGCAGTGGCCTGGCGCGCCGACGGCGCCGACGTGCGCATCGGCAGCGGCCGGCTGCACCTGGACTGGCAGGTGCTGCCGCCGCGGCGCATCGCGTCGATCGTGCTGCCGCGGCTGCAGGTGCGCTTCGACTTCGACGGCGTCGGCGTCGACGAGCGCCGTGGCTTTATGCGCTTTTTCGACCTCTACACCCATCGCGGCGGCGGGTGAGCCGGATCGCCCCCGAAGGGGCACTTTAGGAGGGGGCCGGCTCGGCGGCTCGACCGCGCCACACGCCACCGACGCCCCGCATGCCATCAAGCATCCGCCGCGGATCCGGCTTCGCCGGTCCACGGGCGGTGCCCCCTGGGCGGAGGCGCCGAAGGCGCTTCGGGGGGATCTCGGTCGTAGTTCCCTCCCAACCTCCATCGCGCTGCGCAACACGGGCGACCGACGAATCGCTCGCCTACAAGCAACCGCCGCGGATCCGGCTTCGCCGGTCCGCCGGCGGTGCCCCCTGGGGGGAGGCGCCGAAGGCGCTTCGGGGGGTCTCAACTCACACGTTGCTCATCGCGCGCACCTCGCCAATGGTCGTCAGGCCGGCGAGCACCTTCTCGATGCCGTCCTGGCGCAGCGTGCGCGTACCGTCGTCGAGCGCCTGGCGCTGCAGCTGCTCGACGCTGCCGCGCGTGACGACGAGGCGGCGCAGCGCACGCGTGACCGTCATCAGCTCGTGCAGGCCGACGCGCCCCTCGAAGCCGCTGCCGTCGCAGTGCGTGCAGCCCGGCGCCTCGTGCCACGGCAGCCGGCCGTCGCGGCCGAAGCGTGCGTTCCAGTCGGCGAGCACCGTGTCGGGGTCGGGGCGCGCGTCGTCGAAGAACACGTGCAGATGGTCCTGCAGCAGGTCCTGCACTTCGGCGTCGGTCGCGTCGCGCGTCGTGCGGCAGTGCGGGCACAGCCGGCGCACCAGGCGCTGCGCGAGCACGGCGAGCAGCGAGTCGGCGAAGTTGAACGGGTCCATGCCCATGTCGAGCAGCCGCGTGACGGTCTCGGCGGCGCTGTTGGTGTGCAGCGTGCTCAACACCAGGTGGCCGGTCAGCGACGCCTCGATCGCCACCTGCGCGGTTTCCTGGTCGCGGATCTCGCCGACCATGATCACGTCGGGGTCGGCGCGCAGCAGCGCGCGCAGCGCCTTCGCGAAGGTCCAGTCGATCTTCGGGTTGACCTGCACCTGGCGCAGTCCGGCCTGCGTGATCTCGATCGGGTCCTCGGCGGTCCAGATCTTGCGATCGGGCTGGTTGATGTCGCCCAGCAGCGAGTGCAGCGTGGTCGTCTTGCCGCTGCCGGTGGGGCCGACGCACAGCACCAGCCCGTAGGGACGGTGGATCGCGCGGCGCAGCCGCTCGAGGTTCGGCGCCGACAGACCCAGCTCGCCGATCGGCAGCGGCCGGGTCGACGCGAGGATGCGCATCACGACGTCCTCGAGCCCGTTGGCGGTCGGGATGGTCGCCACGCGCAGCTCCAGGCGGTGCTGCGGGCTGAAGCGAGCGAAGTTGATCTTGCCGTCCTGCGGCCGGCGACGTTCGCTGATGTCGAGGTCGCACATGATCTTGATGCGTGCCACCAGCGCCGCCCGGTAGGTGTGCGGCAGCTCCAGGTACGGGCGCAGCACGCCGTCGCGGCGGAAGCGGATGCGCAGCTTCTCGCGCCCGGGATGCGTCTCGACGTGGATGTCGGACACGCGCTGCATCCACGCGTCGACGATCATCGTGTTGACCAGCCGCACCAGCGAGTTGTCCGACTGCTCGATCGCCGGTTCGTCGTCGCGGTCGATCGCGGTCTGCTGCTCGAGCGACGCGACGAGCTGGCTGGCATCGAGCGCATCGCCGTCGCCGTCGTCGCCCGCGGCCGGGCCGTGTCGGGTGTCGGCACCGAAACGTTCGTAGGTGGCGAGCAGCGCGCGCGCGATGTCGGCGGCAGGCGCGATCACCGGCACCGCCTTCGCCTGCGCGACGAACTCGAGCTCCTCGATCGCCGCGCGCGCGGTCGGGTCGTCCATCGCCACCACCAGCCGGCCGGTGCGGCGCAGCAGCGGCAGCGCGTTGAGCCGGTGCGCGACGACGAAGGGCACGCTGCGCACGGCTTCGGCCTCGGCGGCGAAGCCGGCGACGTCGACCACCGGGTAGCCCATCTTGCGCGCCAGCGCGGTCTGCAGGTCCTGCCGCGAGACCAGGCCCTGGCGCACCAGCAGCTCGCCCAGCGGCAGCGAGCGGTCGAGCTTCTGCTGTTCGAGCGCCTCGTCGAGCTGCTGCGGGGTGATCATGCCCAGGCCGATCAGCGCCTCGCCGATGCGCATCATCGGCATGCGGTTCTGGTGTTCGAGCGCCGCGAGCAGCTGCTCGGCGGTGACCACGCGCTCGGACACCAGGGCCTCGCCGAGGCGGCGCGTGCGCAGGCGCTGCTGCTCGGCCAGCGCCTGTTCGAGCTGCTGCGCGCTGATCTTGTGCTGGGCCACGAGCTCCTCGCCGAGGGGGCGGCCGAAGCTCACCGACCGATAGCGCGCGCGTGGCACGAAGACGCGCTGCACCGCGCCGGGGCGTTCGAGCGGCGGAAACAGGAACAGGCCCTCGTCGGTCTCGACGTGGCCCAGCGTGCATCCGTCACGCCGGCGTCCGTCGGCCAGCGTCAGCCGGTACTCGACGTCGCCGGCGGCGTCGACCCTTGCCAGCGCGGTGTCGCCGGCGACGTCGTGCGCGCGCACCGGGGTCGTCAGCGTCAGCTCCAGGAATTGGTCGAAGCCGAACGCCAGCGGCGTGCGGCTCGCGCCGACGCGCACGCGCGCGGTGCGCTGCGGCGCGTCGAACTCGACCAGCACGCCGTGCACCGTCTTGCCGTTCAGGCCCTCGATCGTGCAGTCCTCGGGCAGCGACAGCCGGGTCAGCGCGTAGGCGGGGTAGGGCGGCGCCGGCCAGCACCCGCCCGCGCGTGCACCGTCCGGCGGGGCCGGATCGCGCAGGCCTGGGGGTGGGACCGACATGTCCGTCATCGAAGCTCCTCGCGCGGTGGACGCCGGTCCAGCCGCAGCGCGATGCTAGACAGCACCGACCGCCGGGATGCGGCAAGAAGGCCGGGGATTGACGCGCAGATCCGCGCGGCGCGCCGCGACGAAGCTCAGTCGGGCGACTTGCCGTCGTCGGGGGGCAGCTCGGCCGGCACCACCGGTGCCCACACGTCCTGCTGCACCAGCGACGCGAGCTTCAGCCCGAGCTGCTGACGCCGCGCCAGCACCGCCACCGGCGCCACGTTGGCCATCGCGCGCAGCATGTTCAGCGACGGCACCTTCGACGGGCTGGACACCGCGAACACCAGTCGCCCCTGGTCGATCATCAGCGGCAGCGCCTGCATCGAGAGCACCGTGCGCACCGGCAGGCAGCGCATCGCCACCGGGTCGAGCGGGAAGCGGTCGACGTCGACCAGCGGGTAGCCCATCTTGTGCGCCAGCGCCGCCTCGAGGTCGGACGACGTGATCACGCCGGCGTCGACCAGCACCTGCCCCAGCGGCTTGTCGCGTTCGGGGGTCTGCTGCGCCAGCGCGCGCTCGACCTGGCGCGTCGTCACCATGCCCAGGTTCAGCAGCGCCTGGCCCATCGGCAGCACCGGCGCATGCTCCTGCATCGCGATCGCCTCGGCGAGCGCCTCGCGCGTGTGCAGCCAGGCGCCGGTGGCGGACTCGACCGCGGTGGGCCCGAACTGCACCTCGCGGTACGCGGCGCGCGGCACGAACAGGCGCGTGACGGTGCGGTCGACGTCGACCGGCGGGAACAGGTACAGCCCGAACTGGTTCTCCACGCGCCCGACCGTCAGCCCGGCGAGCGTCGAGCCGTCGCTGCGCACGAGCCGGAACTCGCACTCGTGCTCGGCCACCGGCATGCCGCGCGAGTGCGACTGCGGCACCAGCGGCTCGGTCAGCGCGATCGACCGCAGCTTGTCGAACGGCACCGCGACGGCGCCCGACGACGCGTCGCGCCGGAACTCGATGCGCCCGGCCATCGGCTCGAAGCGCATCATCTCGCCGTCGACGCTCTGGCCGTTGACCAGCTCGAGCCGGCAGGGCTGGAACGCGTGCTCGTCGACCGGCTCGTGGTCCCAGGCGAACGGCGGCTGTGGCCAGCGCTCCTCCTCGGGCAGGATGTCGAACAGCGGCGGGAACTCGAGGCCGGGCTTGCGCGGGGTGAAGACCATGCGGTCGCTGCGAGGGCTGCGGTGGCGAATGCGCCCGATGGTAATTCAGCCGCGCATCTGCCGGGGCAGGAATGTCACGAGGTCGGGCAGCAGGTACACCAGCGCCAGCGCGAGCACCATGAGGCCGAAGAAGGGCAGCGTGACGCGCGCGATCCAGCCGATCTCGCGCCCGGTCATGCCCTGCAGCACGAACAGGTTGAAGCCCACCGGGGGCGTGATCTGCGCCATCTCGACGACGAGCACGACGAAGATGCCGAACCACAGCAGGTCGATGCCGGCGGCCTGCACGGTCGGCAGGATCACGCCCATCGTCAGCACGACGATCGAGATGCCGTCGAGGAAGCAGCCGAGCAGGATGTAAAACAGCGCCAGGGCCACCAGCAGCTGCAGCGGCGTCAGGCCGAGCGAGCCGATCCACTCGGCGAGCTGGCGCGGCAGCCCGATGTAGCCCATCGCCAGCGTCAGGAATGCCGCGCCGGCGAGGATCAGCGCGATCATGCAGTACATGCGCGTGCCGCCGAGCAGCGAGTCCTTGAAGGTGCGCCAGGTCAGCGAACCCTGCGCCGCCGAGACGACCAGCGCGCCGACCACGCCGACCGCCGCGGCCTCGGTGGCGGTGGCGAAACCCGCGTAGATCGAGCCGAGCACGGCCAGGATCAGCGCGACCACCGGCAGCAGATGGCGCGACTCGCGCAGCTTGTGGCGCAGCGTCGCACCCGGCTCGGCGGGGGGCACCCGCCGCGGGTGGCGCCAGGCCCACAGCATCAGGTAACCCGAGAACAGCGCGGCCAGCAGCAGCCCGGGGACGACGCCGGCGATGAACAGCTGCGCGATCGACACGTCGGCGCTGACGCCGTAGACGATCATGATGATCGACGGCGGTATCAGCAGCCCGAGCGTGCCGGCGCCGGCGAGCGACCCCACCGCGATGTCGTCGGGGTAGCCGCGGCGGCGCAGCTCGGGCAGGCTCATCTTGCCGATCGTCGCGCAGGTCGCCGCGCTCGACCCCGACACAGCGGCGAAGATCGCGCAGCCGATCACGTTGGTGTGCAGCAGCCGCCCGGGCAGCGGCTGCATCCACGGCGCCAGGCCGCGGAACATGTCCTGGCTCAGCCGGGTGCGGAACAGGATCTCGCCCATCCACACGAACAGCGGCAGCGCGGTCAGCGTCCAGCTCGACGCGCTGCCCCAGATCGTCACCGCCATCGCGTCGCCGGCGGGCCGGGCGCTGAACAGCTGCATCGCGACCCACGCCACGCCCGACAGCGTGAGCCCGATCCACACCCCGCTGCCGAGGATCGCGAACAGCGCGGCCACCAGCAGCAGCGAGATCGCGACGTCGTTCATCGTCGCCCTATTCGTGCCGCGTGGCCTGCGCCGCGATGCCGCTGCGCCCGCGCAGCGCGAGCACCCATTCGTCGACCAGCGCGAGCGCGAACACCGTGCAGCCCAGCGCCATGCCGATCTGCGGCAGCCACAGCGGCGTGGCGTCGCTGGAGGTCGAGACGTCGTGGAACAGGTGCGACTGCCAGACCAGCCGCACGCTGTAGAACGCCAGCAGCAGTGCCAGCACTGCCGACGCGCCGATCGACCACAGCTCGAGCGCGCGGCGCGCGCGCCCGCGCAGCCGCCCGAGCAGCAGCGTCACGCGGATGTGCTCGCCGCGCTTGAGCGTGTGCGCCAGCGCGAGGAATCCGGCCGCGGCCATCAGGTAGCCGGCGTAGGCGTCGGTGCCCGGCACGTGGAAGTGCAGCTGCCGGCCGAGGATCGACAGCCACACCATCGCCAGCAGACCCACCATGAACAGCGCCGCGAGCCAGGCCGCGCCGTCGTACACGGCGTCGAGCGCGCGGCGCAGCGCGCCGCGGGGCGCCTCGGGCAGGCTCACCGCGGCGTCACTTGCGGTACGCGTCGACCAGCTGCTGGCCCTCGGCGCCGGCCTTTTCGAGCCACTCCTTGAGCATCGTCTCGCCGACCTTCTGCAGGTCGGACTTGAGCTGCGGCGACGGCGCCGCGATGTTCATGCCGTTGGCCTTGAGCTTGTCGAGCGACTCGGTGTTGACGCGCTGGCTCGCCGCCCAGCCGCGCTGCTCGGCGGCGGCCGCGGCCTTCAGCAGCGCGTCCTGCGTGGTCTTGTCGAGCGCGTCGAAGGCGCGCTTGTTGACGATCACCGCGTTCTTCGGCAGCCAGGCCTGGGTGTCGTACCAGTGCTTGATGTGCTCGTAGGTCTTGGTGTCGTAGCCGGTCGAGCCGCTGCTCATGTAGCTCTCGACGACGCCGGTCGCCATCGCCTGGCTCAGCTCGGCGGCCTGCACCGTCACCGGCTGCGCGCCGACGAGCTCGGCGATGCGCGCGGTGGCTGGGCTGTAGGCGCGCCACTTCACGCCCCTCAGGTCGGCGGCCGAGGCGATCGGCTTCTTCACGTAGATGCCCTGCGGCGGCCAGGCGACCGCGTACAGCAGCATCATGCCCTGCTCGCCGAGCTTCTTTTGCAGCAGCGGCTTCTGCGCCTGGTACAGCTTCATCGCCCCGTCGTAGCTGTCGGCGAGGAACGGCAGCCCGTCGGCGCCGAAGATCTGCCACTCGTTCTGGAAGTTCACGAGCAGGATCTCGCCGATTTGCGCCTGGCCGCCCTGCACGGCGCGCTTGATCTCGGGCGCCTTGAACAGCGACGCGTTGGCGTGCACCGTGATCTTCAGCTTGCCGCCGGTGGCCTGGTCGACGTCGTTGGCGAACGCCACCAGGTTCTCGGTGTGGAAGTTCGACGCCGGGTAGGCGGCAGGCAGGTCCCACTTGGTCTGGGCCTGGGCGGCGCCGGCAGCGAGCGCGACGGCGGCGAGCGTGGCGTGGAGTAGGGCTTTCATCCGGGCTCCTGCGAACGGGACGGTGGAAGTCGCGCGGGCACGCAGCGTGTCCGCGGCCGGGTCGGGCCCCCCTGGCGGGCGGGCGGGTCCGAACGGCTTGAAGTCTAGGAAGCGATCCGATAAATTGTCAACAAATCATCAACGTTCTGGTACAAACCCCGATGCCCCGACGCAAACCGACCGTCACACGCAGCGCCGCGCCGACGGCGCCCCGCGTGCCGCTGCGCCCGGTGGACCCGGCGCGCGGCGGCGCCATCGTCTCGTCGTCGCACCTGGTGTCGGCGCGCAGCGGCGAACTCTCGGAGTTCGAGTTCGGGCTGATCGTCGCGTGGAACGCGTTCTCGCGCTGGGCGGTGCGCTGCATGGCGGCCGCGGGCTGCCCCGACCTGACGATCACCGACGTGCTGCTGTTGCACCACCTGTGCCACCGCGCGCGCAACAAGAAGCTCGCCGACATCGGCTTCGTGCTGAACTACGAAGACACGCACGTCGTCGCGTATTCGCTCAAGAAACTGGTCGCCGCCGGGCTGGCGCGCACCGACAAGGTCGGCAAGGAGGTGTTCTACAGCCCCACGCCGGCCGGAGAGCGCCACGTGCAGCACTACCGCGAGGTGCGCGAGCGCTGCCTCGTCGACAGCCTCGACACCGAGCTGAACGCCGACATCGGCGCGCTGGCGCAGCTGTTGCGCACCATGTCGGGCATGTACGACCAGGCCGCGCGGGCGGCCAGCGCGCTGTAGGCGCGGCGATGCACGAGGCCCCGTGATGCCCGACACCGCGCTGCGCGACGACGCGACGCCCACCCCCCGAGGACCATCGATGCGCTGGCAATTCTGGGTCGACCGCGGCGGCACCTTCACCGATCTCGTCGGCCGCGCCCCCGACGGCACGCTGCACACGCTCAAGCTGCTCAGCGACAACCCCGGCCAGTACGACGACGCCGCGGTCGAGGGCATCCGCCGCCTGCTCGGGCTGGCGCCGGCCGCGCCGATCACGCCGGCGCAGGTCGAGTGCGTGAAGATGGGCACCACGGTGGCGACCAACGCGCTGCTCGAACGCAAGGGCGACCGCACGCTGCTGGTGACCACGCGTGGCTTCCGCGACGCGCTGCGCATCGCGCAGCAGCACCGCCCGCGGCTGTTCGACCGCCACATCGTGCTGCCCGAGCTGTTGTACGAGCGCGTGGTCGAGGCCGCCGAGCGCGTCGGCGCCGACGGTGAAGTGATCGAGCCGCTCGACGAGATGCACCTGCGCGAGCGCCTGTGGGCGGCGCACGACGCCGGCATGCGCGCCTGCGCGATCGTGTTCATGCACGGCTGGCGCCACACGGCGCACGAGGCGGCGGCGGCGCGCATCGCGCGCGAAGTCGGCTTCACGCAGGTCAGCGCGTCGCACGAGGTCAGCCCGCTGATGAAGCTGATCGCGCGCGGCGACACCACCGTCGTCGACGCCTACCTGTCGCCGATCCTGCGCCGCTACGTCGACCGCGTCGGGCTCCAGATGCCGGGCGTGCCGCTGTACTTCATGCAGTCCAGCGGCGGCCTGACCGAGGCGCACCGCTTCCAGGGCAAGGACGCGATCCTGTCGGGGCCCGCCGGCGGCATCGTCGGCATGGTGCGCACCGCGCTGGCCGCCGGGCACGCGCGCGTGATCGGCTTCGACATGGGCGGCACCAGCACCGACGTCAGCCACTACGCCGGCGACTTCGAGCGCGCGTTCGAGACGCAGGTCGCGGGCGTGCGCATGCGCGCGCCGATGATGAGCATCCACACCGTGGCCGCCGGCGGCGGCTCGATCATCCGCTTCGACGGCGCGCGGCTGCGCGTCGGCCCCGAGTCGGCCGGCGCCAACCCGGGGCCGGCGAGCTACCGCCGCGGCGGGCCGCTGGCGGTGACCGACGCCAACGTGATGCTCGGGCGCATCCAGCCGGCGCACTTCCCGGCCGTGTTCGGCGCGCACGGCGACGAGCCGCTCGACCGCGACGCCGTCGCCGAAGGCTTCGCTGCGGTCGCGCGCGAGATGAGCGTCGCCGCCGCTCGCGAGGTCGGCGCCGACGAGGTCGCCGCCGGCGCGCTGCGCATCGCGGTGCAGAACATGGCCAACGCGATCAAGCGCATCTCGGTGGCGCGCGGCTACGACGTCACGCGCTACACGCTGCAGTGCTTCGGCGGCGCCGGCGGTCAGCACGCCTGCGCCGTCGCCGACGCGCTGGGCATGCAGCGCGTGTTCGTGCACCCGCTGGCCGGCGTGCTGTCGGCGTACGGCATGGGGCTGGCGGACCAGACCGCGATGCGCGAAGCGTCGGTCGAGCTGCCGCTCGACGAGGCGGGGCTGCAGGCCGCGTCGCGCCGCGCCGCCGAGCTCGCCGACGCGGCGCGCGACGAACTGGTCGGGCAGGGGGTGGCCAGCGACGCGGTGCACGTGCACCACCGCGTGCACGTGCGCTATGCCGGCACCGACACCGCGCTGGTCGTGCCGCTGCCGATGGGCGGCGAGCCCGACGACGCGCTCGCCGCGATCGGCGCCGACTTCGACGCGGCGTACCGCCAGCGCTTCGCGTTCCTGATGCCCGAGCGCGCGCGCGTCGTCGAGGCGGTGTCGGTCGAGGCGGTGGCGCCGGGCGAGTGCCACGCCGATGCGGTCGCCGCCGACGGCGCGGCGCACGCCCCGGCGCCGCTGGCGCAGGTGGCGATGTACTGCGACGACCTCGACGGCCGCGGCGGCTGGCGCGACGCGGCGCTGCACCGGCGCGAGTCGTTGCGCCCCGGTGCGACGATTCCCGGCCCGGCGGTGATCGCCGAGCGCAACGCGACCACCGTCGTCGAACCCGGCTGGCAGGCGCGCCTGGTGGCCGGCGGCGCGCTCGAGCTCGAACGCGTCGTGCCGCGCGCGACGCGCCACGCGGTGGGCACGCGCGCCGACCCGGTGATGCTCGAGGTGTTCAACAACCTGTTCATGAACATCGCCGAGCAGATGGGGCTGCGGCTGCAGAACACGGCGCACTCGGTCAACATCAAGGAGCGGCTCGACTTCTCGTGCGCGCTGTTCGACGCCGAAGGTCAGCTCATCGCCAACGCGCCGCACATGCCGGTGCACCTGGGCTCGATGAGCGAGTCGATCAAGACCGTGATCGCGCGCAACCCCGGCATGCGAGCGGGCGACGTCTACGTGCTCAACGACCCGTACCACGGCGGCACGCACCTGCCCGACGTCACCGTCGTCACGCCCGTCTACCTCGACGAGACCGCCCCCGTCGACGCGGCGGGGCGGGGTGGGCGCCTTGACGGCGGCTCGCCGCCGAAGGCCACGTTCTACGTCGCCTCCCGCGGCCACCACGCCGACATCGGCGGCGCGACGCCGGGGTCGATGCCGCCGTTCTCGAGGACCATCGACGACGAGGGTGTGCTGTTCGACAACTTCCTGCTCGTGCGCGACGGCCGCCTGCGCGACGCCGAGCTGCGCGCGCAGCTCGACTCGGGGCCGTACCCGGCGCGCAACCCCGAGCAGACGATCGCCGACCTGCGCGCGCAGATCGCCGCCAACGAGAAGGGTGTGCACGAACTGCGCGCGATGGTGGCGCAGTTCGGCCGCGAGACCGTCGACGCGTACATGCGCCACGTGCAGGACAACGCCGAGGAGAGCGTGCGCCGTGTCATCACCGCGCTGAAGGACGGCAGCTTCGAGCTGGCGCTGGACAACGGCGCCGTGATCCGCGTGAAGGTCACCGTCGACGGCGCGCGTCGCGAGGCGACGATCGACTTCACCGGCAGCAGCGCGCAGCTGCCGAACAACTTCAACGCGCCGAAGGCCGTCACGATGGCCGCGGTGCTGTACGTGTTCCGCACGCTCGTCGACGACGACATCCCGCTCAACGCCGGCTGCCTGAAGCCGCTGCACGTGATCG
>CAZUBF010000004.1:0-7951 GCA_964618555.1 uncultured Azohydromonas sp.
TTTCGGGGTCGACTTCGCGCCACGGGCGGACGCGGGTTTTTGCGTTGGCATCGGTATCTCCGGCAAGAGGAACAGGTGAGGTGGCAGCGTCACGTTTGGGGCCTATCCCCAACGCCAACATAAGGGCCGCAACGCCGGCCGGATTGCGCCAGCTCAATTTTCCTTGCCGCCCCGTCGCAGTTGGGCGAACAAGGCCGCCGCGGTCGGCGACAAGACGGGTCTGACCGGCACGCCGGCCTGCTGCAGCACGGCGGCCGTCCAGACGTTGCAGGTCGCGAGAAGATGAAACGTCTCGCGCGACGCGTAGAAGCGGCTCGTGCCGTACAGCCCCGGCCCGAGCGCGATCGTGCTTCCGGCAGCATCGCGCTCGTGGCTGGCGGCGATGGCATCGACCAGCCGCGCCAGGCCTTGCGCAGTGATGTCCAGGGCGGCGATCTCGGCGGCCGGGAACTGGCGTTCGACGGCGCCGCTGAAGGCCGCGATGTGCAGTACACCTGGGCCCGGCCACAGCAGCGCGCGCAGCCCGAGCCAGACCGACGGCTCCCTGGCCTGGTAGTACTCGCGGTGGCCCCAGCCCACTTCGAGGTACTCGGCGCTGGCGAAGTCGCGCCGCGCGGGCCAGGCCGTGGCCGGCACGTCGGCGGCACGCACGACGATGCCGGTGTGCCAGCCGTGGCTGACGACGTGGATGCGGTGTGGCGTGCCCTGCGCCGCCGGCGCGGCGAGCAGCGTGCCCGGCACCGCGCAGCCCGCGCCCAGCAGCGCGAACGACAGCAGCAGCACGAGCGCGATGGGCACGGCTGCCGCCACCGCGAAGCGGGCCCGGCCCTGCGCGGTCAGGCGCCGAGCAGGCCCTTCTTGAGCCCGCTGTCGACCGGCTTGTCGCCGAGCCAGATGCGCAGCACGGCGGTGTAGAAGTCTTCGCCGGGGATCACGCTGCCGCGAGGCTGGCCGTTGACCACCACGCGCGTGCCCGCGTCGGGCACGAACTCGAGGTGGATGACGTCGCCCTTCTTGGCTTCGCCGGCGGCCTTGAGGCTGGCGTTCAGCGCCTCGACCTGCGGTTTCCAGCCGGCCAGCTGGGCCTCGGTGTGGTTGCTGCGCAGGCCGTCGTTCAGGGCGTCGGCGAAGGTCTGTGCATCGACGTTGCGCAGCATCGTGATGGTCATGCGGCGCGCGCCCTTCTGCGCCAGCAGCGCGGCGGCGTCGCCGGCCTTCTGCGGCACGTACAGCGCGGCCACGTAGACCTTGAAGACGACGCGCGTGCGCACGCCGGCGCCGTTGAGCTGCAGCGCCGCCGGCCCCACCTGGGCCGTCGGTTCGAGCTTCACGCCTTCCAGCTCGGCCGGCTGGGCGCCGGCGCCCCAGCTCGCGAAGGCCACCGCCGCGGCGGCCAGCAGTCGCACCATCAGTCTGTTCATGTCTCGTCTCCTTGAACGAAAGCGCGCCGCGCTGGGGGCATCACGCCTGCTGCCAGACCACCTTCTTGCCCGACGCTTCCCAGCGTTCGTAGTTCGCCGCATACAGGTCCTCGATGCGGTTGCGCTTGACCTTGAAGGTGGGTGTGATGACGTCGTTGTCCACCGTCCACGCGGTGGTCGCCACGACGATGCACTGCAGCTGTTCGTGCGGGTCCAGCGTGGCGTTGATGCTGCTCATGTGCGCGGCCAGCGAGGCCTCGACCTCGGCCCGCGCCGCGGCGTCGCCGAGGCGCGCCATGGTCTCGGCGTTGAGCATCACGATGCCCAGCGGCTGCCCCATGTTGGCGCCGGTGACGACGCAGGCTTCCACCGCGTCGTGCATGACCAGCTTGTCCTCGATCGGCGCCGGCGCGACGTACTTGCCCTTGCTGGTCTTGAACAGGTCCTTGACGCGGCCGGTGATCTTCAAGCGGCCTTCGGCGTCGATCTGGCCCTTGTCGCCGGTGCGCAGCCAGCCGTCGGCCGTGAAGGCCTCGCGCGTCATCTCGGGTTCCTTGTAGTAGCCGAGCATCAGCGCCGAGCTGCGCATCTGGATCTCGCCGGTCTGCGGATCGATGCGCGCCTCGACGCCCTCGTAGACCGGGCCCACCGTGCCTTCCTGGTTGCGGCCGGGCAGCGTCAGGTGCGACAGCGCCAGGTTCTCGGTCATGCCGTAGCCTTCGTTGACGGGCAGGCCGAGCCGGCGATACCAGGCCAGCAGCGCCACCGGCATCGGCGCTGCGCCGCCGGCGGCGAAGGTGCACTGGTCCAGGCCCAGCGCCTTGAGGATCTTGCGCCGCACCAGGCCACCGATGATCGGGATGCGCAGCAGGCGGTCGAGCTTGGCCGCCGGCATCTTGTGGTGCACGCCGTGCTGGAACTTGACCCACAGCCGCGGCACCGAGAAGAAGATCGTCGGCCGCGCGCGCTGCACGTCGGCAGTGAAGGTCTCGAGCGATTCGGCGAAGTACACGCGCATGCCGGTGCTCAGCCAGCCGTGTTCGACGAGCACGCGCTCGACGACGTGGGCCAGCGGCAGGTAGGACAGCATGCGGTCCTCGGCCGACATCGGAATGCGCTTCAGGCCGGACTCCAACGCCCAGGCGAAGTTGCCGAAGTCGTGCATCACCCCCTTGGGCCGGCCGGTGGTGCCCGAGGTGTAGATCAGCGTCGCCAGGTCGTCGGCGCGGCGCACCGGCTGGCCCTGCAGCGGCTTGTTGCGCGCGCAGATCGTGTCCCACCCTTCGTAGTTCTTGATCGCATCGGGCGGCGACAGCGGGTAGCTGATGCACGGCAGGTCGGCCGGCACGCCGGGCTTCATGCCCTCCCAGCCGTCGAGCTTGCCGACGAAACACGCCTTGGACTCGCTGTGGGTCAGGATCTGCCGCACGGTGTCGGGCGCCAGCGTCGGGTACAGCGGCACCGAAACGTAGCCGGCCATCCAGATGGCCAGGTCGCTCAGCAGCCACCAGGCGCAGTTCTTGGACAGGATCGCCACCTTGGACCCCGGCTCCCAGCCCTGCGACTTCAGGTGGGCGGCCATGCGCCGCACCTGGTCGGCGACCTGGGCCCAGGTGTAGTCCTTGACGACTCCGCCGCCCATCGGCTGCGTCAGCGCGATGCGATCGGGCGCCGTCTTCTCCCAGTGGTACAGGCGTTGCAGGGCCAGCATCTCGGGGGCTACGTTCTTTTTCATGGCAAAGCTCTCTGGGTTGGGGTTCGGGACAAGGGGTCAACCAGCCGCCAGCGCCGCGCGCGCCGCGGCCCGACTGAAGTCGCGGCACTGCGCGTGGTCATCGACCCAGTTCGGCGCCACGCGCAGGTCGTGCGCAGACTTTTGAATGATGACGGATCGGTCCACGATGTCTGCCCTAGCCTAGCGGCCGCGCAAGGGGAGGCGTTGATACACGTCAACCACCGGTCCGGGCCCGGGCCGATCGCGGCGGGAAGCGAGTCGAGCTCGGGCGCGGCCCGGGCCCCCCGCTGGGCACGCTCGACCGCGCCACCGCGCCCCGGCGGCCGAAGACTGATTAACCGCCATTTAACCCAGCCTTACCGCCAGCCGCAGTGCGCCAGCGCAACATCCTGTCCGTCGGCAGCGCAGGGGGCAGCGCGACACCTTCAGACACCCGGCCAGCCCCGACTCGAGGAAATCGGCACCATGACCCCATCGCCACGCGCACCGCTTCTGCAGAACCGCGCCGCCGGCGCGCGCGTCATGTGTCGGCAGCTGCAGCGCCGGGTGGCCACCCTCTTCGCACTCATGGGCAGTGTGGGGCCTGCGGCAGCGCTGCATCCGCTGTCCACGGCGCTGCCGCAGGCCGAGATTCGCATTCATATCAGTGGCGTCGTGCCCGGCGGGCAGGCCACGGTGGTCGAAACCCGGTACAGCCCACGCCGCGAGGGCGACGTGAAGCAGGAACGCCGGTTCCACCTGTTCGACTCGCCCTGGCGCAGCGGCTCGCGCGACCTCACCTCGATGGCGCGCGAGGAGGCGCACCTCGTGCATCAAGCGGTGCCCGTGGTCGGTGGCGTGGCCGTGTTCAGCGTGCCGCTGCACGATCCCGACGCCGCCTACCGCGGCTACCAGCTCGCCGCCATCAGCGTGGCCGGCGTCAAGCTGGCACGCTGGTTCGCGCAATCGCCTCAGCTCGACCCGGCTTTCGGGCTGGAGTGCACGACGGACGCATTGCGCGGTGCGCTGCGCCTGGGTGCGTTCGGTGCGCAGCCCTTGAACGGTGCGCTGCCGCTGTGGCCGGGGCTGCGTCAGGTCGTGCTGCAGCTGGCGCCGTTGCAGATGCCGGGGCTGCGCCTGTGGGATCCGTTGGCGAAGAACCATTGGGACGGCTGGCGCACCGTGCCGCCGCTGGCCTGGCCGGGCGGGCAGACGGTGCTGGCACGCCATGTCTCGAGCAGCGCGGTGTGGCGCGGCCACGCCTACTTCGCCACGCTGCCGGCCGACGCGCCGCCTATCGATCGGGCGCAGCCACCGGCCGACGCCTTGCCCGGAGTCACGCTCGAGGTCTTCTGGCCCGACGGCGACACGCTCGAGTTCCCGGACGTGCAGTTCGAGCGCCCGGTGAGCACGCTGGCGCTGCGCCTGGCAGGCTTGAGCGATCGCGCCAAGTCCCTGCTCGAGCACAGCGTGCAACTGCGCCCGGGTGCCGAAATCGGCTCGCTGACGGCGGCCGAGTGGGACGAGTTGAAGGCGCTGGGCGCGACGGCGAAGGATGAACCCGTGACCCTGCAGCGCAACGCGCAGGGCGGCGGGCCACTCGTGCTGCGCCGGCGCACGCTCGACGAGTCCTGGCTCTACCTGTTCAGCGCCGAATACGACGCGCGGCGCCGGCGCGCGCTGACTGCGCTGCTGCTGCACCCCCGGCGCTGGGCCGGGTCGGTGCCCGAATAGCGGCCTTGCAGCGCCTTAGGCCATGCTGGAGAGCACCATGAGGCGGCGCGGCATCTGCGATCGGTGGGCGTCGGTCGGCCGGCAGCGCGCACGCTGGGCAGCCGTGCTCACGATCGTGTCGGCCGCAGCTACGGGGGTCACTGCCTTCGAGTCCGGTCAACCCGCCGAGCAGTGGCAGATCGGCCCGGGGCAAGCCGCACCGTGGGTGGGCGCGGGCACGACCCAGCCCCGGCGGACCGCGCTGACCGGGCAAGTCGTGCATCTGGGGACGACCCGCGTCGAGGCGCCGCACCCGCTGGCGTGTGCGGCCGCGCACTACGAATACGTCGTGACGCCGGCCGAGGGCTTGTTCCAGGGCCGGCTGCCGGCGCCGGCCGAGCGCAGTGCCCGCGCACTGGGTGTGCGGGCACTGCCGCTGCTGACCTTGCGCCTGAGCTGCGACGGTGGTGTCTTCGACTTTCACCTGCTGGCACCCGACCGGGCATTGCTCGGGCTCGATGGCATCGTCTGGCGGCTGCAGCGCCGCGGGGCATGGCCCTCGCCCGAGGCCGCCGTGCGCGATCTGCTGCATCTGCACTTCATCGGCGACATGGGCTTCAGCCGGGCCACGGTGGCGCGCAAGCGCTCGCACCTGAGCCCGGACCTCGCACGCGCCATCGACGCCTACTTCGCGCGACCGCCGTCGGCCTACACCGCCCCGTCGATCGACGGCGACCCGTTCACGGACGCCCAGGAATACCCCGGGCGTTTCACCGTCGGGCGCGCGGTGATCGACGGCGCCAGCGCCCGGGTGGCGGTCGGCCTGGGCGAAGCGGCCAGCGCACGCGTCGTGCACGTCTTGCTGCGCAGCGCAGGCGGGCGCTGGCGCGTGGACGATCTGCGCTACGACGACGGGCGCACCCTGCGCCAGCTGTTGCAGCCTTGATGGAGGTATCTTGAGATGAGCCACTGCACCAACCGAACTGAAAGGCGACCCGACGCTGCACCGGCCGCTGCCGAGTCGACACGGCCGCTGTGCCCGCACCTGACGCCGGCGCTGCGCGAGTTGCTGCGCCAGGGCGCACGCGTCGTCGCCACGCTGCCCTTGGCCTGGTCGAGGGTGGATCTCGAGGTCACGCTCGACAGCGGGCCGCCGCTGGCCGAACTGCCTGCGCATCTGATGGCGGCGACCCTCCAGACGTGGCGGAACAGCGATGCGCACTATCCGCTGGCCCAGGGTTTGGTGTGCCTGTCGTGCCGCCATAGCCTGGGCTGGCCGCTGCAGGCAGGGGGCACCCGATCATCATGAAATACACCTCCTGGTTGGCGCTGGCGGCATTGCTGGCCGCGCTCGGATTGGTTGCGCTGGCGCTGCGGGGCAGCCTGGCGGCCGGCGCGAAGGCGGCACGCATCGATCTGTCGGGCCTGGCCTCGATCGAGTTGCCACGCGGCTTTCAGCGGGTGGGCATGGTCGATGCGGGCGACCCGCCGAGCGATTACACGCTCAAGGCCAAGGTGGCACCGCGCTTTGCACGCGACCGCAGCGCCGCCACCTTCAGCCTGGAACAGGACCAGAGCCACGACTGGGGTGGCTATCTGCGCGACCCGGTGCTGCTGACCGTCACGCTGTACAACCCGGCGCTGCCGGCACCCGACGCCGACACCGTGCGCCCCGTGCGCGTGCACCGCTACTACTCGCCGATCAAGGACCAGACCATTGCCGCCGACTCGCCACGCTGGCGCAGCGAGCGTGAAGGCGAGCTGCGCTGGCGCTGGCTGGAGATGGAGGACAGCGGTCATGCGCGCTGGGTGGTGGTGCTCACCGATCCGGCGCGGCGGCTGCGGCTGGATCTGTACGCCTGGAAGAAGAAGTACCGCCTGGACGAGGCGCGTGCCCTGCTGCGCGGCGCCGCCGCGTCACTGCAGACCACGCCGGCGCTGGCGCAGCACTTCGAGCAGGTGGCCAGTGCAGGGCAGCGTGTGGCCGCGCTGACCGAGCAGCGCTTGACCGAGCACGTACGCGCGTTGACCGAGCTGGGCCTGCCGCGCCTGCACGCCGATGAACCGGTGCTCGGCGCCACGGTCGCAGCCCTGCTGGAGCGCACCACCGGTACGCTCACCGTGGCGCGCATGATCGGCAGCGTGCCGCTGACCGCGGCCACACCGCGTGGACTGCAGGGTCGGCCCGAGATCGCGCTGACGCTCAAGCCCGACCAGTACGTCGGTACCGGCACGATCAACGCGCTGCCCAATCTCCAGATCGCGATGCTGTACTGGGACGACGGCGCCGGCCGCTGGCGTGCCAGCGAACTGCAGAGGCGGACCGCCGACGAGGGCGACGCGCTGCCGCCGCTCCTGCAGGCCGTGGCCGCGCGGCTGACCGACCGTGCCCGCGCACACCTGCTGCGCGTGACCAGCGTGCGCCTCTCGCCCGAGTGGAGCGACCCTGAAAGCCTGCCGAAATTCCTGCGTGACACGCAGGTCTACCAGACCGACCTGGCCGCCGGGCGCATCGTGGCGCGCTGAGGTCGGCGTGGCGGACGCCGCGGGCCCGCCGGACCCTCGGCAGCGCTGGCGCCGGCGGGATCAACGTCCGACCGGCGCCGCTGCCGCCAGGGCACGCCGGTAGAACCAGAACCAGCTGGCCAGGCACGGCAGTGCCCAAAGCACGTCGATGGCCAGCTCGGCGACCATCAGCCAGATGCAGAACCCGACCAGGCCCAGCGCGGCCAGCGCAGCGGCATGCAGCAGCGTGCGGTGCCGCGGCATCACCAGGGCGGCGAGCACCACCGCCAGCGCCAGCAAGGGCAACGCCACCTGGAGCACAGGCAGCTCCGGCTCGTGCAACAGGCGGCGAAAGCCGTTGGAGACGATGGCCGAGACGACGAAGAAGCCGCCGAGCACGATCAGTGCGATGCCGAGGATCCAGCGCAGCGCGAGCAGGGGCAGCGCGTGGCCCGGGTGACGCGGTGCGCGGTGCATGCAGCTTCAGTGCGCGTTGCTGGGGAAGATCGCCGCCGGAATCCGGGAGCGCTGCCGCAGTTCCATCACCTGTCGTTGGTACGCCTGGAGCGTATGGCTCTCGTTGGTCGGCAGGCTCCAC
>CAZUBF010000004.1:7961-15866 GCA_964618555.1 uncultured Azohydromonas sp.
TCCTGCTGCAGCAAGGCCCGCGCCGTCAAGTCCGTTTCCTGCCACTCGGCACCGCTGACATGGACGATTTCGTTGCCCTCGAAGTAGGCCCAGGGGCCGGCAATCTTCAGATGGAACACCTTGAACCGGCTTTCGCCCGTCGCGGCGATCATCAGCGCGCCGCGCACGGCATTCAGGATCGCCGTGCGCGCCGGACTGCCCGCTGCCGGCTTGGACACGGCGGCCGGCGCGGACTGCGCGAAGGCCGCCCCGGCCGAGCCCGCGATACCGGCCAGCAGAGCCAGCGCCGCGACCACCACCCAGGCCACGCGCAATGCCAGCGTCGCCCCGCCGGGCCTGGACAGCACGATGCGGCTGTTGCCGGACACGCTGCGCGCATCGACGCCAGCAACCTCCAGCAGGTAACGCCCCGGTGCGGTGATCGTGAGCCGCCTGACGGCAAGGGTCGCCTCTCCATTCAGATGGGTTCGAACCGAACGCATGACGATCGGGCTCGACGGTGCAGCTTGGCCGGCGGCATCGCGCAGGACGAAGGACGCCTTGGCGAAATCGCGGCTGCCCAGGGTGCCGCGCAGGGACAGGATCAGTTCTCCGGCTTCCCGGATGTCCACGGTGCCGCCGGTCGCCAGCGGGAGCACGGCCAGTTCATCGGTTCGCAGCGCGCTGCGCAGCGCAGGAATTCCCGTTGCCAGCCCCAGTGCGGCGATGGCCATGAGGGGAACGGTCGCGGACAGGATCGTCGTGTTCATGGCTTTGCTGGCATCGTGCAGGGACGATGTTCGGGGGCGTCGCGCCGATGTTGCTCTGGCGGGTTCCGGCTGGCGGTAAGGTCGCGTTAAAAGACGGTTAATCCGCAGCCGCCAAGGCGTCAGGCGCCGTCCACCCGGGGCGTCGCTCGTTCGATGAGGGCGCCGCAGTTCGCCCCGCGAGGCAAGGTGCCGAACTGCCGGTGCCCGGCGCCGCCCAGGCGCGATGCGCAGAACGCGTCGGCCACCGCCGCTGGCGCGTGCTGCACCAGCAGCGCGGCCTGGATCGCCAGCGCCATGCGGTCGACGATGCCACGCGCCCGGTACTCCAGCTCGGACAAGTCCTTGAACTCGGCCTGCAGTGCGGCCACCCATGGGTCCAGCGCGCCGTGGCCGCCGCGCGCCTTGTGCAGTTCAGCGAAGAAGACATCGACCACGGCCGGCGACTTCTGCATCGCGCGCAGCACGTCCAGGCACTGCACGTTGCCGCTGCCTTCCCAGATCGCATTCACCGGCGCCTCGCGGTACAGGCGCGCGAAGGGGTTGTCCTCCATGACACCGCTGCCGCCGATGCATTCCATGGCCTCGGCGGCGTGTTGCGGCGTGCGCTTGCAGATCCAGTACTTGCCGACCGCGGTGACCAGCCGCACCAGGGCGTCCTCGTGCGCGTCGTCGCGGTGGTCCATGGCGCGGGCCAGCCGCATCGTCAGCGCCAGCGAGCCTTCGTGCTCGAGCACCAGGTCGGCCAGCACGTTTTGCATCAACGGCTGTTCGTTGAGCACGCGGCCGAATGCCGAGCGGCGCGTGCAGTGGTGCAGCGCCAGCGACGCCGCCATGCGCTGCCCGGCGCTGGAGCCGATCATGCAGTCGAAACGTGTCATCGCCACCATCTCGATGATGGTGGGCACGCCGCGGCCTTCCTCGCCGACCATCCAGGCCAGCGCGCCGCGCAACTCGGTCTCGCTGCTGGCGTTGGAGACGTTGCCCATCTTGCGTTTCAGGCGCAGCACCTGCAGCGCGTTCTTGCTGCCGTCGGGGCGCCAGCGCGGCAGCAGGAAACACGACAAGCCACCGGGCGCCTGGGCGAGCACGAGGAAGGCGTCGCACATCGGCGCCGAGACGAAATACTTGTGGCCGACGAGTTCGTAGGCCGCGCCCGGGCCGCGGGCGCTGCCGGCTGGAATGGCGCGCGTGGTGTTGGCGCGCACGTCGGAGCCGCCTTGTTTTTCGGTCATCGCCATGCCGATGGTCAGACCGGCCTTCTGCACATCGGGCAGGTTGCGCGGGTCATAAACGCGTGCCGTGATCTTCGGCAGCCAGGATTCGGCCAGTGCCGGTGTCGTGCGCAGCGCCGGTACGGCGGCGAAGGTCATCGTGACCGGGCAGCCATGGCCGGCCTCGACCTGCGCCTGCAGGTAGAAGTGTGCCGCCCGAGACACGTGCGCGCCGGGCCGCGGGTCGGTCCAGGGCGACGCATGCAGGCCGCGCTCGATGGCGCTGCGCATCAGCTGGTGGTAGGCCGGATGAAACGCCACCCGGTCGACGCGGCGGCCGAAGCGGTCGTGCGTGTCCAGTTCGGGCGGGTGCTTGTTGGCCAGGGTGCCGAGTTCCAGGTACTCGGCCGAGCCGGCGAGGCGGCCGAACTCGGCCAGCGCCGTCTCGGCCCAGGCCGCGCCTTCACGGTGCACGGCCTCGACCAGCGCGCGGTCCTGTCGATACATGTCGTAGTCGACGAGCTCGCTGCCCAGGTTGATGGGCTCGTGGGTTTCGGCGAGGTAGGGGTCTTGCAGGCCGAAGTGTTCGGGCGCGTTCATGGGGTCGTCTCCTTCTCGAGGTCGCGGGCCGCGCGCGTGACGGCCAGGAAGTGCTGCCAGATGGCCTGGCCCGCATCGTCGTAGCGGGTCACGGTGTCGATGAAACGCGCGCGCAGTTCGCCGTCCACCAGCGGCGCCGGCAGCAGCGGGTCGAACACCAGCTGGCGGATCGCCCGGTGGCCGATCTCGAAGGCCTCGCGCGCCGCGCGTTGCAGCGTCAGCCGGTGCGCGCCGTCCAGCCAGGCGGACAGGCGCGCGGTGGTGTCGAGGTAGCCGGCATCCAGCGCGGCGCCGTCCCACAGGCTGCGTGCCCGCGCCTCGTCCGCCACGGCCAGGCCGCGTAGCACGAAGACGGTGCCGGTGTCGGTGCCCTCGGGAACCAGCGCACGCAGCCGCGCGCGCAAGCCTTCGGCGCCACCGGCCAGGTTGGCGGGCCGCAGGTTCAGGCCGCGCTCGAACTCGGCCAGGCCGAGCAGGCCGAAGGCACGTTCTCGCGCACGCAAGGCAGGGCGGTCGCTGCGGCCGGTGGCGCCCACGTGCACGGCAAGCCAGTCGCCGCTCCAGTCCGCCAGGCGGGCGGCGATGCCGCGCCAGCGGCGCACTTCGTCGGCCAGCGGCCGTGCCCGCGGTCCGAGCGCATAACGGCCGCGGCTCGGCGTGACCAGCAGGCCGGCAGCCACGGCGCGTGCCAGCGCGACACGAACGCTGTTCTGAGGCAGTCCGAACAGGTCGCAGGCGGCGAGCAGCTCGCGCACGCCCAGTGCGCCGTCACCTCGGGCTTCGGAGCCCAGGATCAGGCTGAGGATGAGCGAGCGGGGCAATGGCACGCTTCATATTACGCACATCAGCCGAGAATGTCGATACGTGTAATATTCCGGGACGTGAATCGCCGCGTAGGCTTGCGCGGATCAGTGGGCCGCGGCCTGCCTGCCCTTGAGCCCGAGCATTTCGCGCGCTTCGTCGGGCGTGGCGACGTCCAGCGACAGTTCCTCGAGGATGCGGCGGATCTTGCGCACCTGGTCGGCGCAGGACCGCGCCAGCTGCCCCCGGCCCAGGTACAGGCTGTCCTCGAGCCCGACGCGCACGTTGCCGCCGAGCACCGCGGCCATCGTCAGCAGCGGCATCTGGTGGCGGCCGGCGCCCAGCACCGAGAAGCGGTAGCCGCCGCGGCCGAACAACCGGTCGGCCGTCGTGCGCATCGTGACCATGTTCTCCGGATCGGGCCCCATGCCGCCGAGGATGCCGAAGATGCTCTGGATGAACAGCGGCCCCTGGACCAGACCCTCGTCGACGAAGTGCGCCAGGTTGTACAGGTGCCCGAGGTCGTAACACTCGAATTCGAAACGCGTTCCGCAGTCCTCGCCCAGTACCTTCAGGATGTGCTTGATGTCGGCGAAGGTGTTGCGAAAGATCAGGTCCTCCATGCCTTCGACGTACGACTTCTCCCAGCCGTAGCGCCAATCGGCGATCTTGCGCGCCACGGGGTGGATCGAGAAGTTCATCGACCCCATGTTCAGCGAACACATCTCGGGCCGCGACTGCAGCGGATACGCCAGCCGGTCGGCGAGCGTCATGCGCGTGCTGCCGCCGGTGGTGATGTTGATCACGGCGTCGGTGGCGTCGCAGATGCGCGGCACGAATTGGTCGAAGACCTTCGGGTCGGCCGTCGGCCGCCCGTCCTGCGGGTCGCGCGCGTGCAGGTGCAGGATCGCCGCACCGGCCTGGGCAGCCTCGATCGCCTGCTCGGCGATCTGGTCCGGGGTCAGCGGCAGGTGCGGCGACATCGTCGGCGTGTGCACCGAGCCGGTGACGGCGCAGCTGACGATGACCTTGTCGGGGGCTCTGACCATGGCGGGCCTTTCAGCGACGGTGGACTGGAAACGATGCGACGCGGACTCGTCAGACCGCGAGCCACTGCGCCAGCAGCCCGTGGTCCGACTCCAGCTGCTGCGGGCTGCCTTCGAAGACGATGCGGCCGTGGCCCATCACGCAGACGCGGCTGGAGACCTTCAGCGCGATCGCCAGTTTCTGTTCGACCAGCACCACCGACACGCCCTTGCGGAGCATGTCCTGGATGCATTCGCCGACCTGCGCGACGATCTTCGGCGCCAGGCCCTCGGTGGGCTCGTCGATCAGGATCACGAGCGGGTTGCCGAGCAGCGAGCGGCAGATCGTCAGCATCTGCTGCTCGCCGCCCGACAGGTTGCCGCCGCGGGTGTTGCGGCGCTGCTCGAGCTGCGGGAAGTAGTCGAACATCTGCTGCACGGTCCAGCGGCAGGCGCCGGCCACCGGCGGCTGTTCGCCCATGCGCAGGTTCTCGTCGACGCTCAGGTTGGCGAAGATCTCGCGTTCCTCGGGCACGTACGCCAGGCCGGCGCGGCAGATCGTGTTCGGGCTGGCACCCGCGAGCTGGCGCTCGCCGAGCTCCACCGTGCCGCCGGTCGGCGGCACCAGCCCCATCACGGCCTTCAGCGCCGTCGACCGCCCCGAGCCGTTGCGTCCCAGCAGGCTCAGCACCTCGCCGCGGCCGACTGCGAACGTCACGCCACGCAGGATGTGGCTCTTGCCGTAGTGGGCGTGCAGGTCGGCCACCCGCAGCAGGCCGCGTTGCGCGTCGTCGGGACTCACGGGGCAACCTCCGGCCCGAAGGCCTGCGGTGTTCGCCTGGGGGTGGCCCTGCGGCTCACGCGGCGACCTCCTCGCCGAGGTAGGCCTCGCGCACTCCCTGGTGGCGGCGGATCTCCGCCGGCGTGCCGGTGGCGATGACCGCGCCGTAGACGAGCACGCTGACGCGGTCGGCGAGCGAGAAGACGACCTCCATGTCGTGTTCGACGAGCAGCAGCGCGCGCCCCGCCGTCACCTCGCGGATCAGCTGCAGCGTGTACTGCGTCTCCTCGCTCGACATGCCGGCCATCGGTTCGTCGAGCAGCACCACCTGGGGGTCGGACGCGAGTGTCATCGCCAGCTCGAGCGAACGCTGCTCCGAGTACGACAGTTCCCCGGCCAGCGTCGTGGCGCGCCCCTGCAGCCGCACCTGTTCCAGCAGCCGCTGGGCGTTGTCGCGCAGGCGCGGCATGCGGTCCAACAGCCGCCAGAAGGCGTACTGCGTGCCGTGGTGGCGCAGCGCCGCCAGCCGGATGTTCTCGAACACCGTCAGCTTGGGGAAGATGTTGGTGATCTGGAACGAGCGCGCGAGCCCCAGCCGGTTGATGCGCTGCGGCGTCCAGCCGTCGATGCGCTGGCCGTCGAGGACGATCGCCCCGGCGCTCGGGCGCAGGAGGCCGGAGATGAGGTGGAACAGCGTCGACTTGCCGGCGCCGTTGGGCCCGATCAGCGCGTGCCGCTCGCCGCGTTCGAGATCGAGGTCGACGCCGACGATGATCTCGGCCTCGCCGAACGACTTGCGCAGCCCGCGCAGCGTCAGGATCGGCGGGCTCATGGCACGGCGGCCACGGCGGGCTCTTCGAGCGCCCGCGGCGCCGCGGCGTCGGCGAGCGCGGCCAGGCGCTTGCGCGCAGCCCATGCCGACAAGGCGCCGGCAGCGAGCAGCGCGG
Source organism: uncultured Azohydromonas sp. (assembly GCA_964618555.1). Lineage (GTDB taxonomy): Bacteria > Pseudomonadota > Gammaproteobacteria > Burkholderiales > Burkholderiaceae_C > Calidifontimicrobium. Next base: position 14,076 of record CAZUBF010000004.1, read on the forward strand.
CGGGCGTGAGCCAGGTCGACGCCGCGGCGGGCAGCCAGGCGCGGCCGAACAGCGTGATCGGCGGCAGTGTGTCGGCCATCTTCGCCAGCGAGCGGTAGTCCTGCGAGAACAGACGCTGCAGCGTCTCGACGACGAACACGGTGCCCGCCGACAGCAGCAACGCGGCGCCGATCGACAGCATGATCGGCAGCGCCGCGGCGCGCCCGTGCCGGGCGACGAGCCGCGCGGTCTTCGGCACGAGCCCGGTGATGCCGCCCGGCAGCACCATCATCACGAGCACGAAGAGCATGCCCTGGTACAGCAGCCACGACTGTGTGGCGTCCGACACGGCGTAGCTGAAGAACGTCATCAGCGCCGCGCCCAGCGCCGGGCCGAGGAAGCTGCCGACCCCGCCGATGTAGCTGTTCAGCACCACCGCGGCCGACACGCCGGCGTCGAAGACGACGTAGTTGACGGCCTCGTTGTTCAGCGCCTGCAGGCTGCCGGCGACGCCCGACAGCATCGCCGACAGCGCGAACGCCGACACGCCCAGGCCGTGCGCGTCGTAACCCAGGAACTGCAGGCGCTGGGTGTTCTCGCGCAGCGCCAGCGTCAGCCGGCCCAGCGGCGTGGCCGCGTGCAGGTACAGCACGGCCAGCGAGAACAGCACCCAGGCCAGGCTCAGGTAGTAGACGTGCTGCGTGGTGCCGAAGCTCAGTCCCCAGGCCGGCATGCGCATCGTCGAGAGGCCCGACTCGCCGCCGAACCAGCCCCTGAGCTGCGGCGCCAGCGCGTGCAGCAGCTCGGCGATCGCCAGCGTGATCATCGCGAAGGTCGTGCCGCTGCGCTGCGTGGCGAACCAGCCGGCGACGATGCCCGCGCCGAGCCCGGCCAGCGCGCCGACCAGCGGCATCAGCGGCGTCGGCAGCAAGCCGGCGCCGCCGAAGGCGTTCATCGCATGGACGGTGGCGAAGGCGCCGACGCCGAAGTAGGCCGCGTGTCCGAACGAAAGCATGCCGGCGCGACCGCTCAACAGGCCGTAGGCGCAGGCGAACAGCGCCGCGATCAGCATCTGGATGGCCGCGTTCAGCAGCCCCGCCGGCAGCAGCCACGGCAGCGCGGCCAGCAGGGCCACGCCGGCGACCACCAGCGGCAGCGAGTGACGCATCGGCTTCAGCTCCGCTGGCCCATCAAGCCCGATGGCCGCACCAGCAGCACGAGCAGCATCAGCGCGAACGGGATCGTCGCTGCCAGGCTCGACAGCTTCAGCGTCAGCAGCCCGCCGACGCCTTCGGCCCAGGCGCCGGCGCCCACCAGCGCGGCCAGGCTGGCCAGGCTGGCGTCGACGCCCACCGCCAGCGAGGTCAGCACGCCGATCAGCAGCGAGGCGAGCACCGCGCCCCCCAGCGAGCCGAGCCCGCCGACGACGACGACGACGAAGACCATGACGCCGATCTCCAGCGCCATGTTCGGGTTGGTGGTGTAGAACGCCCCGGCGACGGCGCCGGCCAGCCCGGCCAGCGCGGCGCCGACGCCGAACACACCCATGAAGACGAGCTGCACGTTGTGCCCCAAGGCCTCGACCATGCGCGGCTTGTAGATCGCCGCGCGCACGACGATGCCCACGCGCGTGCGTGTCAGCAGCAGGTAGATGGCGACGAACATCACGACCGCGATGGCACCCATCAGCAGCCGGTACGCCGGGTACTGCTGGGTGCCGATGGCGAAAGCCGGGAAGTCGAGCGACTTCGGGATGCGGTATTCGACCGGGTAGTTGCCGAAGAACAGCTTGATGGCCTCGGCGATGATGAA
>CAZUBF010000004.1:15876-25443 GCA_964618555.1 uncultured Azohydromonas sp.
GCCGCGCTCCACGACCGCACCGACGACGCCGACGAGCAGCGTGGCCAGCACCACCGCCGCCGCGAAGCCGACGTGGCCCTGCAGCGCGTACGCGAAGTACGCGCCGAGCATGTAGAACGAGGCGTGCGCGAAGTTCAGCACGCCCATCATGCTGAAGATCAGCGTCAGCCCCGCCGACACCATGAAGAGCAGCAGACCGTAGATGACGCCGTTGAGCACCGAGAAGACGACGGCGTCCATCGCTCAGGGCCGGTGGGTGTTGTGGGAGGGCCGCGCCTAGCCCGGGCGCTGCATCCTGCAATTCGCCTGCGCGGGTACCGCGGCCTGCTCGGCGGTGAAGACCTTCACCGGCTTGAAGCCGAGCTCGGTGCCGTCGGCCTTGAACTTGGCGTCCTTGGACACCATCGACACCACCATCGGCAGCAGCACCTGGTGGTCGGCCGCGCGCATGCTCATCTCGCCCATCGGCGTTTTGAGCTTCGCCGACTCGAGCGCCCTGGCGAACGCGTTGACGTTCAACGCGCCCCCCTGCGGCGCGGTCTGCTTCAGCGCCTGCGCCACCATCTCCAGGCCGAACACGGTCTGCGGCTCGATGAACACCGGCGCGTGCCCCGTCTTGGCCCGGTAGTCGTCGACGAAACGCTGGCCCTCGGCGCCGGCGGCCTCGGGGTTGAAGGCATGCGCGATGAAGTGCCCGGCCGCCAGCTCGCCGGCGTTGGCGATGTTGCCGGGCTGGTCGAGAAAGACGGTGCCGAAGCGCACCTTCAGGCCGGCGTCCTTCGAAGCCTTCATCAGCAGCAGCAGGTCGTTCGACCAGTTGCCGGTGATCACGGTGTCGGCACCCGAAGCGCTGATCTTCGCGACGTAGGGTGCGAAGTCCTGGATCTTGTTGACGTCGTCCAGGAGTAGTTCTGGTTGATCGCGTACATCTTGGTGCCGAGCGCGCGCGCCTGCTTCATGCCGTCGACCAGGACCTTGGTGCGCACCTGGGCGTTGCCGGCGAAGCGGAAGTGGTGGAAGTTGCACTTCTCGCCGGTCAGCTCGAGCGCCTCGGCGCCGACGTTGACGTAGACGATCTCCTTGCCGGGGTTGCGCAGGTTGTGCTTGCGCACGTCCTCGGTGATCTGGCCGCCGATCGCCGACGAGGCGCCCTGCACGATGATGTGCACGCCGTCGGCGATGGCCGCCTTGAGCTTGTCCGATGCGCCTGCCGGGCCGCCCTGGTTGTCGTACTCCAGCAGCTGCACGGGCTCGCCGTTCCAGCCGCCGGCGGCGTTGAGCTTGTCGACCGTGTAGCGCACGGCGCTGCGGTAAGCCTGGCCGGTGGAAGCCTGGGGGCCGGACAGCGTCTCGAGCATGCCGATCTTCACTGGCGCGCCCTGCGCCGTGGTGGCCAGCAAGGCGAGCGCAGGAAGAACGCACGCGGCGAGAGGGCGGATCGAGGACATCTTGTCTCCTTGGTGTGGTGCTGTGGTGTTGAGGTCTGCGAGGTCTGCCGCCTCAGAGGTATTCGAGGTTGCCATCGACGCTGATGGCCTGGCCCGACAGGTTGCGGGCGGCCGGCGAACACAGGAACAGCGTCATCGCGGCCACGTCCTGCGCCGTGACCATGCGGCGCAGCGAGATCTTGTCGAGGTACTGCTGGCGCATGGCCTCGACGCTGTGGCCGGTGGCTGCGGCGCGGGCGGCGATCACGCCACGCATGCGCTCGCCGTCGACGACGCCGGGCAGGATGGCGTTGACGCGTACGCCATAGGGGCCGAGTTCGATGGCCAGCGACTTCATCAAGCCGACGATGGCCCACTTGCTCGATGCATACGGCGTGCGGAAGGCGTAACCCAGGCGCCCGGCGACCGAGCCCATCGTGATCAGGCAGGGCAGCGCCGTGGACTGCTTCAGCAAGGGCACGGCGCGGCGCGCAAAGTAGTACTGGCTGTGCAGGTTGACGGCGATGGTGCGCTCCCAGCCGGCGCCGTCGATGTCTTCGATCGGGCCCGTGGGCCCGGCAATGCCGGCATTGCTGACCAGCACGTCGAGGCCACCGAGGGCGCCCTGCACGTCGTCGAACACCCGGTCGACATCCGCGGCCACCGACGCGTCGGCCATGCTGCCGGTGATCCCGGACGTCTCGGCGATCATGCGATCGAGGGCGCTGCGGTCGACGTCGCAGACGTGCACACGCGCCCCGGCTTCATGAAACGCCCGGGCGATGACGGCGCCGATGCCACCGGCTCCGGCGGTGACGAGGACGCGCAATCCTGGCTGCGGACGAAGGGACTCGAGGATGGACATGCGGATGCTCGTGGATCTGCGGCAAGGCACCGGCGGCACTGCGCCGGTTGGCCGCCGCCGTTCGGGGCTGCGGGCAGTGTCAGTGGACCCGGCGCCGAACCCAATGTGGTCCGCGCACATTCGCACCCCTGAATCGATGTCGTCGCGCACTGCTCCCGGCGCGCCTGAAAGCGAACGTCATCTGCTAGCCTTTCGGCGCTTGCGCGCGCGCGGCCGCAGCTCGCGCTCTCGTGCAGACGAAATGACGGAGGAGACGAACATGAGGAGCGTCATTCACGCCGAATGCGCCGGGCAGACGGTGCGCGACCTGGTCGCGCTGCTGCACCAGGGTGCGCCGGCGGACGAGTTCGCCCACCGATACGCCGACGTCGACGCGCTGCCGGACGATCACCCCGGCAAGTCGCAGCTGGCCGAGACCGTGCGCATGGCCATGGCGGTGCGCAACCGGCTCGAGCTGCAGCAGGATCGCGAACGCGGTCTGCTGGCGGTGATCGAATCGGCGCAGGACCTCTCGAGCCGCCTCGATCTGCAGGGCCTGCTCTCGGCCATCGTTGCGCGCGCCCGCAACCTGCTGGGTTCGGATCTGGCGTGGCTGTCGGCGTACGACGCCCCATCCGACGAGTTCCACGTGCTGGTGGTCGACGGTGCCCTGTCGCAGAACACATCCGGCATGGTGGCGCGTCGCGATCGCGGCGTGGCCGGCGTGGTGATGGCCACCCGCATGCCCTTCACGACCCCGGACTACCTGCACGACACGCGCTTCACGCACGTGCCCCTGCTCGACGACACCTTTCGCGACGAAGCCATCGCCGCCTTGGTCGGCGTGCCCTTGATCTGGGACAGCGACGTGATCGGCCTGCTCTTCGTCGCCGATCGCTACCACCGCATGCATTCGATGCAGAGCGTCTCGACCCTGAGTGCACTGGCCACGCACGGCGCGGTGGCGTTGAAGAACGCGCGCGACTTCGAGCGCGCCAACGCGGCGCTGGCCAACGCCGACCGGGCGCGCGCCGAACTCGAGCGCCACCTGCGCAACATCCAGGCCGCCACCGACGCGCACGAGCAGATCACCTCCTTGCTGGCGCGCGGTGCGTCGCTGGCCACGTTGTGCCAGTCGGTGGCGCAACTGCTCGGCGGCAGCCTGCTGGTGCTCGACGAGGCCGCCATCGTCGTCAGCGGCGGTACCGCGCAGGGCTACCACGCCGACGCGGCTGCGTCGTACACCCCCCATGGCGAGCACAGCGCCGAGCTCACCGGTGCCCTGCGGGTCAGCCGCGATACGGGGCGCGCGGTCGCTGCATACGAAGCCGGCGGCGAGTGCTGCCTGGCCATGGCGGTGATCGGCGGCGACGACATCCTCGGCTCGGCGCTGCTGTTCCATCGCGGCGTGCTCGAGGAGGTGACCGTGCGCACCTTCGAACGCAGCACCAGCGTCATCGGCATCGTGCTGCTGTCGCAGCAGCGCATGGAAGCGACGAAGGCACGCAGTGCCTCGACGCTGCTGCACGCGCTGGTGTCGCCGGGCCAGGACGACGCCGCGATGCTGGCCAACCGCGCCGCGCAACACGGGCTGGACCTGGCACGGCCGCTGTCGCTGGTCCTGGTGCAAATGGACGGCCCGAGCGCCGCTTATGCGGCGCGCCGCTTCGGCAGCCTCGAACCGCAGACGCAGGCCCTGGTCGACGACATCGACGGCATCCTGGTCGTGCTGTGCGAGTCGAGCCGCGCGCCCGAGGTGCGGCAGGCGGTCGCAGCCTGGGTGCGCCGGGATCTCCGCGCATCCCACCGGGGCGTGCTGTCGCGCCCGGTCGCCGGGCCGGCGGAGATTCCCGCGCTCTATGCGAGCCTGCGGCGTGCACTGGCCGTGCTCGGCCGCCTCGGCGTGCACGGCCGCATCATCGGCCAGGACGAGCTGGCGATCTACTCGACGCTGTTCGAGACCCACGATCGCGTCAGCCTGTCGAACTTCCTGGACGCCTCGATCGGCCCCTTGCTGACCCACGACCGCAGGCGGGGCTCCGACCTGGCGCCGACGCTGCTGGCCTACTTCGACTGCAATCAGAACGCCAAGACCACGGCGCAGCGCCTGGGCATCCACGTCAACACGGTGCGGCAGCGTCTGGCGACCACCGAGGACCTGTTGGGTCATTGGGGCCAGGCGTCACGTGCGCTGGAGGTCCACATCGCCTTGCGGCTGTGGCATCTCACGGCAGCGCCGGCGTAGCGCGGGCGGCGGACGGGGCCCCTTCGGGCCGCTAGGGCAGGCAAGGGTTTCTGTGGTGGCCGTCGAGCACATCGACGGCGGGTCGTGAGTGTGCCTGCCCGCCATTGATCGGCGTGGCAGGCAATTCGAGACTCGGTGCGCAATGGCAGGCCGGACGCCCGGCGGGCGCCAACGATGGTTTGCGCCCTGCGTGACGGCGGCGCATCTGGCCAAGGAAAACGACCGTACCGCAGGAGACAACATGAGTCGACCCAGAATTGCAAAGTGCACCGCGTCCACGCGACTTCTGGCAGCCGTACTGGCCGGTTGCGGCGGTGGCGACGAGACGCCCGCCGAGCCGCCCTCCGGCCCCACACCGCTGGCCTGCTCACAACTGGCCGGCATGACGATCCCGGCCGCGTCGATCGGCCTGCCGACGCGAGGCGGCACCGTCACCACGGCGGCGGTGGTGGCCGCCAGCGGTACCGGCGCGCGGGTGATCCCCGAGCACTGCCTGGTCAACGGCACGATCTCGCCGGTCGATGCGAGCGCGCCCGACATCCAGTTCCGCGCCGCCCTGCCCACGGCATGGAACAACAAGGCGGTGATGTTCGGCGGCGGCGGCTTCGACGGCAGCATTCCCAGCGTCACCGGCAACGTGCCGGCCGGCCCGGCCGACCAGGCGCTGCCGATCGGCCGCGGCTATGCCGTCTACGCCAGCAACGGCGGGCATGCCGCCGGTGCGCTGGGCTCGCTCGACGGCACTTTCCTGCTCAACGAAGAGTCGCTGCGCAACTGGGGCGGCGAGGCGCTGAAGAAGACGCGCGACGCCGCCACCCACGTCATCAAGGCGCGCTACGCAGTGGACAAGGTCGACCAGGCCTACTTCGCCGGTGGCTCCACCGGCGGCCGCGAGGCCCTGCAGGTGGCGACACGCTGGCCCGAGGACTGGAACGGCATCATTGCCTGGTACCCGGCGTGGAAGCAGATGACGGCGATCCTCGCCGGACATCGCACCAACCGCACGCTGGCCAAGCCCGGCGCCTATCCGAACACCGCCAAGCGGCTGCTGATCTACAACGCCGCGATGCAGGCCTGCGACGGCCTGGACGGCGTCGTCGACGGCCTGATCAGCAATCAGAACCGCTGCAACGCGACCTTCGACCCGGCCACCGCGTCGGTGAACGGCGCGCCACTGCGCTGCCCCGATGGCGCCGACACCGGCGACACCTGCCTGTCGGACGCGCAGATCACGGCGCTGAAGGGCATGAACACGTCGACGCAGCTGAACTTCCAGATGGCCAGCGGCGAGACCGGCTACCCCGGCTACAACGTCTGGGGCGGCGATCTCGGCATCACCAGCAACCCGCACCCGCTGCAGCCGACGGTGACGTTCCTGAACCTGGGCACCGTGCAGCCGTCCTTCCCGATGCCGACCGGTGCGCCCTACATCAGCCGCCAGACCGATGCGCTGATCCGCTACGGCATCACACGCGACCCGGGCTACGACTCGCTGTCGCTGGACCCCGAGAACCCCGGCCCGTGGGGACCTCGCATCAGCGAGCTGAGCACCCTGCTCGACGTGCCGGTGAACCTGGACGCCTTCGCGGCCAAGGGCGGCAAGCTGCTGCTGGCCCACGGACTGGTCGACGTGCTCGTCAGCAGCCGCGCCACCGAGGAGTACTACCAGCGCCTGCAGGCCCGCATGGGCCCGGCCAACGTCGAGAAGTTCGTGCGCTACTACGAAGCGCCGGGTTACGGCCACGCGGTCAGCAGCGTCTTCAACGTCGGCTGGGACTCGCTGAGCACGCTGGAGAACTGGGTGCAGACCGGCACCGCGCCGCCGGCCCAGGTGATGAGCGATGCCGGCGGTGCCATTAACGGCCGCACGCGGCCGCTGTGCGAATACCCCAGGTGGGCACGCTACAACGGCAGTGGCGACGTCAACCTGGCGGCCTCGTTCAGCTGCGTCGACCAGGAAGCGGCACCACTGACGCAGCGCCAGACCGACCTGGGTGTCGTCGTCGGCACCGACCATTCGGCGACCAGCGGCACCTACGCCTGGAAGGGCGTGCCGTATGCCAGGCCGCCGCTCGGCGAACTGCGCTGGAAAGCGCCCGTCGACCCCGACGCCTGGACCACGCCGCGCTTCACGCAGCAGTTCGGCAACGCCTGCTCGCAGGCCGGGCGGCTGTACGGGCCGGGGCTGAACAACCGCTACGACGCCAGCATCGGCGCCTCGCTCGGCAAGACGCTGGGTTCGGAGGACTGCCTGTACCTGAACATCTGGCGTCCGACCAGCGCGGCGAACAACCTGCCGGTGATCGTCTGGGTGCACGGCGGCAGCAACATCTCGGGCTACACCGCCGACCCCATGTACGACGGCGCCAACCTGGCGCGCACCGCCAACGCCGTCGTCGTGACGGTGAACTACCGGCTCGGCGTGCTGGGCTTCTTCAACCTCGGCCAGCTGAAGACCGGCAACGCGGCCGACGACTCGGGCAACTTCGCTCTGCTCGACATCATCAAGTCGCTGCAGTTCGTCAACCGCAACATCGCGGCCTTCGGCGGCAACCCCGGCAACGTCACGCTGATGGGGCAGTCGGCGGGCGCCGTCAACGTGTTTGCGGTGATGACGTCACCTTTGGTGGTCGGCGCCAGCGCGGCCCTCGTGCACAAACTGCTGCCGATCAGCGGCGGCCTGTCGCCGGCCAGCGAACTGCCCGCCGGCAGCATCGCGACGCTGGCGCGGGCGTCGGACTTCCGTGGCCAGGCCGACTTTCTGCTCAGCCAGATGGTGATCGGCGACGGCCTGGCCGCCGACGCCACCGCAGCCGCGGCGCTGATCGCGTCGAAGACGGCGGCCGAGGTCGCTGCCTACCTGCGCGGCAAGAGTGCCGACGCGATCTGGCAGACCGTGGTGACCAAGCTGGCGCCGATCGGCGCCGGCGGATCGGGGCCGATCCCCGACGGCAGCGTGCTGCCGGTGAACCCGATCGCCGCCATCCGCGCCGGGCAGTACGTGAAGGGGCCGATGCTGGTGGGCAATACGCGCGACGAAGGCAAGCTGTTCCCGACGCTGCTGCCCTTGGTCGGCGGCGCCGTCGGCCGTCTGATCAACGATGCCACGGTGTTCTCGACCGCGTTCAACTACAACCCCGAGGCGGCGCCGACACAGACGATCGAGCAGTGGATTCCGGGCTCGTACCTGCCGGCGACGACGCCGCTCACCGGCTGGGATGCCAAGACCGAACAGCTCAACCGCATCTTCTTCCTGAACAGCCGCGACAGCATGCTGGCTGCGCTGCAGACGCAGCAGACCAACATCTGGAACTACCGCTTCGACTGGGACGAGCTGCCGGCGCCGTTCAACGTCGTCTACGGCGCCGCGCACGCCTTCGACCTGCCGTTCGCGTTCGGCAACTTCGGGCCTTCGCTGTACGCCAACTTCTCGTACACGCTGGCCAACCGGGCTGGGCGGCTGGCCTTGTCGGACGCCATGATGCGCAGCATCGGGGCCTTTGCGCGCAACGGCGATCCGAACAACGCCGGTCTCGGCGTGGCGTGGCCGGTCTGGCCGGCGACGCTGGTGTTCGACGCCACGCCGACGGCGAAACTGATCTCGGTGCAGTGAGCAGCCCGGCGGTGGCGCCAGACCCGGGCCCGGCCGAGCCGGGCCCGCTGGCCGGTGCTGTTCGTCGGTGATCTCTTCCATTGATGGTTCTTTCCTGCGCTTGCCTTCACGCGGTCAAGCGCGCGGCCAGCTTCTTGGTCGTCGATGACACGAAGCGCTCAAGCCGCGCGGCCAGGGTGCGTGCCGACGGCGTCAGTGCGGGGGCAATCTGCCGCGCAGCCTGGCCAAACGCATCGGGCATGCGCTCGGCCATGTCTCGCGCCTGCTGAGCCAGGAAACGTGGCTGCATGCCCAGTTGCCTGGCCATCAGCGCCATGTGCTTTGCACCCATCTCGCCCGGCTCGACCTCACCGCCGATGGCGTACGCGAACTCCGGCGACAGCCCTGCGTACACTCGTGTGCACATCAGGTCATAGAACGGCGTCAGCATCACGCCCTGCCCGGGCACGCTATAGATCGACAGGTTCTTGGCGTGGCTGTCGTTGTTGCCGACGTACAAGTTGAAGAACAGCCAGCGCACCAGGTGGCGCAGGTCGACGGCGGGCTGGGTGCTGTAGCGACGGATCAGCTCGGCGCACGCGGCCAGCCCCGGGCCGCCTTCCTTTTCGTATTTGCGGTCGGACACGGTGCCGGCCAGCTGGCACAGGTCGTACTGCACCCGCCGCGCCAGCGTGCCGTCGGCGCGCGGCTGGCGGTCGAAGCGGCGCACGACGCAGGCTTCGGTGTGCGGCTCGTAGAAGACCTCGGCCGTCGGCAGGCCGGCCAGCGCGGCGGCACGCATCACGATGGCTTCGTTGGCCGCCGAGTGCCAGACCTTGGCCAGGCGCCGGATGTTGGGCTTGAGGATGTGGGTTGACGGGGACGTGCCCTTGGGCAGCCGCGGCACGCCGTCGTCGAACAGCGCGATGCTGGTCTTGTCCTGCGCCCCGGCCAGCGAGATGCGGGCGCCCTGGTCGTGAATGTCGATCGCAGAAGCCGACCGCTTGGCCAGGATGGCGGCGAGGGCTTCCCAGGTCGTGGCCTCATAGCGGGGCGGCTCCGGCTTCTGCCCGGGTGCGACCAGCACGAACGCGCCGGCGGTGTCGCCAGCCACTGCCAGCAGCAGCGAGAAGAGGGTCGACGCCTTGCGCTGGGCCGCCAGGTACTCGCGCAGTTCGCCCTCGGGCAACAGGTTCTCGAAGAATGCCTGCACCTCGGGCGTAGCCTGGCGGCCGGCCTGCAGCGGGACGGCGGCCAGAGACATGCGCTGGACGCCGCCCAGCCAGCCGGCGGCGTACTCGAAGGCCAGCGGCGTGCTGTCGTGCACGGCACCGACCAGGTCGCTGCCGTAGTAGACGTCCAGCCGGTCGGGCCGTGGCTGCATCACGCGTCCCTCACAGCGATGACGCCGACCGGGAGGCCTTGGTGCGCACCACCACCTCCAGGCCCAGCAGGTCCA
>CAZUBF010000004.1:25453-51559 GCA_964618555.1 uncultured Azohydromonas sp.
CTTCTGCAGCTGCACCGTCGGCTTGCCGTTCTCCAGGTCGACGATGAAGCGGTTGCCGGTGTTGCCTAGTCCGGCCAGGTCGAGCTGCTTCAGGGCCAGGCGTTTGCGCTGCTCGCGGATGACAGCGCCCAGCTCCGCGGACGAGCGGACCGGGGTCTCTGCGCCGATGAGGTGACCGAGCGGTAATTTCTTGTCGAAGGACGGCATGACGGGCTCTTGACGTTACCTTTCGGTCATTTTCTGCATTGACCTGCTGGAGGTCAAGAACAAAGTGACTGATCGGTAATCAGCCCCGCCCCCGGGGGTGTCAAGAGACGCCTTGAAAACTCACTCCAGGTTCTGCACCTGCTCGCGCATCTGCTCGATGGCGACCTTCATCTCGACCGCGATCGACGTCAGCTCCAGCGCCGCCGACTTGCTGCCCAGCGTGTTGGCCTCGCGCTGCAGTTCCTGGATCAGGAAGTCCAGCCGCTTGCCGACCTCGCCACCGGCTTCGAGCAGGCGCTGCACCTCGCTCAGGTGCGAGCCCAGGCGCGCCAGTTCCTCGGCCACGTCGATGCGCAAGGCGAAAGTGGCGGCTTCACCCAGCGCTCGTTCGCGCAGCGCCTCGGCCGGGATGCTGGCGCCGGCCTGCGCCGCCGCCAGCGCTTCCTGCCAGCGTTCCAGGAAACGAGCCTGCTGGCGCTGCACCACGGCCGGCACCAGCGGTGCGGCTGCGGCGGTGAGTTCACGCAGGCGAGCAACGCGTTCCAGCAGCACGGCGACGAGCCGCGCGCCTTCACGGGCGCGCGCTTCGCGCAGGCCCTCGATGCACAGCGCGGCGGCGGTCAGCGCCGGTTCGTCCAGGCGTTCGGTGGCGCCGCCGACACGGCACCAGTGCATGACCTCGTTGACCGTCAGCGCGCGCGCGTGCGGCAGCCAACCCTGCACTGAACTTTCCAGGTGCGCCAGACGGTTCAGCTGTTCGGTCGTCGGCGTCGGCCATGCGCCATCGGCCTCGCGCGCGGTGGCCATGCGCAGCTCGATCTTGCCGCGGCGGAAGGCGGCGGTGAGGCGGTCACGCAGTGCCGGTTCCAGACCGCGCAGTTCCTCGGGCAGCTTCAGCGCCAGGTCGAGGAAACGGCCGTTCACCGAGCGCGCTTCGACGACCACCGCGGGGCCCGCAGAACCCGGCTCGGAGGCCGCGCTGGCGTAACCCGTCATGCTATAAACAGCCATCGTGCCGCGCCCCGTCAAAGCTGTGGATTATGTCTAAGCCCAAACCTGCACCGCTGCCGTCGGGCACCGTGGTCGGGGGCTACACCATCGTCAAGAAGCTGGCGGCCGGAGGCTTCGGCGTCGTCTACCTGGCGCAGGGCGACGGCGACCAGCTCGTCGCCATCAAGGAATACCTGCCGTCTTCGCTGGCCGAACGCTCGCCCGGCGAGCTGACGCCGCGCGTCAAGCCCGACAAGCAGCCGCTGTACCGGCTGGGCCTGAAGAGCTTCTTCGAAGAAGGCCGTTCGCTGGCGCAGATCAGCCACCCCAGCGTGGTCTCGGTGCTGAACTTCTTCCGCGAGAACGAAACCGTCTACATGGTGATGAACTACCTGCAGGGCGACACGCTGCAGGACTTCATCGTCACCGCACGCGACCTCAAGCGCGACAAGGTGTTCCGCGAGTCCACCATCCGCTCGCTGTTCGACGAGATCCTGCGCGGCCTGCGCATCGTGCACCAGCGCGAGGTGCTGAGCAAGGAAGGCAACTTCATCCGCCCGATGTACACGCCCGGGTTCGCGGCGCCCGAGATGTACAAGCGCGACGGCGCACTGGGCCCGTGGACCGACATCTACGCGATCGGCGCGTGCATCTACGCGTGCATGCAGGGTTACCCGCCGAACGACGCGCCGCAGCGCCTCGAGAAGGACCGCCTGGCGCTGAGCCTGTCGCGGCTGCGCAATGTCTACTCGGACAACCTGATCGAGGTCACCGAGTGGTGCATGTCGCTCGACTCGCTGTCGCGCCCGCAGAGCGTGTTCGCGCTGCAGAAGGAGCTGGCGCGCGAGACCGAGCGCCGTTACACCAAGCTCAGCTTCTCCGAGCGACTGAAGCTGCAGCTCGAGAACCTGAAGGCCGGCGCGAAACCGTGAGCCCCCACGCTCGCAGCGCTCGCTGCCCCCCGAGGGGGCTGCGCGGCCTTGGGGCGGCCCGGCGGCCGCGCGTGAGCCCCGACGCTCGCAGTGCTCGCTGCCCCCCGAGGGGGCTGCGCGGCCTTGGGGCGGCCCGGCGGCCGCGCGTGAGCCCCGACGCTCGCAGTGCTCGCCGCCCCCGGACGGGACTGCGCCCAGCCCGCGCGGTCCGGGCGGGGGCACCGCGGGTCCGACGCGGCTGACGACCATGCGCTTTTCCGTGTACCAGGTCAGCCGCAAGGGCGGGCGGGAGAAGAACGAAGACCGCATGGGCTACTGCTACACGCGCGACGCCGGCCTGTTCGCGCTCGCCGACGGCATGGGCGGGCACCCCCAGGGCGAGGTGGCGGCGCAGCTGTCGCTGCAGACGCTGGCCGCGCTGTTCCAGCGCGACGCCAGGCCCAAGCTCGACGACCCGGCGCAGTTCCTGCCCGACGCCGTGCTGGCCGCGCACCGCGAACTGCTGCGCTACGCCGAGCAGCGGGGCATGGTCGACACGCCGCGCACCACGCTGGTGGCCTGCGTGCTGCAGGACGGCGCGATGTGGTGGGCGCATTGCGGCGACTCGCGCCTGTACCTGGTGCGCGACGCGCGGCTGCTGGCGCGCACGCGCGACCACTCTTACGCCGAACTGCAGGAGACGCTGGCGCCGGTGGTCGCGACGACCCCGGCGTTCGGCCGCAACGTGCTGTTCACGTGTCTGGGCAGTCCCGGCAAGCCGATGGTCGATTCGGCCGGCCCGTTGCGGCTGCAGGCGGGCGACCGCGTGCTGTTGTGCTCCGACGGGTTGTGGGGCAGCGTCGGCGACCCCGAGATCACCGCCGAGCTGGCGCGCCGCCCGATCGCCGACGCGGTGCCCGACCTCGTCGAGCTGGCGCTGCGCCAGGGCGGGCCGAAGAGCGACAACGTCACCGCGATCGCCGTCGAGTGGGAAGGCGGCGACGACGCCGACGCCGTGTCGACGCAGTCGCTCGGCGAGGACCTGTTCGCCTCCAGCATCCAGCCCACCGGCCTCGGCGACGCGTCGGTCGACGACCTCGACGACGCCGAGATCGAGCGTTCGATCCAGGAGATCAACGAAGCGATCCGCCGCTCGGCCGACAAGCGGCACTGAAGCCCCCGTTCCCGGAGTCCACCATGAGCACCCGCCCCCAGGGCCGCGCCGACGATGCGCTGCGCCCGGTCACGCTGCAGCGCCACTACACCCGCCACGCCGAGGGGTCGGTGCTGGTCTCGTTCGGCGACACGCGCGTGCTGTGCACCGCCTCGGTCGACGAGAAGGTGCCGCCGCACAAGCGCGGCAGCGGCGAAGGCTGGGTCACCGCGGAGTACGGCATGCTGCCGCGAAGCACCCACACCCGCAGCGACCGCGAGGCCGCGCGCGGCAAGCAGAGCGGGCGCACGCAGGAGATCCAGCGACTGATCGGGCGCAGCCTGCGCGCGGTGTTCGACCTCGCCGCGCTCGGCGAGCGCAGCATCCTCATCGACTGCGACGTGCTGCAGGCCGACGGCGGCACGCGCACCGCGGCGATCACCGGCGCCTTCGTCGCCGCGCACGACGCGGTGACGTGGCTGCTGCGCGAGGGCCGCATCGCCTCCAGCCCGATCCGCGACCACGTCGCCGCGGTGTCGGTGGGCCTCGTCGACGGTGCGCCGCGGCTGGACCTGGAGTACGTCGAGGACGTCGCCTGCGACACCGACATGAACGTCGTGATGACCGGTGCCGGCGGTTTCGTCGAGGTGCAGGGCACCGCCGAAGGCGCGCCGTTCACGCGCGCGCAGCTCGACGCGCTGACCGACCTGGCCGCGCGCGGCATCGCCGAGCTGGTGCGCGCGCAGCACGCCGCGCTGGGCGACTGAGGACGGCGCCGATGCGGCTGGTGCTGGCGTCGAACAACGCGAAGAAGCTCGCCGAGTTGCGCACGCTGTTCGGCGGCCTGCCGCTCGAGGTGGTCGCCCAGGGCGAACTGGGCATCGCCGAGGCCGACGAGCCGCACGTCACCTTCGTCGAGAACGCGCTGGCCAAGGCACGCCACGCCGCACGCGCCAGCGGTGCCGCCGCGATCGCCGACGACTCGGGCCTGTGCGCCGATGCGCTGGGTGGCGCGCCGGGCGTGGCCTCGGCGCACTACGCCGACGTCGCGCTGCCGGCGCTCGACCGTGAAGCGCGGCGGCGCGTGCAGGACGAGGCCAACAATCGCCGGCTGCTCGACGCGCTGAGAGGCGCGCCCGATCGGCGTGCGCGTTTCGTCAGCACGCTGGTCGCGTTGCGTCACGCCGACGACCCGCAGCCGCTGATCGCCGCCGGGCGCTGGGACGGCGTCGTGCTCGACGCGCCGCGCGGCGCGGGCGGCTTCGGTTACGACCCGCTGCTGTGGATCGACGAGCTCGGTTGCAGCGTCGCCGAGCTCGACGCGGCGACGAAGAACCGCATCAGCCACCGTGCGCAGGCCGCGCGCGCGATGCGCGCGCTGCTGCGCGAGGCCTGGCGACTTGGCTGACCCGCGCCGCGGCGCCGAGGCGCCCGCCGTCGTGCGGCTGGTGCGCCCCGGCACGCTGGCGCTGGCGTCGCTGCCGCCGCTGTCGCTGTACGTGCACCTGCCATGGTGCCTGCGCAAGTGCCCGTACTGTGACTTCAACTCGCACGAACTGGCGACCACGTCCCGTCCCGCTGCGCTCGACACCGCGCTCGAGCGCGACTACGTCGATGCCCTCATCGCCGACCTCGAGGCGTCGCTGCCCCAGGTCTGGGGCCGGCGCGTCGCCTCGGTGTTCCTCGGCGGCGGCACGCCGAGCCTGTTCGGGCCGGCGGCGGTCGACCGGCTGCTCGCCGCGGTGCGCGCGCGGCTGCCGCTCGAGCCGGGTGGCGAGGTCACGCTCGAGGCCAACCCCGGCACCTTCGAGCGCGAGCGCTTCCGCGCCTACCGCGACGCCGGCGTCACGCGGCTGTCGCTCGGCGTGCAGAGCTTCGACGACGCGCTGCTCGCGCGCATCGGCCGCGTGCACGACGCGCGCCAGGCGCTCGCTGCCGCCGAGGAGGCAGCGCGCTGCTTCGACACCTTCAACCTCGACCTGATGTACGCGCTGCCCGGGCAGGACGTGGCCATGCTCGAGCGCGACCTGCGCCAGGCGATGGCGTTCGCGCCGCCGCACCTGAGCGTGTACCACCTGACGATCGAGCCGAACACGCGATTCGCGACGCGCCCGCCGGCCGGCCTGCCCGACGACGACACCGCCGCGGCGATGCTCGACGCGGTCGTCGAGCACACGGCCGCCGCAGGGCTGGAGCGTTACGAGGTCTCGGCCTTCGCGCGCGCCGGCCACCGCTGCGCGCACAACCTGAACTATTGGCGCTTCGGCGACTACCTGGGCATCGGCGCCGGTGCGCACGGCAAGCTGAGCTTTCCCGATCGCATCGTGCGCCAGGTGCGCTGGCGCGATCCGGCGACCTACCTGCAGCGCGTGCGCGAAGGCCGTGCGGTGTCGAACGAGCACGGCGTCGGCGTCGACGAACTGCCGTTCGAGTTCGTGCTCAACGCGCTGCGCCTGCGCGAGGGCTTCGCGCCGTCGCTGTTCGCCGAGCGCACCGGACTGTCGCCGACGCTGCTCGACGAGCCGCTCGCGCGTGCACTCGAGCGCGGCCTCGTCACGCGCGACGCCGACGCACGCGTGCGCCCGACGCCGCGCGGCTTCGACTTCCTGTCCGACCTGCAGGCGCTGTTTCTGCCGGCGCGCTGAGGTTCGCGCCGGGTGGCGCCGCGGGCCGCTGGGGCCGTCGTTGTGGGTGTGCACGACGGTGAACGCGCTCGCCGTCGCCCTGCGATCGAACGCGCCCCTTCACACGCGGTTCAGCGTGATCCCCGCGGTGGCGCGCAGCCGCTCCAGCAGGCGCGGCGCGATCTGCGCCAGCGGCAGCACCTCGTGGGCGGCGCCGGCGGCGATGGCTTCGCGCGGTATGCCGAACACCACGCAGCTCGCTTCGTCCTGGCAGATGTTGTAGGCGCCGGCGTCGCGCATCGCGCGCATCGCCTTCGCGCCGTCGGCACCCATGCCGGTGAGCATGATGCCGAATGCGTTCGGGCCGACGACGCGTGCCGCCGAATCGAACAGCACCTCGACCGACGGCTTGTGGCGGTTGACCGGCTCGCCGTCGCGCACGCAGGCGACGTAGTTCGCGCCCGAGCGCTCGACGCTCAGGTGCCGCCCGCCGGGCGCGATGTAGGCGTGGCCGGGCAGCACGCGCTCGCCGTCGT
Source organism: uncultured Azohydromonas sp. (assembly GCA_964618555.1). Lineage (GTDB taxonomy): Bacteria > Pseudomonadota > Gammaproteobacteria > Burkholderiales > Burkholderiaceae_C > Calidifontimicrobium. Next base: position 31,875 of record CAZUBF010000004.1, read on the forward strand.
CGGCCTCCTTGACGCGGATGCGGGTGAGCCCGTCGAGCCGCGCCGCGTAGCTGCGCGTGAACCCCGGCGGCATGTGCTGCGTGACGACCACCGCCGGGCTGTCCGGCGGCAGGCGCAGCAGCACCTCCTTGGTGGCCTCGGTGCCGCCGGTGGACGCACCGATGAACACCAGCTTCTCGGTCGACACGCGGCCCAGCGGCGGCGCCTCGGAGGCTGCGGCGGGCGCCGACGGCCCCGGCGCTGCGCGGCGCACCTGCGCGGCGGCGGCGGCGCGGATCTTCGCGGTGATGTCGTCGGCCAGCCGCTGCAGTCCGTCGGCGATGCCGATCTTCGGCTTGGCGACGAAGTCGACCGCGCCGAGCTCGAGCGCGCGCAGCGTCGTCTCGGCGCCGCGTTCGGTCAGCGTCGAGACCATCACCACCGGCATCGGGCGCAGCCGCATCAACCGCGAGAGGAAGTCCAGCCCGTCCATGCGCGGCATCTCGACGTCGAGCGTGATCACGTCGGGGTTCAGGCTGCGGATCGCCTCGCGTGCGGCCAGCGGGTCGGCCGCGGTGCCGATGCACTGCAGGTCGGCCGTGCGGTCGATGATCTCGGCCAGCAGCGTGCGCACGAGCGCCGAGTCGTCGACCACCACCACACGGGTCTTCGCCACCACCGCCTCCGCTCAGAACAGGTCGACCGTGCCGGCCGCCGGCGCGGCGCGCTGCGCCGACAGGCGCTGGCGTTCCTCGCGCAGCACCGCCTCGGCGCTGGCCGGCGCCAGCCGCTTGACCATCGCCTTGCCGCTGGCCGGCAGGAAGCACACCTTGCGCGGGCACACGTCGAGCACGTCCTTGCTGACCACCGCGATGCGCTCGGTGGCCAGGTAGTCGAGCACGAAACGCGTGTTGCGTTCGCCGACGTTGAGGTGCGTCATGCCGTTGATCACCGCGCCGCCGCCGAACACCTTGGCCTCCAGCGTCGAGCGCGTCGCGCCGCGCTTGATCAGCTCGTTGATCAGCAGCTCCATCGCGTACGACCCGTAGCGTCCGCTCGCGCTGTCGCCTCCGGCACCGACCTCGGGCAGCATGAAGTGGTTCATGCCGCCGACGCGGCGCTCGCGGTCCCACAGGCATGCGGCGATGCACGAGCCCAGCGTGGTCATCAGCAGCACGTCGTCGTCGTGCACGAAGTACTCGCCGGGCAGCACCTTCACCGCCGCGTTGTCGAAACGCGCGTCGAGGTAGAAGAAGCTGGCCTCGCCGGTGCGCGGCGCGCGTTGTTGCAGCGCGGCCAGGCGGGTGCGGGCGGACGAGTCGGGCACGGCGGCGCGCTCAGAGGCGTTCGTAGACGGTCTTTCCGCGCAGGCGGAACAGGTCGCGGGTGTCGTTGAAGTGCTCCGAGTGACCGACGTACAGCCACGCCCCGGGCCGCATGACGCGGTGCAGTCGCTCGAGCACGCGGCGCTGCGTCGGGTGGTCGAAGTAGATCATCACGTTGCGGCAGAACACCGCGTCGAACGGCTCGCCGAGCGACCACGTCGGCTCCATCAGGTTGAAGCGGCGCCACTGCACGGTACGCGCCAGCTCGGGTTTGACGCGGATGCGCCCCTCGTTGGCGCCGGCACCGCGCAGGAAGTGGCGCTTCAGCCGCTGCGGGTCGAGGCCGCGCGTGCCCGCGTCGTAGACGCCGCGCTGCGCCGCCGCGAGCACGCGCGTGTCGATGTCGCTGGCCAGCACGCTGGCCTGCCCAGCGCCGAGCACCTCGGCGCAGACCATCGCGATCGAGTACGGCTCCTCGCCGGTCGACGCGGCGGCGCACCACAGGCGCCACGCGTGCCCTGGGCGCACGCGCAACTGCTCGGCGAGCAGGTCGAAGTGGTGCGCCTCGCGGAAGAACGACGTCAGGTTGGTGGTCAGGCAGTTGACGAACTCCTGCCACTCGCCGTCGCCGGCGGCGCCCGCGTGCTGCTCGAGCCAGTTCAGGTAACTCGCGAAGCTGGGGTGCGCGGTCTCGCGCAGGCGCCGCGACAGCCGGCCGTAGACCATCGCCTGCTTGCCCTCGTGCAGGCTGATGCCGGCGCGCTGGTGGATCAGCCGGCGCACGCGCTCGAAGTCGGCGCCCGTGAACGCGAACTCGGCGTCGCCGCGGTCGGCCAGCGGGGCGGGTGCGGTGGGCGGCGGGGCGGACATCGGAGGTCGGTCGTGCACGCGCTGCGCAGGCACGGCGGCCAGTGTGCCGGCGCGGGCGCCGCGGTGCAGCACGAACAGCGTCGCTTTCGCGGCGCAGATCGCGCCGGCGCCCGCGATGGCGCTGGCTACACTGCCGCCACCGCCTTCGAAGACCGGCCGCCGCCCGACGCCGCTTGGACGCTCCCGACATCGCCCCGCCGCGCGCCGAAGCCACGCCGCCGGGGCTCGACCTGCGCGCCGCGCTGCAGTTGCTCGTGCAGTCCGGACGCACGCTGCCGGCCGACGTGCCGCCGGGCAGTGCCGCGTGGCTGCAGGCGCTGATCGACGCGCTGTGCGAGTTGTCCAGCCGCGACCCGCTGACCGGGCTGGCGAACCGGCGCCAGTTCGAGTTGGCACTGGGCCAGGAACTGGGGCGCGTCGCGCGTTCGGGCGACCCGGCGTTGCTGCTCGCGCTGGACATCGACCACTTCAAGTCGATCAACGACCGCCATGGCCACGCCGTCGGCGACGCGGTGCTGCAGGCGGTCGCGGTGCGGCTGCTCGAGTGCGTGCGGCCGATGGACACGGTGGCGCGCGTCGGCGGCGAGGAGTTCGCGATCGTGCTGCCGAACTGCCCGCCGGGTTTTGCGCCCGCGGTGGCCGAGCGTGTGCGCCGGCGCGTCGCCTCGTATCGCGTCAGCGCGCCCGACGGCCGGCAGATCGGCGTGACGGTGAGCCTGGGCGGCGCGTTCGCGCCGCAGTGGGTGCGCTCGTCGCCGGCGCTGTGGATGGAGCGTGCCGACCAGCAGCTGTACCGGGCGAAGGCGGCCGGGCGCGACTGCGCCTGCTTCGAGCCGACGGTGGTGGCCGAGGTCAGCGCCGAGGAGAAGGGGCTGCTGTTCGGCGTGTCACCGTGGCAGGATCGAGAATGAACCCGAAGCCCCCGCCTCGCCCCCGGCCCGCACGGCGCGCACGCATCACCGCCGTGACCAGCGGCAAGGGCGGCGTCGGCAAGACGCTGGTCAGCGCCAACCTGGCCGCGGCGCTGGCCGCCGCCGGCGAGCGCGTGCTGGTGCTCGACGCCGACCTCGGGCTGGCCAACCTCGACGTGGTGCTCAACCTGGCGCCGCACGTGACGCTGCACGACGTGATCGGTGGGCGCGCCGCGCTCGACGACGCGCTGGCCGACGCGCCCGGCGGCTTCACGGCGCTGCTTGCCGGATCGGGCCTGGTCGAGTACTCGCGGCTGACCGCCGAGGTGCGCGAGCGGCTGCTCGACGTCGTCGAGGCGATGCGCCCGCACTACGACCGCGTGCTGCTCGACACCGGTGCCGGGCTGTCCGACGTGGTGCTCTACACCGTCGCGCTCGCCGACGAGGTGCTCGTCGTCGCGACACCCGAACCGACGTCGCTGACCGATGCCTACGCCACCGTCAAGGTGCTCGCGACGACGCAGCAGCGCCGGCACATCGGCCTGCTCGTCAATCAGACGTCGCGGCGCGGCGACGGCCGGCGCGTGTGTGCGCAGCTGCAGCAGGTGATCACGCGCTACGTCGACCCGGCCGCCGGCGCGCCGGTCACGCTCGAACTGCTCGGCGAGGTGCCCGACGACGCGTCGGTGCGCGAAGCGGTGCTGCACCGCATGCTGCTGCTGCAGGCCTACCCGGGCAGCCCGGCGGCGCAGGCGATCGCCGCGGCGGCGGCGAGAATGCGCGCATGAACGATTCCCTGTCACGGGCGCGGCGTCGCGCGGCCCGCGCCGCCGCGCCGTGAACGACCCCGACGACGAGGGCGACGCGGCCGCCGCGACGCAGGCCCCAAGCGCCTACGCGCTGACCGGCGGCGACGCCGGCGTGCGCGCGCTGGTGGACCGCTTCTACGACCTGATGGACCTCGAGCCGGCGTACGCGCGACTGCGCGCGCTGCACCCGACCACGCTCGAGGGCTCGCGCGACAAGCTGCACTGGTTCCTGTGCGGCTGGCTCGGCGGGCCGCCGCTGTACGAGCAGCGTTTCGGCCATCCGCGGCTGCGCGCGCGCCACCTGCCGTACCCGATCGGCATCGTCGAGCGCGACCAGTGGCTCGCCTGCATGCACCAGGCGATGCGCGAGTTGGGGCTCGACGCGGCGCTCGCGCGGCGGCTGGGCGCGGCCTTCGCCGGCACCGCCGACTGGATGCGCAACCGCGGCGGCTGACCTCCGCCGCGCGAGGCGCCGCCCGCCCGAAACAAAACGCCCCGCATCGCGGGGCGTCGTGCGACCGAACCGGTGACCAGCCTCAGGCGGCGGCCTTCGCTGCGGCCTTGCGGGCCGGCGCCTTGCGCGTCGCCTTCGCCGCGGCCTTCTTCGCGGGGGCCTTCTTCGCCGCCGTCGCGGCGCGGTGGGCCGCCGGCGCCTTGCCGACCTGCGCGACCTGCGCACTGAGCGTGTCGATGCGCCTGATCAGCGCGTCCACGTCCTTGCTCGACGGCACGCCCAGTTTGTTCAGCGCCTTGGCCACGCGCTCCTCGAAGATCGACTCGAGCCGGTCCCACTTCTGTCCGGCCTTGGCGGTGACGCCGTCGGCCATCGCGGTCATGCGGCCGGTGACTTCGCTGATGCGCTCCTCGGCCACCGCCTGCGTCTTGCGTTGCAGGCTCAGCCCTTCCTTGACCAGCGCCTCGAACACCTTGCCGCCTTCGGCCTGCGCCTTCGCGAACGCGCCCATGCCGGCCAGCCAGATCTGCTGCGCCGAATCCTTCACCGCGCCGGCGAGCTGGCTGTCGAGCAGACCCGACGGCGACGCCGCCTTCTTCTGGGCCATCTTCTGGAGTTTCTTGACCATGTTCGTCCTCTCGGGTCGGGTTGCCTCGGCGACGCCGCATCGCGCCACGCCACGGACGCAGTGTAGGAGCGACCCCCTCGAGTGCGCAGCCTAAAACGCTAGGGCCGCGCCTCTACCGCTGGCCGTGCGGCGGGCCGCTGCGCCGCAGAGCCAAGCCTTGCTGCGGGGAAACGCGCAGCAAGGCGGCTTGGGCTTTGAAGAAGAATAGCCGCCACCCCGAACACCGCCCGCGCCACAGGAGGCTTGCATGCACTACTTCGTCACCGGTGCCACCGGATTCATCGGCAAGCGCCTCGTCAAGGCGCTGCTGGCACGCCGCGGTGCGGTGGTGCACTTCCTGCTGCGCCGGGAATCCGAGCACAAGGTGCCCGAACTGCTGGCCTACTGGGGCGTGGGCAAGGCACGCGCGCTGCCGGTGTTCGGCGAACTCACCGCCAGGCGCATGGGCGTGTCGACCGACGACGTGAAGGCGCTCAAGGGCCAGATCGACCACGTCTACCACCTGGCCGCGGTGTACGACCTCGCCGCCGACGCCGACAGCCAGATCGCCGTCAACGTCGAGGGCACGCGCGCGGCGGTCGAGTTCGCCAAGGCGGTCGACGCCAAGCACTTCCACCACGTCTCGTCGATCGCCGCCGCGGGCCTGTACGAGGGTGTGTTCCGCGAGGACATGTTCGACGAGGCCGAGAACCTCGAGCACCCGTACTTCATGACCAAGCACGAGAGCGAGAAGATCGTGCGCCGCGAGTGCAAGGTCCCGTGGACCGTGTACCGCCCGGCGGCGGTCGTCGGCGACTCGCGCACCGGCGAGATGGACAAGATCGACGGGCCGTACTACTTCTTCAAGCTGATCCAGCGCATGCGGCAGATCCTGCCGCCGTGGTTCCCGTCGGTGGGGCTCGAGGGCGGACGCATCAACCTGGTGCCGGTGGACTTCGTCGTCGCCGCGCTCGACCACATCAGCCACCAGAAGCGCACCGGCGGCGGGTGCTTCCACCTCGTCGACCCGACGGGCTACCGCGTCGGCGACATCCTCGACGTGTTCAGCAAGGCGGCGCACGCGCCGAAGATGAACGTGTTCGTCAACGCGGCGCTGCTGGGCTTCATCCCGAAGAGCGTCAAGAAGGGGCTGATGGCGCTGGCGCCGGTGCGCCGCATCCGCAACGCGGTGATGAAGGACCTGGGGCTGCCCGAGGACGTGCTGATGCTCGTCAACTACCCGACGCGCTTCGACCGCCGCGAAACCGACAAGGCGCTGGCCGGCAGCGGCATCGAGTGCCCGAGCCTGCACGACTACGCCTGGCGGCTGTGGGACTACTGGGAGCGCCACCTCGACCCCGACCTGTTCATCGACCGCAGCCTGAAGGGGGCGGTGGGCGGCAAGGTGGTGCTGGTCACCGGCGGCAGCTCGGGCATCGGGCTGGCGGCGGCGAAGAAGTTCGCCGAGGCCGGCGCGATCACGATCATCGCCGCGCGCGGCGAGGACAAGCTCGTGGAAGCGGTGAAGGAGATCGTCGCCCACGCGAAGGCGAAGGGCAACGCGCAGCCGCAGGTGTTCAGCTACAGCGTCGACATCGCCGCCGAGGCCGACTGCGCCGCCTTCGTGAAGACGCTCGAAGAGGTGCACGGCGGCGTCGACTTCCTGGTCAACAACGCCGGGCGCAGCATCCGTCGCGCGATCGAAAGCAGCTACGAGCGCTTCCACGACTTCGAGCGCACGATGGACCTGAACTACTTCGGCTGCCTGCGCGTGACGATGGGGCTGCTGCCGGGCATGGTGAACAAGCGCAAGGGCCACGTCGTCAACATCAGCTCGATCGGCGTGCTGACCAACGCGCCGCGCTTCTCGGCGTACGTCGCGAGCAAGGCCGCGCTCGACGCGTGGACGCGCTGCGCCGCCAGCGAGTTCGCCGACGTCGGCATCACGTTCACGACGGTCAACATGCCGCTGGTGCGCACGCCGATGATCGCGCCGACGAAGATCTACCAGAACGTGCCGACGCTGTCGCCCGAGCAGGCGGCCGAGATGATCGCGCGCGCCTGCATCGAGAAGCCGGTGCGCATCGCGACGCGGCTGGGCATCACCGGCGAGCTGCTGCACGCGGCGGCGCCGCGCGTGGCGCAGATCGTGATGAACACCAGCTTCCGCATGTTCCCCGACAGCGACGCCGCCGCCGGCGCCAAGGGCGAGAAGCCGAGGTTGTCGCCGGAGGCGATCGCGCTGCAGCAGATGATGCAGGGCATCCACTTCTGAACCGAGGCGCGTCGGTACGACCTGCGCGTCGCCAGGCCGCCCTGGGGCGGCGCCCGAAGGCGGGTGTGCCACCGCAGCGGGCGCCGCGGCGTCGGCGCCGTGCGACATCGGCGCGCATCGGTGCGGCGTGCCGGTTCACGCTGTCGCGCACCGCCCGCCACGACGCGACCGCGCGACGATGGCCGGCGCCCTGCCGAGCGTCCGGTTGCCGCCGTCACCACGGGGACATCGCACCGCCGCTACAGTGTCGGCATGCCCCGCAAACCCCTGATCGCGCTCGACGCCGACGGCGTGCTCGTCGACTTCCACCACGGCTACGCCGAGGCCTGGCGGCGCGCGTTCGGCGAGCGGCCGGCCGAGCGCGACCCGCGCGCGTACTGGCCGATGGACCGCTGGGACGTCGAGCGGCTAGAGGGCGAGGCGCGCCGGCACTTCTGGCGCTACTTCGACGAGGAGTTCTGGCTGAACCTGCCCGCGTTGCCCGGCGCCGTCGAGGCCTGCCACCGGCTGCACGACGCCGGCTTCGACCTGGTGTGCGTGTCGGCGCTGGAGGTGCCGTGGGAGTCGACTCGGCTGCGCAACCTGCGCAACCTGGGATTCCCGATCGAGCGCGTCATCGCCACCGGCCACCACGCCGGCGAGCGCAGCCCGAAGGCCGACGCGATCGCCGAACTGCGCCCCGAGGCCTTCGTCGACGACTACCTGCCGTACCTGCGCGGCGTGCCCGACGAGGTGCACCGCGCGCTGGTGCTGCGCGCGCCGCACGGCAGCCCGAACGAGGGGCCCGAACTGTCCCTTGCGCACACGCTGCACGACGACCTGGCCGAGTTCGTCGCGCACTGGCTCGCCCGCGACGCGCGCTGAGCGCCGCGGTGCACGTCGCGGCTCAAGGCGCGGCTCAAGGCGCGGCTCAAGGCGCCCTGGTGATCGCGGTGACGGTGTACCGGCCCTCGACCTTCGCGGCGTCGAACTTCACCCTGTCGCCGACGGCGACGCGATCGAGCAACGCCGCGTCGGCGACGCTGAATATCATCGTCATCGGCGGCATGTCCAGCCCCTTCAGCTCGCCGTGCCGCAGCGTGATCTTGCCCTGCGCCTTGTCGATCTTGCGCACCTCGCCCTCGTAACTCTGCGCCGCGGCGCCGGCGCTGGCCAGCGCGACGGCGGCGGCGGTGATCCACGATCTCATCTGCAGTCTCCTCGCGCAGGTCGGGTCAACGGTAGCTCGCCCACACGGTGGCGCTGCCGTCACGCCGCACGAGCACCACGTCGTAGGCGTCGCGGCGGCCGCCGTACTCGGGGCCGTCCATGCCCGGCGAGCCGACCGGCATGCCCGGCACCGCGATGCCCACGGCGTCGGGCTTCTCGGCGAGCAGCCGGCGGATCTCGCGCACCGGCACGTGGCCTTCGACGACGTAGCCGCCGACCAGCCCGGTGTGGCACGAGCCGTACTTCATCGGCAGCCCGAGCCGCGCGCGCGCCGCGGTGTTGCCCTCGTCGAAGGTCTGCACCTTCAGGCCCTCGCGCTCGACGATCGCGATCCAGTCCTTGCAGCAGCCGCAGGTGGGCGACTTCCAGACCTGCATCGTCGGCGGCGGGGCGGCCGCGGCCAGCGCGGGCAGGGCGCCGACGGCGAGCGTGGCACCCTGTATCAGGAAGCGGCGGCGGGGCGGGGTGGGGCGGGCGGACATGGGCGAAGGATCCTGGACAAGGACTGCGGGGGTGGACACCGGGCGCCGCACGCAAGTTCCGCGGCCGCGCCTTTCCTACAATCGGCGCCGATTGTCCCTCCCCGCCACCACCGCCGCGCCGCGGCTGCCGCGATGACCCTGCCCCACGCCACCGCCGAACACCGGCTCGACCACATCTCGCCGCGCGACAAGGCCGAGATCCTCGCCCAGGCGCTGCCGTACATCCGCAGGTTCCACGGCAAGACGATCGTCATCAAGTACGGCGGCAACGCGATGACCGACCCGGCGCTGCAGCAGGACTTCGCCGAGGACGTGGTGCTGCTCAAGCTCGTCGGGCTGAACCCGGTCGTCGTGCACGGCGGCGGACCGCAGATCGACGAGGCGCTGGCGCGGGTGGGCAAGAAGGGCACGTTCATCCAGGGCATGCGCGTGACCGACGCCGAGACGATGGAGGTCGTCGAGTGGGTGCTCGCCGGCCAGGTGCAGCAGGACATCGTCGGCCTGATCAACGCCGCCGGCGGCAAGGCGGTGGGGCTGACCGGGCGCGACGGCGGGCTGATCCGCGCGCGCAAGATGCGGATGCTCGACCTGAAGGATCCGACGATCGAGCACGACGTCGGCCAGGTCGGCGAGATCGAAAGCATCGACCCGAGCGTGGTCAAGGCACTGCAGGACGACCAGTTCATCCCGGTGATCTCGCCGCTGGGTTTCGGCAAGGACAACGAGAACTACAACATCAACGCCGACGTCGTCGCCGGCAAGCTCGCCGAGGTGCTGAAGGCCGAGAAACTGATGATGCTGACCAACACGCCCGGCGTGCTCGACAAGAACGGCCAGCTGCTGACCAACCTGTCGGCGCGCGAGATCGACGCGCTGTTCGCCGACGGAACGATCAGCGGCGGCATGCTGCCGAAGATCGGCAGCGCACTCGACGCGGCGAAGAACGGCGTCAACACCGTGCACGTCATCGACGGGCGCGTGCCGCACGCGATGCTGCTCGAGGTGCTGACCGACTCGGCGTACGGCACGATGATCCGGTCGCATTGAAGCCTCCCCGAAGCGCCTTCGGCGCCTCCCCCCGTGGGGGGCGCCGCCAGCGGACCGGCAAAGCCGGATCCGCGGCGGCCGCTTGATGATGATGGAGCCCGGTCACTTCTTGCGTTGTCTCGACGGCAAGGTGGCCCGCGACACCGTCTGGCTGTTCGACCTCGACAACACGCTGCACGACGCGACGCACGCGGCGATGCCGGGCATCAACGCCGGCATGACCGACTACATCGTCGAGTTCCTGGGCGTCGACCGCGACGCCGCCGACGCGCTGCGGCGGCAGTACTGGCGGCGCTACGGCGCGACGCTGCTCGGTCTGGTGCGCCACCACGGCGTGCGCCCGTCGCACTTCCTGCAGCACACGCACCGGTTGCCCGGGCTCGAAGAGCGTCTGCGCGGCCACCCGCACGACTTTTCCGCGCTGCGCCGGCTGCCCGGACGCAAGCTGGTGCTGACCAACGCGCCGCGCTCCTACGCCGAACGCGTGCTGTCGGCGCTGGGCATCGAGGGTTGCTTCGACGGCGTGCTGTCGATCGAGGACATGCGCATGTTCGGCCAGTTGCGCCCGAAGCCCGACGTGCGCATGTTCCGGCGCCTGGTCGCGTCGCTGCGCGTTCAGGCGGCGCGCTGCGTGCTGGTCGAGGACACGCTCGAACACCAGAAGGCGGCGTGCCGCGTCGGACTGCGCACGGTGTGGATGCAGCGCTGGCTGCGCCCGCGCACGGCCGGCGCCGCGCGGCGCGACCTCGCGAGGTGCCCGGCCTACGTCGACCGGCGTGTGCGCCGGCTCGGCGAGCTGTTGCGCACGACCCTCGCACGGCGCTGAACGGCTGTGGGCAGGGCTTCGCGAAGTCAGTGTTTACCTGCACCGGATCGGCGGGTGGCGGTGTGACAGAATGAATCGAGACCCCTGCTGCCGCTGAAGCGCCGTATGCCCGAACTGCCCGACCCGCCCGACGAAGCGGCCACCGTCGCCGAATCGCTCGACGGCGTCGCCGCGCAGGCCCCGGCAGTCACCTCACCGGCGCGCAAGCGCCCGAAGCCCGGCGAACGGCGCGTGCAGATCCTGCAGACGCTGGCGGCGATGCTCGAGCAGCCCGGTGCCGATCGCATCACGACCGCCGCGCTGGCGGCCCGGCTCGAGGTCAGCGAGGCCGCGCTGTACCGCCACTTCGCGAGCAAGGCGCAGATGTTCGAGGGGCTCATCGAGTTCATCGAGTCGAGCGTGTTCACGCTCGTCAACCAGATCGTCGAGCGCGAGCCTTCGGGTGTCGCACAGGCGCACAAGGTGCTCGCGGTGCTGCTGCAGTTCGGCGAGAAGAACCCGGGCATGACGCGGGTGATGGTCGGCGACGCGCTGGTGTTCGAGCACGAGCGCCTGGGCGCGCGCATGAACCAGTTCTTCGACAAGCTCGAGGCGCAGCTGCGCCAGAGCCTGCGCCTGGCCGCCGAGTCCGCGGGCTCTCCGACGCCGACCGTCGACGCGCAGGTGCGCGCCGGCGTGCTGACCGCGTTTGCGCTCGGCCGGCTGCAGCGCTACGCGCGCTCGGGCTTCCGCCGCAGCCCGACCGAACACCTCGACGCGTCGCTGGCGCTGCTGGCGGCCTGAGCCCGGCCGGAGCCGGCGCCGAGATGGTCAGCGTCGAAGTCGGCGGCGAGACGCTGGTGCTGTGTCCCGAACGCGCCGCGTTCGTGCCGCGCCACGGCGCGCTGCTGGTCGCCGACGTGCACCTGGGCAAGGCGGTGAGCTTCCGCCGCCTCGGCGTGCCGGTGCCCAGCGGCACCACCGGCGACACGCTGCGCCGCCTGTCGGCGCTGGTCGAGCGCGGCGGCGTTCGGCGCGTCGTCTTCCTCGGCGACCTGCTGCACTCGGCGCACGCGGCGCCGACGCTCGACGCGCTGGCGCGCTGGCGCGATCGCCATGCCGGGCTGCCGCTGACGCTGGTGCGCGGCAACCACGACCACCGCGCCGGCGACCCGCCGGCGGCGCTGGACATCGAGGTCGTCGACGAACCGCTGCGGCTGGGCGGATTCGCGCTGTGCCACCACCCGCGAGCGCGGCCCGGCGCCTACGTGCTGGCCGGGCACGAGCACCCCTGCGTGCTCGTCGGTCGCGGCGTCGACCGGTTGCGGCTGCCGTGTTTCCGCCTCGGTACGCGTGTGGGCGTGCTGCCGGCCTTCGGCGAGTTCACCGGCATGCATCCGGTCGATGCCGACGAGCCGGATCAGCGGCTGTGGGCCGTCGCCGACGACCACGTGGTGCCGCTGCCCACGCCGCGAGCCCGGCGTCGTGCCGTGAGCGTCGGGCCATGAACGCCGCGGCGCTGGTCTCGGTGTGCGTGGGTGCCGCGTTCGGTGCGCTGTTGCGCTGGGGCCTCGGCGTGTGGCTGAACCCGCTGTCGTCGGCGTTGCCGCTGGGCACGCTGGCGGCCAACCTGGTCGGCGGGCTGCTGGTCGGCATGGCCAGCGTGTTCTTCACGACCCACCCGTCGGTGCCGCCGGAGTGGCGGCTGCTCGTGCTCACCGGCTTCCTCGGCGCGCTGACCACGTTCTCGACCTTCTCGATCGAGGTCGTGACCATGCTGCAGCGCCAGCAGTACGCCTGGGCCGTCGGCACCGCGCTGACGCATCTCGCCGGCTCGCTGCTGCTGACCGTGGTCGGCATCGCGGTTGCGCAGGCCTGGTTCGCCCGCGCGCCTGCGGCCGGTTGAACGCCCGCGGCCGCAGCGCGCCGCGTTTTCTTGCCTGACCCACCCACCGTTGCCATGAACGACACGACTCCCTCGTTCCGCCTGACCTACGCGACGATGTTCGACCCGCCGGCGTCGCTGCACGAGCGCTTCGACGAGGCGCTGGCGCGCGTGCGCGCCGAGCGCCTGGGTGCCGACCACGCGATGACGATCGGCGGACAGCCGCGCGCCCACGGCCGCTGGTTCGAGCTGCGCTCGCCGATCGACCGCGAGCTGCTGCTCGGGCGCTTCGCGCGCGGCACGCCGCAGGACGTTGCCGACGCGGTCGCTGCGGCCCACGCGGCCGCGCCCGGCTGGGCCGCGACGCCGTACTCGCAGCGCATCGCGCTGCTTCGCCGCGCCGCGGCGCTGATCGAGCAGCGGGTGTTCGAGTTCGGCGCCGCGGTCGCGCTCGAGGTCGGCAAGAACCGCATGGAGTCGCTCGGCGAGGTGCAGGAGACGGCCGATCTGATCTCCTGGTACTGCGACCAGATGGAAGTCCACGCCGGCTTCGACCGCTCCCTGCCCGACGACCCGCTGGTCGGCTGGCGCAGCCACAACCGCACCGTGCTCAAGCCGCACGGCGTCTGGGCGGTGATCGCACCGTTCAACTTCCCGGTGGCGCTGGCCGGCGGGCCGATCGGCGCGGCGCTGGTGGCCGGCAACACGGTGGTGTTCAAGGTCGCCAGCGACACCGCGTGGAGCGGGCGGCAGCTGATGGACGCCTTCGACGCGGCCGGCCTGCCGCCGGGGGTGCTGAACCTCGTCAGCGGCAGCGGCGCCGAGGTGGGCGACGCGCTGATGGGCGACGCGCGCGTCGCCGGTGCCACCTTCACCGGGTCGCACGAGGTGGGCATGGCGCTGGTGCGGCGTTTCGCCGCCGGCGCGCGGCCGCGCCCGCTGATCGCCGAGATGGGCGGCAAGAACCCGGCCATCGTGACGCGCCACGCCGACCTCGACCGCGCCGCCACCGGCATCGTGCGCTCGGCGTTCGGGCTGCAGGGTCAGAAGTGCTCGGCGTGCTCGCGCGTGTACGTCGAGCGGCCGGTGGCCGCGGCGCTGCGCGAACGGCTCGTCGAGCGCTCGCGTGCGATCGCCGTCGGTGACCCGACGCTGGCGGCGCACTGGATGGGTCCGGTGATCAACGCGGCGGCGGTCGAACGCTATCGCCGCGCGGTCGGCGAAGTGGCGTCCGCCGGCGTGGTGCTCGCCGGCGGGCGCGTGCTCGACGACGGTGCGCTGGCGCGTGGCCACTTCGTCGCGCCGACGGTGGCCAGCGTGCCGCACGGCCACCGGCTGTGGCGCGACGAACTGTTCCTGCCCTTCGTGCTGGTCGGCGAGGTCGACTCGCTCGACGAAGCGATCGCACGCGCCAACGACAGCGACTACGGGCTGACGGCGGGCTTCTACGGCGCCCCGGACGAGGCCGAGCTGTTCCTGCAGCGCATCGAGGCCGGGGTCACCTACGTCAACCGGCCGCAGGGCGCGACCACCGGCGCCTGGCCGGGCTACCAGCCGTTCGGCGGCTGGAAGGGCAGCGGCAACACCGGCAAGGCGATCGGCTCGTTCTGGTACCTGCCGCAGTACCTGCGGGAGCAGTCGCAGACGGTGGTCGAGTAGCGTCAGGGTGCGGGCGCACCGCCGGCGTCGCGCCACAGCGCGTGCATCGCCTCGGTGAAGCGCGCCGCGATCGCGCTGCCGCGGGCGTGGCGGCCGTCGCGGCGCACCCAGCGCCCGGCGACCATCACGTCGCGCCACGGCCGCGTCGGGCTCGAGAACACGGCCGCGTCGAGCCAGCGCCCGGGCGGGATGCCGAGCAGCGCCGGGTCCTGCGCGTCGGCGACCAGCGCGTCGGCGCGCGCACCGGGCACGAGCCCCCAGGCCGCCTGCCCCGCGGCCGCCGCGCCGCCGGCCAGCGCGCGCGACCACAACCGCTGCGCGGTCGACGGCTCGCCCCGAGCCGGCGCCGCGGCGACGTTGCGCTGGCGGCGCAGCAGGCGCTGGCCGTAGTCGAGCCAGCGCAGCTCCTCGCGCCAGTCGCGCGTGACGTGGCTGTCCGATCCGACGGCCAGCGGCACGCCGGCGGCGAGCCAGCGCGGCAGGTCGGGCAGGCCGTCGCCGAGGTTGGCCTCCGTCGTCGGGCAGATCACGACGCCAGCGCCGCTGGCGGCCACCGCGTCGACCTCGGCGGGCAGCGCATGCGTCGCGTGCACCAGCTGCCAACGCGCGTCGAGCAGGCGCTCGTGCGCGAGCCACTCGATCGGCCGGCGCCCGGTGGCGGCCAGGCAGTCGTCGACTTCGGCGGTCTGCTCGGCGACGTGCACGTGGATCGGGCCGTCGAGGCCGGCGGCGAGCGTGCGCAGCCGGTGGATCGACGCCGGCGCGGCGGCGCGCAGCGAGTGCACCGCGACGCCGGCGTTGAGCAACGCACTGCCGCGCGCCGCGACCGCCTGAGCCGCACGGTGCACCCAGTCGGGGTCGGTGGCGAAGCGGCGCTGGTCGTCGCGCAGCGCCGGCTGCGCGAAGCCGGCGCGTTCGTACAGCACCGGCAGCAGCGTCAGCCCGATGCCGGCGTCGGCGGCGGCGTCGGCGAGCGCCCAGGCCATCTCGAGCGGGTCGGCGTGGGCGCGGCCGTCGCGGTCGTGGTGCAGGTAGTGGAACTCGCACACCTGCGTGTAGCCGCCGGCGAGCAGCTCGGCGTACAGCTGCGCCGCCACCGCGCGCAGTTCGCCCGGCGCGATGCGCAGCGCGACGCGGTACATCCGGTCGCGCCACGACCAGAAGTCGTCGGCGTCGCTCGCGCGCTGCTCGGCGAGACCGGCGAAGGCGCGCTGGAACGCGTGGCTGTGCGCGTCGACCAGCCCGGGCAGCAGCGCTGCGTCGATCCGGGTGGCGCCCGCCGGGACGTCGGCGATGCCGGGCGTCACCGCGCTCCAGCGTCCGCCGCGCGCCTCGAGCAGCACGTCGCGCGCCCAGCCGTCGGGCAGCCAGGCGCGCGGCGCCCACAGCAGCTCGGCGCCGGGGTCAGCCACCGGGGCTCCAGTCGCGCATCGTGCACAGCAGGCGCTCGAGCAGCGGCTGCAGCCGCGCGACGCGCGGCGCATCCAGCCGGTAAGGCGGGCGCTCGTCCATGTAGGTCGACCAGCACTTCTCCATCTGCACCGCGTGCACGCGCTCGGCGGGCCGTCCGTAGCGGCGCGTGATGTAGCCGCCCTTGAAGCGCCCGTCGGTGACGTGCGAGTAGTCGTGCTGGGCGTCGAGCACCGCGGCGAGCGCCGCACGCAGCGACGGCGCGCAGCTGCCGCCGTTCGCCGTGCCCAGGTTCAGGTCGGGCAGCGTGCCGTCGAACAGCCACGGCAGCCGCGACTTGATGCTGTGCCCGTCCCACAGCAGCGCATGGCCATGTTCGGCCTTCAGCCGCGCCAGCTCGGCGGCCAGTGCGTCGTGGTACGGCCGCCAGAAGCGCGCCAGCCGCGCGGCGACGTCGGCGTCGTCGGGCGCGGCCCCTTCGCGGTACAGCGCCTCTCCGGTGAAGAAACGCGTGGGCACCAGCTCGGTGTTGTTCGCGCCGGGGTACATCGGCGCGTTCTCGGGCGGGCGGTTCAGGTCGATCACGTAGCGCGAGTGGCGCGGCACGATGACGCTCGCGCCGAGGTCCTTCGCGAAGGCGTAGACCGCCTCGAGGTGCCAGTCGGTGTCCTCGACGGCCAGCGCGCGTTCGACCAGCCGCGCGCGCAGCCCTTCGGCGATCTCGGTGCCGACATGCGGCAGGCTCACCAGCAGCGGCGTGCGGCCGCGGTGCAGCGTGAACACGGTGGATTCGTCGTTGGAGTTCATCGGGGCTCCCGGCCGGCGCAGGGGTTCATCGTGCGGGCGCGACGTCGCGCGCGCCGACGACGACGCGCACGCGCGGATGCTGCCCGAACACGTAGGCCAGCGCCGCCGGGTGCTCGTGCGGCCACACCACGAAGTCGGCGCGCTGTCCGGGGGCGAGCCGGCCGCGGTCGGCCAACCCCAGCGCACGCGCACCGTGCACCGTCATGCCGCGCAGCGCCTCCTCCGGCGTCAGGCGAAACAGCGTGCACGCCATGCTGAGCATCAGCAGCGGCGACAGCGTCGGCGAGCTGCCGGGGTTGTGGTCGGTGGCGATGGCGATCGGCACGCCGGCCGCGCGCAGCTCGGCCACCGGCGGCAGCCGCGTCTCGCGCAGGAAGTAGAAGGCGCCGGGCAGCAGCACCGCGACCGTGCCGGCGGCGGCCATGGCGAGCACGCCGGCGTCGTCGAGGTGTTCGAGGTGGTCGCACGACAGCGCGCCGTAGCCGGCCGCCAGCGCTGCGCCGTGCTGGTTCGACAACTGCTCGGCGTGCAGCTTCACCGGCAGACCCAGCGCGCGTGCGGCGTCGAACACGCGCCGCGTCTGCGCCGGCGTGAACGCGATCGACTCGCAGAATGCGTCGACCGCATCGACCAGCCGTTCGGCGTGCAGCACCGGCAGCCAGGCGCACACCGCGTCGACGTAGTCGTCGGCGCGGCCGTCGAACTCGGGCGGCAGCGCGTGCGCGCCGAGGTAGGTGGTGCGCACCGTCAGCGGCAGCTCGCGGCCGAGCCGGCGTGCCGCCGCCAGGCAGCGCCGCTCGTGCTCGAGCGCGAGCCCGTAACCCGACTTGACCTCGATCGTCGTCACGCCCTCGGCCTGCAGCGCCTGCGCGCGCTCGCGCGCCAGCGCGAACAGCGTCGCGTCGTCGGCGGCGCGCGTGGCCGCCACCGTCGAGCGGATGCCGCCGCCGGCGCGGGCGATGTCCTCGTAGCTCGCGCCTTGCAGGCGCAGCTCGAACTCGCGCGCGCGGTCGCCGGCGTAGACCAGATGGGTGTGGCAGTCGACCAGCCCGGGCGTCACCAGCGCGCCGCCGAGCCGATGCTCGGCGTCGACCGCGAGGCCGGCGTCCAGGTCCGATTCAGTGCCGACCCACGCGATCGTCTCGCCCTCGGTGACGATGGCCCCGCGTTCGACCAGCCCCCAGCCCTGCGCGCCGACCAGGGTCACCAGCCGCGCGTCTCGCCACAGCGTCTTCATGACTGCGGCTCCCCGTCAGGCAGCGCCCACAGCCAGTGCCCGACCGCCGTGCCGGGGGCGCCGTCGGCACCGGCGCGAAACGACAGCAGCGGCGGCGGCCGATCGAACCACAGCACGCACTGCGCAGGCACCGCGACATCGGCGCAGCGCCCGGCGACGCCGGCATACAGGCCGCACACGGCGCCGGGCGGTGGCGTCCAGGCGGCGCCGTCGACCGCCGTCTGCATCGCGCCGGGCACGCCGGCGAGCATCAGGTTCAGGTCGCGCGTCGGCCCGTCGAGCAGGCGGCAGTGCACCGTGGCTGCACCGTCGAAGTCCAGCGGCGCGTCGTCGCGGCGCTGGCGCCGCCGCCGGCCGTCGACGTCGAGCTCGACGCCGGCGCCGTCGAGCACCGCGAACCAGCGCCGCACGCCGGGGAACGCCGAGAACGGGCCGTCGGCGTCGACGTCGGCGACGCTCACGCGAACACGCCAGCCGTCGGCGCGCGGCCAGGCCAGCAACTCGCGCGTGACGCCGCCGCCGTTGCGCCACGGGCGCGGCGACGCGTCGGCCAGGCGCTCGAGTCGCGGCGTCATGGGCTGAAGTGCCCCTCGATCTGGTAGCGCGCGCCCGGGTGCACCAGGCGCACCAGCGTCACCGGCACGCCACGGTCGACGGTGCGGCGAACCACCACCAGGCAGGGATCGGTGGCGGCGATGCCAAGCAGCCTCGCCTCCTGCGCCGTCGGCAGCGCGGCCTGGATCGTGTACTGCGCCTGCCACAGCGGCGCGACCGCCAGCAGGTGCTGCGTCGGCGTCGTGCGAGTGAAGTCGACGTCGAGGTAGTCGGGCACCGCGGCCGGGTTGACGTAGCGGTCCTCGCACTGCAGCGGCTCGCCGTTGTCGAAGTGCACGATCAGCGTGTGGAACACCGGCGCGCCGGCGTCGAGGCCCAGCTGCGCGGCCAGCGCCGCCGGTGCGCGCTCCTCGCGCTTGAGCTGCACCTCGGCGTGGTGGCGGTGGCCGCGTGCCTCGATCTCGTCGTGCAGGTCGCGGATCGTCAGCGTCGACGACACGCGGTGCAGGTGCGCGGCGAAGGTGCCCACGCCCTGCACGCGTTCGACGAAACCCTCGGCCGAGAGCTCGCGCAGCGCGCGGTTGACCGTCATGCGGCTGACGCCGAACTGCGCCACCAGCTCGGCCTCGGAGGGCATCAGCTCGCCGGGCAGCCAGCGCGCGCGCGACAGCTCGTCCTTCAGGTACTGCTTGACGCGCAGGTACGGCGCGGTGGCCCCGCGCCCGAGGACGACGCTCTCGCTCATGCGCGGCAGTGTAGTGATCCGTTCTTGTCTAGACAAGCGGGCGACGTCGCGATGCAGTCAGGGAAACCCCGCACGCGACTCCTCTTGTCCGAGGTTGTCTAGACAACTAAAGTTCGCCCGTCGACCGCACCGGGAACGCCAAGCCATGACCGACCTGTCCGTCCAGCGCCGCATCGCCGCCGCGCGACCCGTGCGCGCCCCGCGCGGCACCCAGCTCAGCTGCAGGAGCTGGCTCACCGAGGCGGCGTACCGCATGATCCAGAACAACCTCGACCCCGAGGTCGCCGAGAACCCCGACGCACTGGTCGTCTACGGCGGCATCGGCAAGGCGGCCCGGAACTGGGAGTGCTTCGACGCCATCCTCGAAGCGCTGCGCGAGCTCGGCGACGACGAGTCGCTGCTGGTGCAGTCGGGCAAGCCGGTGGGTGTGTTCCGCACGCACGCGGACGCGCCGCGCGTGCTGCTCGCCAACTCCAACCTCGTGCCGAAGTGGGCCACGTGGGAACACTTCAACGAGCTGGACCGCAAGGGCCTGATGATGTACGGCCAGATGACCGCGGGCAGCTGGATCTACATCGGCAGCCAGGGCATCGTGCAGGGCACCTACGAGACCT